>JBCCSZ010000373.1:0-6489 GCA_039199225.1 Bacteroidota bacterium
ATAGGACGGGAAACCTCCTGAAGCTTCCTGCCGGATTCAAGGGAGAAATTCTCAGTGAAGGTCAAAGCTTTCATGCCATCGTCATAACAGGAGCAGCCGCATACCAGATGCCCCAAACCAAGGAAATCAAGTCTCTAGACCCTGGTAGCTATTTCACCTCCAATGGTAAGGCCAAGCATTCAGTGGAGACAAACAATAGTTCGGAAACCATTATTTACATCCGTACCAACGGAAAATTCCACCTAAGGTGAAGGCGTTTCGAACGAATAAAAGAATGGACGATTTACTGGAAAGTTTGGAATACAACTACCAGGAAAAATCTGCTGCTCTTCCTAAAAAATTGATCCATCTACTCCACTGTCCATTCTTGGTTGGCAACGATCTGGTGCTATTGAAGTCCGACGCACAATTCATTCCCGAAAAAGAATTGGCAACTGCCGTGGATAAATGTGCCTATGAAGACATAGAAAATCATTTCCACATCGATGACTACGTCGACGATGTGATAAATTACAACAGTCTGGCGTTTTTTGAGCTGGGCCTAGCATTCACAATGCAATTAGCTGACAGACTTCAAAGTGAATTTCCAAAGATCAGCTTTCGAGTGCTGCTTTCATTCGGAGCAGTAGATTCCGACAAGCAACATCAATTTGGAAATTGTGTCACAAGGTTCTATACCATTAGAGCGGAAGCCGAAACTGCTTTTAGGATACAAAATTTGGAGGTCTTCAAAAATGAGGCTATACTCACCATAGAGACCAACAATCAGGCGGAGACCACCACAGAATAAACCAAGCCATTCTTCCCCATTACAAAAAATATCAAAAGCAAAATAATGCCCCAACAACGCTGCCTACTAAGCCTTTTAGCCTTGTTCAACTGTACGACAAATCACGATACCAAGGCCGATCTCACACCACTGATTGGCAAGTGGAAAGTCAATGAGCCAAAGAACGAATTCATCATCCACAATTCAAAAGACTCTCTTTGGGAGATGTATTCTTATGAAATGCCTGGCGAAATTCAATTGAACATACACCAACATGAAGAAGGAAAAATACAGCAAAGGCCATGCGAAAAAGGCAGTATTCATTTGAAAAAATCAATGCAAAAGAGACAACGATCGAGGACAGCAAAATAACATTGGCAGATTGCTCAAGTAAGACCAAGGAAAATGATGAACCTTTTTATTCACCCTCTAATGACTATTTTGGCCGCAGTGGCACTGCTTGTGACTGCTTGCAATGGCCAAGTAAATACAAACTCGCCGAGAGATACAAGTAGGACCTCTAAACCAAGTCCGGAGGTGATCGGAACACCACCCCCTTTAATGCCTCAGCACAATCCTTACAACGACTCCAATCTGGTGAGTCAATACATCAGAAGCATTTTTCAGGATTCCAGGGGGCATCTCTGGTTTGGTCCAGCCGGACAAAGCGTAGCCCGATACGACGGAAAGACGTTGGAGTACTACAGCAAGGCAGCATTTTTTCGCGCCAATGAGCATGTAAATCAGAATGATGGAAACAGTGTTCATGCTATGGCAGAAGATAAAAATGGCAACATATGGTTTGGGACCCACTACGGGGTGATCAAATACGATGGGAAGACCTTTAGAAGCTTTACGGAAAAAGATGGACTGGGCAATATCAAAATTGGTCGCAAAAGTATTCTTGTGGATCAATCTGGCCAGATGTGGGTGGGGACCCAAGAAGGTGTCTACCAATATCATCCAACTGTTAGCGGCTCAAGCGATCAATACTTTTCGCTGTTTGAAAGGCTCCCTTTGATAAATGTGAAAGACATCATGGAAGATGAAGCGGGCAACATTTGGTTTGCTTCGCAAGACAGAGGCGTTTTCCGTTATGATGGACAAGCGGTTGAAAATATCACAGCAAAGAAAGGCTTGGGAGACAATGTAGCAGGTGGTCTGTTTCAAGATCAAAAGGGAAATATTTGGTTTACGATGGAGGGAGGTATTTGCCGATACGATGGAAAAAGCTTTACAGAGTTTACGGTAGAAGATGGATTGGGTGGAGGTGAGGTCTGGGGGATTTGTGGAACAAACTCGGGCATCATTTGGATTACCGCCAGGGGTAGTACGACGAGATTTGATACGTCTGTACCCCTTTCCAGCCCAGAGGCATTCACTGTCTTTAGGGTAGAAGACGGCCTCAATTGCTGCGTACAAAGTATGTATCAAGACCAATCGGGAACCATGTGGTGGGGAACTGGCCAAGGGATTTATCGATTTGATGGCCAGGGCTTTTACCAAGTCAAACGAGGGGGTCCTTGGTAGTGTAGGGCAATGATCAACCAGGCGACAGTTGGATCAATAGACAAAACAGCTAATCAAGTTTTAAAACTTTTTATTTTAAAATTTGAACACAAAAATTATTTTATTTATCTTTATGCCGATCGTTCTGATCGTGAGTGCGCACTATCCCTTTTGATTATAGTAGCAAGGGCTACTCCTATGGTTGGCTGGCTTCGGGTATTGTGGTACCTGGAGGAGGAGGGCGGGACATTTTATTTCATAAATTATTTATCCCACCCTCTATTATATTCTAAACTAAAATGGCTCATTTTGGCCGCTGTCGCTTCTCGGCAGGGCCTCCTTCCTATTTTCCCATCAGCCAACTGTCTTACCCTTCTCAGCCACTCATTGAAATATCCTCACCTGCAAGTACTTTCCAAAAACTTTTACCTCTTCCTCCTAAACAACTCATAATCAACCCCTTAAACAAAGACTGCTCCTTTGCCTCGACGTCCATTTATTCCTAAAAACAGACTTTACGAAAATAAAATAGTACGAATACCGAACAAATAAAAAGCTCAAATGTATTTACTACGAAAATCGTACTATCTGAAAGCAGAACAAGCTTAGCGGCTAAAATTATCCAAACAAGAGGCTGTTCGATAAGGGAATGACCAGACAAGTCGTACAGCGGTTTTTTAGCCTTTCTACTTTAAAAATCAAAATTACTGACCTTATGCAACATCTACCACAAGCTGACCAGACACCCTCTTCTTTTACTGTCAAATGGGGAGAGTGGATTCTCAAACGGCGATGGCTGGTTCTTTTAGGCACCATCACACTAGGACTCGCCATCGGAATGGGTGGCCAATTTTTGGGATTCAATACCGACTATCGAGCGTTCTTTGGGGCAGACAATCCACAACTACAAGCTTTCACTGCTCTACAGGAAAAGTATTCAAAAGATGATAATGTATTCATTGTCATCAGTCCTGAAGATGGCGACGTTTTTACACCCCAAACCTTGGCAGCCATTGAAAAATTGACACAAGAAGCCTGGCAGACCCCCTACTCTACCCGTGTAGATGCCATCACCAATTTTCAACATACCAAGGCCGAAGGAGACGACCTATTTGTGGAAGACCTCGTAGAGGGATCGCTCGAAAAGAGTCCGACAGAACTTGCCGCGATTAAGGAAATAGCCATCAACGAACCCTTGCTGGTCAATCGACTGGTCAACAAGGATGGCTCAATTACCGCTGTCAATATTACGGTCCGAGTACCTGGCGAGAAGCTGACGGAAAACGATGAAATAACCTCCTTCGTCAGAAATATGGTCCAGACTTTTGAGACCGAAAATCCGGAGCTGAAAACTTATGCCTCTGGTATGGTGATGCTCAACAATGCCTTTCAGGAGACTTCGCAAGGAGATATGGCTACCCTCATCCCAATCATGTTTCTGGTGATCATCATTGCCATCTGGTTGGCCACACGCAGCGTCGGCGCTACTTTAACCACTCTGCTGGTGATCATTTTATCCATTATGACGGCCATGGGTTTTGCTGGATGGATGGGCATCAAACTGACGCCGCCTTCGGCGGCTGCCCCCACCATCATCATGACCCTCGCCATCGCCGATAGCATCCACATATTGATCTCCATGATCCAAAATATGCAAAAAGGCATGGCCAAACGCGCCGCCATCCTCGAAAGCCTCCGGTTGAATTACATGCCCGTTTTCATTACCAGCATCACCACTGTCATCGGCTTTCTGACTATGAATTTCAGTGATACACCTCCGTTTCACGACCTGGGCAATATCACTGCTGTGGGGATGTTGGGGGCATTTCTTTTCTCCGTGACGACCCTGCCTGCCCTGATGTCCATCCTCCCCATCCGCGTCAAGGCAAGCACGAGCGCAGAGGGGGTATCCAACGTATGGATCGACCGCATGGCCGATTTTGTCATTCGCAACAATCGACCACTACTCTGGGGATCAACCTTTGCCATCATAGGCATCTCCCTGCTGTCACTTCGCAACGAACTCAACGACGAATTTGTCAATTACTTCAGCAAGAATGTGGCGTTCCGAACGGATACAGATTTCATCAGCGACAACCTCACAGGAATTTACAATCTGGAATTTTCGCTGGGTGCTGGCGAAAGTGGCGGCATCAACAATCCGGAATATCTCCAAAAATTGGATGAGTTTGAAAACTGGCTGTACGAACAACCGGAGGTAGTTCACGTCAATACGTTTTCTGAAATTACTCGCCGTATCAATAAATCCATGCATGGCGATGATCCAAACTACTACACCATTCCCAACAACCGGGAGGAGGCCGCACAGTATTTATTGCTCTACGAAATGAGCCTGCCTTTTGGTCTGGACCTCAACAACCAGGTCAATGTCGATAAGTCGGAGACACGCTTTACCATTACGACGACCAACCTATCCAGCAATAATATGATTGCCTTTTCAGAAAAAGCCGAAGGTTGGCTCAAAGGCAATGCCCCCGAGCATATGTTCACCCACGGCACCAGCAGTGCCAGCATGTTTTCACATCTCAGTCGCCGTCAAATCAACAGCATGATGTCGGGGACGGCCTTTGCCATCGTTTTGATTTCCATCATTCTAATTCTGGCTCTAGGAAGTTTTAAATATGGCCTCCTCAGCCTCATCCCCAACTTGACACCTGTGACGGTCGGTTTTGGTATTTGGGCGGTAAGCTCCGGTATGATCAACTCCGGTATTGCCATCGTATTTGGGATGACACTGGGTATCATAGTCGATGACACTGTTCACTTTATTTCGAAATACTTACGCGCCAGGAGAGAGCAAAACAAGTCGCCGGAGGAAGCTGTCCGCTATGCGTTCCAGACGGTTGGAAAGGCATTGATCGCAACTTCATTGGTTTTGACGGCTGGCTTTATGGTATTGGCGCAGTCCGACTTTGGGATGAACTCGGGAATGGCGCTGGTGTCTACCATCATCATTATCGTGGCGCTGGTGATCGACTTTTTGCTACTGCCTGGTCTGCTGATTGCTGTGGGCAGCCGCAAAACGACCATACAAAAGGAGGCTACACCAGAGCTGGTAAAAGCCTAATCTAATAAAACGCCCTGAAGAATTCATATGGCACTAAATCACTTTTATAAAAACTAAAATCATTATAAAATGAAAGTCTTAAGAATCATTCTTCCAATCTTTTTTCTCACATTTTTAATGGCCAACTCGATGGAGGCACAGTCTCCGGAACAAAAGGGATTGGCCGTAGCACAAGCTGCAGATCAGGCAGATGTTGGTTTTGAAAGTTCAACGTCCAACCTCAAAATGATCCTTCGGAACAAGAATGGCCAGGTGAGCGAACGTTTGCTCAGCAACCGAACGCTGGAAATGGCCGACGATGGGGATAAGTCGCTCATTGTCTTTCAGAGCCCCCGGGATGTAAAGGGTACTGCGACCTTGACCTACACACACCGACAAGGATCGGACGATCAGTGGTTGTACTTGCCAGCCATTGCGCGGGTCAAGCGCATTTCGTCTAATAACAAATCCGGTCCTTTCATGGGCAGCGAGTTTGCTTACGAAGACCTTTCTTCTCAGGAAGTCGACAAGTATACTTACAAGTACCTGCGCGCTGAAAAAACAAATGGTGCTCACATTGAAGTCGTTGAACGATTCCCGGTCGATAAAAAATCTGGCTACACTCGCCAAATCGCTTGGTACAATAAGGATAAGGGCTATCGCCTGGAAAAAATAGAATTCTACGATCGCAAAAATGCTTTGCTGAAAACGTTGACCTATCACGATTACGATCAGTATGCTGGTCAGTATTGGCGCTCTGGAAAAATGGTGATGACCAACCATCAAAGTGGTAAAGTGACAGAACTTTTATTCGAAAATTACGCTTTCAAAACTGGCTTAAAGGAAAGTGACTTCACTCAGAATGGCTTAAAACGAGCCAAATAAAAAACCCTTTACTCGTATGTCACTGACTGTTTTCCTGACTTACTGTCGGTCGGCATACGAGCTTTTTCCTTTCTCGATTGATATACCAAAATTTTCAAGACATGCGTTACCAACGGCTACAAATAATCTCCACTTTTGTATTTTTATTGCTGTCTCCTGCATTCATCTTTGCACAAAAAAAGAGTAACCTTTATCAGGAATTCGATCTTGAGGTCAAAGCCGATTATCGCTTTTTCTTTAAAGATGGCTTATACGAAGG
>JBCCSZ010000374.1:0-6336 GCA_039199225.1 Bacteroidota bacterium
ATGGTGGATTGGTTAATCTATGCTATTGGCACCAGGATGTTTACGGACTGACTGCTGCAAGCCGCGGCACCTTGTTTGCCGGGGTAGCCTTTGATGCCTCTGCCTGGGAAATCTATCCTTACCTACTATGTGGTGCTTCGCTCTGGCCGATTGCCAACAGTGAATGGCGTTTGCAAGTAGATCAATTGATTCAGTTTTTTGTTGAGAACCAAATCAGCCACACCTTCTTACCGCCACTGGTTTGCCAGGAATTGGCGGAAAGCGACAGTGCATTGCCAGATTTGAAAATCCTAACGGGTGGTGATGTTTTATCTCTGTCCAAATCGCCAAAGCTGTCGATTTACAACAATTATGGTCCGACAGAAAATACCGTCGTCACAACCCACTTCGATCTGAGAAATCCTTACAAAGGCAGTATTCCCATTGGTCGACCCATACACAATACAGCCGTTTACATCCTGTCTGATGAATTGCAGCTACAGCCCCAAGGGGCCATCGGCGAATTGTGTATTGCAGGTGCAGGCATCGCTAGGGGCTACTTGAATCGATCGGAACTGACAGCAGAAAAATTTGTTCCCAATCCCTTTGTCGACGGAGCGCGGATGTATCGAAGTGGTGACCTAGCCCGTTGGTTGCCAAATGGCGAAATTGAATTCATTGGTCGCAAGGATCAACAGGTGAAGATCAGGGGCTACCGAATTGAATTGAGTGAAATCGAATCTCAGTTGCTTTTGCTGGAAGCCGTTCGCGAAACAGTCGTTTGTGCTTTGGGACAAGAACGTCAGAAATACTTGGTGGCTTATTATACTGCAGAGGAAGCAGTGGAACGAAGCACTTTCATTGAACATTTGACGAAGTCCCTACCGGATTATATGCTGCCGCTGCATTTTGTAAAGCTCGATAAAATTCCCCTCACTGCTCATGGGAAGATTGATCGAAAAAACCTGCCTGTACCCGATATACAGTCGACCACTACCTATGTGGCACCGACCAATGCCAAAGAAGAAAAAATGCAAGCCCTTTGGGCAGAGATATTGAACCTCAAGCCCGAGCAAATTTCTACCGACCGAAGCTTTTTTGAACTAGGAGGCCATTCCCTCAACGCCGTAGTATTGACCAATAAAATTCGCAAGGCTTTCGAGGTGACTTTGCCAGTGACAGAGGTATTTGTCAAACAGACCATTGCCCGTCTTTGCAAGCATTTGGAAGCACTTGATAAAACGGCCTACACTGCCATACCGCAGGCACCAAAACAGGCATATTATCCCTTGTCCTCTGCCCAAGAACGGATGTATTTTATCAATAGCCTGGCAACAGAGTCCTTGGCCTATAATATGCCATTTCTACAAAAGTTTGAAGGTCGACCTGATGCTGTCCGATTGGAAGCTACGCTAAAACGCTTGGTTGATCGACATGAGATTTTTCGAACGACTTTTCATTGGATCGACCAGCAGGCAAAACAAAAAATTGCTCCTTCGATAGACATTGCCATTGAACAAATTCAAGCGACAACGACCGACCTTTCCATCGTCTTTAAGAATTTTGTTCAACCCTTCGATCTTCAGAAAGGCCCTCTGCTCCGAATGGCATTGGCTCAACTGCCCAATGGTGATTATTACCTGATGTTTGATATGCACCACATCATTTCCGATGGCATATCACAGAACGTCATTCTGCAGGATTTTGAAAGGCTCTACCAAGGAAATGCCTTGTCGCCCTTGCGCTTGCAATACAAAGATTTTACCCATTGGCAGCAAAGGGAAAAAGGGCAGCAACTAGCCGTACAAAAAGCTTTTTGGTTGGACTTATTTGCCAATGAGCCCACTGCGCTGAACTTGCCTTTGGACCATGCGAGGCCCTCGCAAAATACATTTGCTGGTGATTTCTACAGTTTTCGGGTAGATGAAGAAGTTAGTCAAAAGCTAAAAGCACTATCAGAGCGTTCCGGGGCAACTGCCTTTATGTTGTTTCTCTCTGCTTTTCATATTTTGTTGTACAAACTGAGTGGGCAGAAAGACATCGTTATTGGAAGTCCTGTTTCCGGGCGGGTCCATCCGGATGTAGAGCGGATGGTTGGACTATTTGTCAATACCCTGCCTCTGCGAATGGAGCTGCAGGGTCAACAGTCTTTTATGGATTTCCTCCATGCCGTCAAAGACCGCGTGCTACAATGCTTAGACCATCAGTTGTATCCATATGAAGAACTTTTGAATGCCTTGAACATCGATAGGGATGCAAGTCGCAATCCGCTATTTGACGTACTATTTTCTTTTGAAAATTTTGCATCGCAGAAGGGGGAGGCTTCCGATGATTCCCCACATTTGGGACCAAAAACAGCTCAGTTTGATCTATCCCTGATCGCTTCTGAAAGCAAGTCCCATTTTGAACTCAGCTTTGAATATTCGACGGCTTTATTTCAGAAACAGACCATTGAAAGATTTGCCATTTATTTACAGAATATTTTATCGGTGATTGTACACCAGCCGGATAAAACGATTGCTCACATCGACATCTTGCCGCCATTAGAGAGAGAACAACTACTAAATGGTTTCAACAATTCAAAAAAGGCCAAGCAAGTAGCCACAACGACAATCGATTTATTTGCAGCCCAAGTCCGACACAATCCGGATCAAGTCATCTTATCTTATGAAGGGGCAGCCATCAATTATCGGCAATTACAAACATATGCTGATCGCCTCGCGACGCATTTACTTCAGCAAGGTTTGACGCCCGGAAGTCTCGTTGGTATCTGCATGGGCCGATCCATCGAAATGATCATTGCCATGTTGGGGATTTGGAAAGCCGGAGGGGCCTACGTTCCCATTGATCCAAGCTATCCCAAAGATCGGATGGCCTATATCCTGAAAGATGCTGCTGTACCGATGGTCTTGGTGGATCGTGCAGGGGCAGAAGTGTTGCCAACGTTGGAGGGTGTCTCCATACTGGATTTGCAGATGCATCCGCAATGCTACCAAGAGGAGTCTCTGGTTGATCAAAAGTTGCCAAAGCTTGAGCCAGGTATGTTGGCCTATGTGATTTACACCTCTGGCTCAACTGGCCAACCCAAAGGGGTTATGATTGAGCACGGCAGTTTAGCTTTGCGTCTACAAGAGGAGGTCGAATTGTTGCATTTGAATGAGGAAGCAAGAACCTGTCTGCTCACTAATTTTGTCTTTGACGTTTCGCTGCTGGAAATTTTCTTGCCAATGATTTGCGGGGGTACCCTCGTCATTCCAAGCGATGGACTTGTGAAAGACATTCCCGCTTTATTGCATCTGCTACAAAAACAAAAAGTCAGTCTGTTGCAAGGTACTCCAAGCTTGTACAGCAGTTTATTGGCCTTTGTAGATGAGAAAGTAGCAGATGCTCTGAGCCTTTCTACCCTATGTGTTGGCGGAGAATCCTTGAATCAAAAATTGGTAGACAGCATTCAAACAAAGTTGCCAAATGTTCAACTCAACAACCATTACGGTCCGACTGAAACGACCATCGACGCACTCGTTTTGGAGGATGTTCGGTCTTTTGACAAAAACAGTATCGGTCGCCCATTGGGACAAACAGAGGTTTACATTTTTGACGAAGACTTTGCTTTGGTGCCGCAAGGTGTTGTTGGCGAAATTTGCATTGGTGGACCGTGTTTGGCGAGGGCTTATTTGAATCAAGCCGAATTGAGTAGCGAACGATTCATCGAGCATCCCTTCCACAGTGGCGAGCGCCTTTACCGAACTGGAGATTTGGGTTGTTGGTTGCCCGATGGGCAGGTAGCGTTTGTTGGACGTAAGGACAATCAAGTCAAAATTAGAGGCTATCGAATGGAGTTGGGAGAAATCGAACAAGCACTCTCCAAGCATCTGATGGTCGACCAAGTTGCCGTATTGGTTTTTGGTGAAGCCGGAGATAATTTCCTGGCCGCTTATTACAAGAGTGAGAAAATCATCCCCACCGATGATTGGCAAGGGTTCTTATCTGCCCAGCTACCGACCTACATGATTCCTTCTTGCTTCATACATATGACAGCCTTCCCGGTGAATGTCAATGGAAAGATCGACCTGAAGAAGCTGCCGCCGCCTAATTATGAGATGAGTGATCAGTACGAGGCGCCGACCAACGAAATGGAAAGAAAAATGACAAAGGCTTGGTCGGAAGTTTTGAAAATAGATGCAGCAAAAATCAGCATCAACCAGAGCTTTTTTGAACTGGGCGGTCATTCCCTCAGAGCCGTTCAACTGCAGGCGCTTCTAAAGGACCAATGGCAAATGGACATCGCTCTGGTGGAGTTGTTCCAGTATCCGACCATCCGAGAATTGGCACAAGCCAAATACTCGTCCTCACCCGTGAGCAGTCCTTCAAAGGGAATCATCAAGTTGTTTGAGCCATCCACCAAAACAGAGGGTAATCTCTTTTTTATCCATGATGGAAGTGGGGATGTACACGGCTACATTGCCCTGGCCAAAGAATTGGAAACGATGAATTGCTGGGCATTGCGCAGTCCAACACTCGACGGTTTGGCAGTACAGAACGATGCACTGGAAGCCTTGGCAGCAGTGTATGTGGAACGAATCACCAGCATACAAGCCCACGGACCTTATGTACTAGCAGGGTGGAGCCTAGGAGGTGTATTTGCCTTGGAGGTCGCCCGTCAGTTGGAGCAGCAAGGCGAAACAGTAGAGCAATTGTTTTTAATTGATACTCACTTTATTGAAGAAGAAGAAGCCGCTGAAGATTTTTCTGTAGAAAAGGAAAAAGCCTATATACAAACTTGGCTAGGAGAGGAGATGGCGCTGGCGTCCGAAGGGGACGACTTATCAGATTTGTGGCAAAAAGTCTTACAGCAATTAAAGGAAGATAGAAACAAACGCCATCGATTTGAGCAGGCCGTTCCGATGGACATACGCTCCATGATTCCATATTTCGATGCACTGGAATTGGAAAAGCAGCTTGCATTTATTAATACCATCCGGAGCCTTGAAAAGGCCGTTGCCTGCTACCGTCCCTTGGGTAAAGTCAAATGTCGCCTGACCTACTTGAAAGCAGCTGACTCTACGGCCGATGTGCCAGCATTATCTGATTATGCGATGGATCCGGCTGGCGTCGTCACATTGGCAGGAAATCATTTTACACTACTACAAACTCCATATGTAAAAGCCTTGGCAGCTTGCTTCCATCGTTTGTTGGAACCGAGCTCGGAGGTCATTGAATCTGTCGGTTAAGGTCTGACTACTAAATAAAAAATATCATCTAAAAATTTAAAAAAATTAGCATGTCACGTTCAATTTTTAAAATGAGGTATTTACTCGTTTTAACCCTTTTTCTGTTCAGTCAGAAATTTTTTGCACAAATCAGTATTTCCGGACAGGTTGTCAATGCGGATAAAGAAGCCATTGAGTTTGCCAATGTCTATTTGAAAAATACGGAGAGCGGCAAAATCATTACTGGAGAAATCAGTAATGAAAAAGGTGATTTTCTTCTGAAGACAACAGAGACTGGATCGCACACCCTCACCATCAGCTTTCTGGGATACGAAGATTGGACCAAGGTCTTAGAGGTCGGAAGTGAAGACATTAAGCTTGGTGCCATTGGCCTTTCGTCCTCCGCCAGTACGATGGAGGAAGTTGTCGTGACAGCCGAGCGGGAGGTCATCGAAAAGAAAGCGGACCGATTGGTTTTCAATGTCGAAAAGAGTCCACTGAAAACAGGTTTTGATGGCTTAGAGGTACTGCGTCGCTCGCCCAATATTCTCATCGATGTCAACGGAGAAATATTGATGCGAAAAGAGGTGCCAACCATTATGATCAACGGTCGGATCAGCTCGTTGAGTGGCCAGGAGTTGGCTTCCTACCTGCGCAACCTGCGGTCGGACGATATTCAGAAAATCGAGGTTCAAACGCATCTTGGTGTCAACACCCAATCGGAAAGCTCGGGAGGGGTCATCAACATCATTCTAAAGAAAAAGCCGGTTGGATTTACGGGCAATGTAACGTCCTATCATGCGATGGCGGGTGGTGGTTTTACCCGCACTTCTTTGGGAACCAATTTTAACTATGGAGCAGAGAAGTGGAATGTCTACGGAACCCTGAGTTACCGCTTTGCTGAAACGGAGTTGACCTATGATGAAAACATCCTGAATTACAATCGGGAGGTATCGCCCAATTTCATTCGCAACCTGCACATTTGGGAAGAATCTCTGGCGACGCAAAACTACAAATTGGGCTTTGTGGCCGATCCTTTCAAAAATCACGTCTTTGGTTTTGAAGGCTATGTCAGAGTACAAAATGAAAATGTCGACAATGATGGAACCATATCGGCCGAGCACAACGGTACTGAGCTGGATGTCGG
>JBCCSZ010000375.1:0-6322 GCA_039199225.1 Bacteroidota bacterium
GGATAAAACGAATATGCTATCCTGTAATTTAACTCTATTTGTTACTGAAAAGCACGACTTATCGAAAGGTCGATATATTGAACTTAGACACTAAATTTTCGCACAATCAACCGTAGTACAAAACTCATTTACTTCCATTAAGCAGTCGACTGAAGCAAAGCGCATCCATACAACTTCTTTAAAATCATCGATTTGGGTCGTACAATTTTCGGCTATCCAATCAGCGCTAAACCGTTGCCGTAACCTGCTTTGCTTGCACGATGTCTACTTTCTTTTCGAATATCCGATAGCGTTTATACGCCTCGGCATTTAAGTTGATCAGCCCCTGGTTCATCATTTTATTGTTTTCCAAAATCCAGGAAGCTTCCGCAGCCACGTAGTTTTTCTTCAAGCCATTCGATATAATGTGCGCATAAAAAATGGCCTCGATCCCCATTTTACGGTATTCTTCCACCACCCCTAACAGAATGATTCTCAGGACATTGATTTTCTTTTTGCCCAATAGCAATTTAAAGATTCCAAAGGGTAAAAGACGCCCCTTTCGCATGTTGATGGCCACCTGATTGATATCCGGAAGTGCCAGGGCAAATCCGATGGGTTGTCCTTCCTTCTCTGCCAAAATCACCAAGTCCTGATCAACGACTAGTTTAAGTCCATCTGCCAGAAAATCAAATTCCTCATCTGTCGGCGGAACAAAACCCCAATTCTTATCCCAGGCTTTTTGATAAACACTTTTGATGGCCTTGGCCTCCTCCTTGAAGTTCTTAAGTTTGACCGTCCGGAAGGTAATGCCCTTATTATTCAGTCTTTTTTCAAAGGCATCGGCAATGCGCAGGGCCTTCCGATTAATGGTTTCCTTTGTAACCCAATAAGCCAATATGTCCATGCCTTTCTCAAAGCCATAGCGCGCTAGAAAATCTACATAATAAGGCTTGTTATAAGTCATTTGAAAGATGGGCGGGCGGTCGTAGCCTTTGACCAATATGCCCATGGTATCATTGGAAGTGGGATTGGCAGGTCCGATGATGTATTCTAATCCCTCCTCTTTAATCCAATGCTCTGCCCTTTGGAACAGCAGCTCGGCAACTTCATAATTTTCGACTACATCGAAGAAGCCAAAAAAACCAGCTGCACGCTCGCTGAATTCGATGTATTTATTATTGCGAATGGCAGCAATACGCCCAAGAATGGTCCCCTTGGCATCCAAGGCCAGGAAGAGGGATAGTTTGGAGTGCTGAAAGAACGGATTTTTGGATGAACTCAACAACTCTTTCTGCGACAGATACAACTCAGGAACGTAGTTGGGATCGCTGGCATAAAGGTCGTGTGGAAAATCAATGAATGTTCTTAGCTGGCTTTTTGTTTTTACTTCGACAATTTTCATTGCACGGTTGTGTTTTGCAACTTGGGCAAATCCAATATGCGGCTCACCTTTTCTATTTTTTCGAGCGCCCTTTCAATCTGTTCTTTAGAATGCGTAGCCATCAGGCTGAATCGGATTAAGGTGTCTTCCGGCTTTACAGCTGGTGTGATGACCGGATTGACGAACACCCCTTCTTCTAGCAACATACGCGTCAAACGGAATGTCTTATTGACATCGCGAACGTAGATGGGAATGATGGGAGTTTCGGAATGGCCGGTATCAAAGCCGAGATTGCGCAGCTCGTTGGCGGCAAAGTGGGTATTGTCCCAAAGTTTCTGGATGCGTTCCGGCTCGGACTCAATCAAATCAAGGGCCGCAATAACACTCGCAGCATTGGCGGGTGCAATACTGGCACTGAAGATGAGTGAACGAGCGTGGTGCTTTAAAAAGTTAATCGTAGCACTATCCGCAGCGATAAACCCACCAATGGAGGCCAAAGACTTACTGAAAGTCCCCATGATCAAATCTACCTCATTTGTCAAACCAAAGTGGCTGGCTGTCCCCTTGCCATACTCGCCCAGTACACCCAAGCCGTGCGCATCGTCAACCATGATATTGGCATCGTACTTTCGGGCCAAACGGACAATCTCTGGCAGGTTGGAGATGTCTCCCTCCATACTGAATACCCCATCTACCACAATCAATTTGATTTTCTCTTTATCAACGCGCTGCAAGGCTTTTTCGAGGCCCTCCATACTATTGTGTGCAAACTTTCTGGTCTTGGCAAAACTCAATCGGGCGCCATCAATGATGCACGCGTGATCCATTTCGTCGAGCAATATCCAATCCTGGCGAGTCGTCAAAGAGGAGATGACACCGAGGTTGACTTGGTAACCTGTACTAAAAACCAGCGCTTCATCTTTTCCAACAAAGCGAGCCAGCTTTTCTTCCAACTCAAGATGCAAGTCCAGTGTTCCGTTGAGAAAACGAGAACCCGCACAACCGGAGCCGTACTTATCGATGGCCTTTTTGGAAGCCTCCTTAAGCTTTGGATGATTGGTAAGGCCCAGATAGCTGTTGGAGCCAAACATCAAAACATTCTTACCATTGATCAGAACTTCGGTATCTTGTTCGGACTCGATGGTTCGGAAGTATGGATAAACCCCCAATCGTTTTGCCTGTTGAGGTGCCGTATATTGCACCATGCGTTCATTTAGCCTATTCATGAAAATCAATTTTCACCCGCCCTCACTCAGGATAGCTACTTATATTTGAAGCAATCTCTGATTACACGATACGAGCAGTATATCTTTCAATCCAATTTTTTATGGGCTTTTGCTTAGCAGCCAGTTCAAATAAGCCGATCGATGCAAAAGCGCAAAGTGCTCCCATCAGCACATCAATAATGTAATGGTGATTGGTATAAATGGCTGAAAACCAAATACCAACCGTTATAATACTGAATATCAAAGTTCCCCATCTCAATCCCTTTTTCCAGCCAAAGTAAGTCAGGATGACTGGAAAGGCTGAATGCAAAGAAGGAATTGCCGCAAATACATTGGCATTTTTATCATACATATCTCTGAAAAGATCGACCCCAATAATGGCATCGAAATTTAACAAACCAGCTGCATAGCCCTTGGTTTCCGCAACGAATTCAAAGCCGTATTGGTCAACATACCAAGGTGGGGCCGCCGGATAGAGATAATAAATAATGATGCCCAAAATATTGACCAACAAAAAAGTCAGCGTAAAAGGCAGCAATAAATCGCGACCTTTCAAAAATAAGTAGACCGTATAAGCCAATGGCACTGGCACCCAACACAAGTAAAACAAGGCCGTCATAATGTCCAGACCAGTCGTATGCTTGGATTCCCAGTACTCGTTGGGCGTCAAAACCTCTGCTCCTTGCTGAATTCCAAAAAGTGCTTTCTCCAATTCGTAAGGCTCCACAATGTGAACATCATTGAACAAATAATTGGGATAAATGCGCATGGAATCATACAAAAGCCAATAGACAACAATTGGAAGCAACCCTAGTAGAAACTTTCTACTTCCGGCTGTTCCAAACCAGGCGGTACCCAGCATCACAACGAGGTAGAGGTGGTCTGTTCGAAAACCCAAGACCATGATTACCCAAGCCAGGTACAGCAAGATGAAGACACCTGCAATACTCAAAGAACGTTTTCCAAAACGGTCGAAGACCTCCTCTTGTAGTGGTTCAGACAGCTTTGGAATGTATGTTACTTTTTTTGCGATCGCTTCTTCTTTTCTCATTCCCTTTCCTAAAGTTTGACCCAACAATTTCATCCCAGAAAGGAGAAGAAACTCCGTATCCCTTATCTGGGTCTTTGAAATGGTGTTTTAAATGATGCGTTTTGAGCGCTATCCACCATTTTCCTTTCATCTCCACATGATGAATCGCATAGTGCAACATATCGTATATCAAATAGCCCAGCACGAAGCCGGCAAAAGATGCATGCAAATAAACCTCTGGAAAAATAGACCAGAAGATGAAATAAAATAAAACAGCCAAAGGCAAACTCACGGATGGTGGCATGACCAACCGCTTCGAATCATTGGGGTAATCGTGGTGCACGCCGTGAAAAATGAAATGCATCCGCAAGCCCCAACTCGATTTGGGTACATAGTGGAATATGTATCGGTGTAACAAGTATTCTACCAAGGACCACAAGAGGACGCCACCAGCAAAGAACCCAATACCCGCCAGCAAACTCAAGTCCGGCTGCTGACTGGCTAAGTACAAACTGTAGACAATCAAAGGGATGTATAAAATCAGCGGCACACTGAAGTGAACCTTCGAAAGGGACTCCAAGACATCGCTTTTGAACATCCGCACAGATTCATCCTTGTTGCTCACATATAGCTTTTTCATTCAGCTTGATTTTGTTCTCTTTTAATCTTCACAATGACACATCAGAGGGTTCATCCGTCCAATCAGCTGGCTCTTTCCAACTGCTTCATGCTACCACTAATGGCTTTTTCTGCTGGTTCTTCCACCTGTCTGCGCACCCTGGAATAAAGGGTATATTCTGGGTTGAAGATGAACTCAAGGAGCAATTTCGTCCAGGAGGAATGTGAAGAGAGATTTTCGTAGTATTCCGGTGCAAGTCGAGTCACTTCTGGTAGTCGGTTCCAAGGAATCGCCGGAAAGTCGTGGTGTTCATTGTGGTAGCCCATGTTGAGCGCCAGCAAGTTCAGCGGACCGTAGTAGCTGTAGGTCTCTTGCTCCGAATCCAAGGTATAATGCTCCTGAATCCAGCGCGCACCCAGTGGATGCAAGCCCAAGGCAAACATCATGGAGAAAAACAGATAAAATACAGCCGCTCCCCCGAAGAAATACCACAAAAGGGCATCAAACAGGAAAACCACTCCAATATTGATGATCATCCATTTGTTCCAAGTATTGACATGGGTCAGACGGAAGGTTCTAAAAATCTGGAAAACGGGAAACAAAGCCAACCAAAGGGCTTTGCGCCAAGAGGAATTCCCTACCATACGAGCCTCCCAGTGGGTTGCCAGATCTGTATCGTTTTCATATTCGCCCAGATGTGCATGGTGCTTCAGATGATAGGTGTGAAAACCCATCGCACCGGGGACAGCATTCGGCAAATCCGCTATGACACCTGCCCAGCGGTTTAGTAAACGAGATTTGAAAATTAGATTGTGGGTAGCTTCATGGATAACGACGTACAGACTGTGGTTGGCAAAGGCTCCGACACAATAGGCAATAATCAACGACAACCACCAGTAAGACATCCCTAGGATGGACATCCAGATGGCAATCCCCACCTGCAAGGTGACTAGCCCAGCTAAGATAAGTCCTGTGTAAGGGTTGCGTCCGATGAGTTGAGCAATTTCTGGGTGTTTGCGCATTATTTCTCGACAGCGTTTCACATGTGGCTGCTGCAAGTCTGTAGCCAATAGAAATTCATTAGCTTGATCGCTCATTTGGAAATTCTTTTTCGATTGTCCGGTTAATGTTGTTCCAAAAATGCCTGCAAAGGTAAACTTTTTCAGGCTATTTTTTGTCTGTCTCAAGTTCTGTTCTCTCCATTAGGACCTTCCGACTGTAATTTAGTCGCCGAATAGCCGTAATGTTGGCAAATACAGCTAAAATGGCCAACGGAAATGTAAAAACTGAAATGGTTTCAAAAGCCGTGTAGGGATAAAAATCGATGGCAATTTTGTAATCTCCACCAGCCCAATAGGAAAATACACCACATAAAATAGCAGAAATTCCCACCAGCAAGATGCGTTCGGGACGCTGCATGATACCAATGCTGCACTCTACCCCCAATCCTTCTGCTCGCGCTCGCGTATAGCTAACCATCATTGAACCAATCATGGCAATGAAAGCAAAAATAGAACTGAGAAAATAATCGTGAGAAACAAGATAATAACAAATCCCCAAGAACATAATCAGTTCACTATATCGATCGACAACAGAGTCGTACAGAGCTCCAAAAGGATGCGCCATATTACCCACGCGGGCCAAACGCCCGTCGATCATGTCAAACAAACCGGCAAAGAGGATCACAGCTCCGGCCCAGCCGATGTAGGAATGGTCTTCCCTCGCACCGACCTCGGCTCCTAGGATAAAGATAACAGTTGCTACCAAATTCAACAAAAAACCAATGGTCGTAATTTCATTAGGAGTGACCCGCATCTTGATCAGCAACTTTATCAACGGATTGATCAATTCGTAGATAATTAGTTGCCCCTGCTCCTTTAAAACTATTTTGTCCTTGGTCTTCGTCATAGAACAGCAAAGATAGTTATTTGTTTTCTCTTTCAGAGTTTATGATTCACGCATACAAAATGATATACGTCCCCAACTAAAGAGACGCATGCGCATAATTTGGTTGTATCAACTCAAAAAAATTTCTTAAAATTCTGCAACGGCCCGGACTCGGAATCCCAACCCCTTGACACCCC
>JBCCSZ010000376.1:0-6316 GCA_039199225.1 Bacteroidota bacterium
AAGGCCATCTTACTTTTTAGTCGACTCTCCTGCAGCAACAAACTATCCTGAATACCGCTGTTGTCACGAGCCAAATTGTCGCGGGCTGCATCCAACAATAAGCTGGCTTTGTTCCCCTCAGCAAAGATAAATGCCTGTTCGAGATGGACCGGTTTTTTGGTACGCTCATAAAGTTTAATCGCCAATTCGATGCCCTCTTCGTATATATCGGTAGCTGTAGCTGCCAACAATAATTTAGAGTCTTCTGCCAGAAAGTTCTCCCGCATTTCGATGATGAGCTGACTGAGCAATTTGTAGACATCCAAAGCTTGCAAGAGGTCGCTTTCCTTTCCAGCTTGTTCAAACCGCCGGCACAACAACTGCCCCTTGGCACGAAGAAAACGAAGTGCATCGACTTTCGAAAGCAACTCAGACACCGCCGGATTGGCCTCGGGACTTTCATTTTTAGACATTGTCGATCCCAAAATCAAAGCGCGTTGGTAATGGACCAAAGCAGAGTCCAATGCATTCATCTGCACAAAAACATCCGCCAAATAAGCTTCCGATTGTGCTTTGTCGGGGTGGCGCAGAGAATTCTTTCGCTTTTGGAATGCCAAGGTTCTGGCCGTATAAAAGGCTTCAAGAGCTTGTGGAAAATTCTTTTTGGCCAAAGCAATCTGCCCCAATAATTGATAAATGGTGTGACCCCGATACAAGGCCCCCTCTTCTTCCAAAGCCAATGCCTTTTTGGCTAAAAACACCGCCTTACCTAAGCGAGAGCGCTCCAGGTGAATTTCTGCCAAACCATGGTAAACATCAATCCAAATATCTCGAACAATCTTGCTGTTGGGCTTGCCCTCGAGTTTGGCGACCGCCTTCTCAAAGTAAGACGTTGCAGTCGTCAAATCTCCTTTGCGCTTGTAGCATTTTCCGATGGCAAAATATTTTCGCGGAATTTCAATGTCCTCCTCCCCTACGGCCTCCACCCGAAGCTTCAGTCCCTCTCTGTAGTATTGAATGGCCTGGTCCAAATCTCCCATGCGACTGTAAATCAGGCCGAGGTTGTGGAAGGCCACCGATAGATTTTCCTTTGTCTGTTTGGCCTGTTCTGCAATCCGTAGAGCCTCCGTCAAAAACTTGACGGCCCCTTCGTAATCTCCCAATTCCCGCAACAACAAGCCGCGCGTATTCAAGGTATAACCATAGGAAGGACTCTCCTTCCCGAGGTATTTTTGTGCAGCCTGTATGGCCAATTCATTGTATTCAAGCGATTGCTCAAAATCTTTTTTGTAGTAGTAGACGCCCGAAACACCCGAAATCATATCGACATGCTCCTTCCAATGCCCGGCGGCCTCAAACACATCTTTTGCCAGCTCGGTATAATACAAACAACTGTCTAGGTCTCTTTCAAAAACCTCGATCGACAGGTTCATATAGCGTTGGCCCACTTGGTAAAGGCTATCGCTTTTTAGGGAATCAAGTGGTTGGGCATTTGAGTACTTCAAGGCAAAGAAGCAGAAAAAGGGCAGTACGCTCAGTAGCATTCTCATGGTGAAGTCGTTTAACAATTAGGTACAAAGCCAAGGGTAAATACTTGCTTGTCAAGACGAGTCCTTCTTTGATTTTTAGACATGCCCAACTGGCCAATCGAACAGGAAATATGCGAGACAAAACCCCGTATATCGACCTGTAAAAGAGCTAAGGCATTGGAGATCAGTAATTTGGCTGTAGGCATACAAGTACATTTTTAAACAACTTCAGTACCGAGGCAGCAAATTGAGCTGCTGTTCAGCTATGTGTTGTTACGAATGTACAAAAGAAATAATTGGCAGACCAACAAAAAGTGATCCGCCAATTATGTAAACAAGCGAGGTCAAATATTATCTCAATCCAATTTGTTTAACCATCTTCATAGAATGTACGGCCTCACCAGAGCGTACTTGAAGGAAATACGCTCCTGGCTGAAGGAATTCCGTATCCAAGGTCAAATGGTTTTCGCCAGCATCTAGTTGCCGCTTTTGCTCGGACAAAAGCCGACCATTTAAATCGTAAATTTGGACGGTCGCCTCTGTTCCCATACTTGCACGCAACCTGAGTTGTGTTTCTGTTGTGAATGGATTTGGAACCAGGCTTACTTGTTTGAAATCAGCCTTGTCAACAAAATCGGCCGAGAGCGACTGCCCCAATTCAGAGGTGCTGTTCGAACTCTTCTCATGCGTGATGATATCTTCGAAGGTGCAAAAGCCTTGAAAACCGCTGTTGTTCGTCAAATAATCTACCCCAAAGCAACATTCAGGGAATAAGGCATCCAGACAGCCTTGGCTCGCTACCTGATCGTACAAAACGTACTGCCCCAAAGCATTTACGCCCACCAACTTAAACAACACGGGAATGTTAATGGGTGTCGTACCTTGTCCACCAGCTCCATCGCAATAACCCGTAAAGTCAAAGCGCATTCTAAACCAATAGGACTGTGGATTACCAGGAACCGGGCAGTTGAGGGTATTGTCCGGTGAACCCGATGTGAGTGGCTCCACACCGATTAGATTCATATTGGCAGGATTGTAAGCTGCTAGATAAATGGATGGGCAACCGCGCAGCAAAGCAGGGTCGTTCATCATCTTGACATTGACCATTCTGTAGGTTGGCTCCGTGTGAGAAGGCTTGACAACGATGTAAACAAAGCCACTGCCTCCCAAACCGACGGGATTGATGTGATTGTCTGGACAATCGATAGTGTCACCCTGGGCATTTAGCGTGAGCGTTCCACTCAATAAGAGGATGAAAAAGATTAATACATTTCCAAGTTTTAATGAATTCATAACTGAAGTTTTAGTTTTAAAAATCACTCTGTCTTTTATTCAATTCAACGCCTTCATTGCGTCATTGACACACAGACAGTCCAATTACAATTCAAAAGGTAATAGGAAATAGGAAAAAATTTGAAAAAATCGCTGCTGGCCCTTAGAGTGTCTTGAGGTATTCGACCAGCGCCCAGCGTTGATCCACCGATAAACTGTCGGCAAAGGTGTGTCCCTGGTTGCTGTATCCGAGCAGAGAAGTATCGTAGGTCATCCGCCCCTTGCCCTTTTTGCGATCCTCGTATTTCCAGCCGATTTTTTGCCAATCGAATTCGCGGGAATCTTCGCTGCGCTGCCAGTAGGCCGGTCGGGAGGGGCTGTGCAGTAGCTCATATAAGGTAGGAACAGAGCCATTGTGCAAGTACGGGGCCGTAGCCCAAATGCCGTCCAGAGGCGGAGCGATATAGCCCTTTTCTGGCTCGAACCAAGAGACGGGTTCCGATTGTGCAAACCAACTTTTGTTGTACCAATCTACAATCTTACTATCGGCTGCATAACTGGCGTATAGCGGATCCGTACCAATGACATCTATGGACACCACCTTGTTTGGATAAGTTTCTGGGGCATCATAGCTGCCGTGGCAGCCTTTGCATTTTTTCTGAAAAATGCGTTTTCCGCTCTGGGCTTTTTCTACATCGATGTTATGAGGATAGGCAGGAGGCTCCAAAGATCGAATCCAGGCGGCTATGTGGATAAACTTTTCCTGAGCGGCGCGAGCCGCGCTGCTATCTCGAATGCCCAGTACCGAAGCTTGAAAGAGCAACTTGGTAAAGTCTCCCCTGCCGACAGCCGTGTAGTACAGGGCGTTCTTCTTTTTCAGATGCCAAAGGGCAGGTATGTCGCTGCCCAAATTATAGGTCCGGACGGCGTATTGAGCCTCCGGGTTATAGGTCAGGTCCACCGGATTTCGATAACGCATGCAAGCCTCCGCAATGCGAGCGGCCGTATTGACACCAGGATTGTTGGTGTGGATGTAAGGGGCCATGGCAGAGAAGTATTTCCCGAATTCGTCAAACGATTCCAGCGTAGCACTGTCCCGCCTGTATTTGCGGCGCACATTCCAATTCATAAGTCGGGAAGGCAGGCTCAGGTTGGTTTGGTTGCTGTTGAGCGAATTGCCCAGCCCCAGGATCGTTTCGCCATCTACTTGGCCGGCATGGCAACTGAAGCAAGTGCCGTTCATCACTTTTACGCCTTGCGCGGATTCAAAAACGGCAAAACCATAGGAAGTAGGCAGGCCGGATTTATCGGCAAATTTTTCGGGGTCCCGCTCGACCCTTTTGCGCAGCATATCATAAGGTAAACCCGTCCCCAGGTAAGCTCCCTCCACCAAATAGTAGAAACCACTGTCGACATTGCCATGCATCAACTGTGGATGAGCTTCGATGACCTTGGTCTTCCAAGCGGTATTTTGAACGATCGGTGGCAAGTCATAGACGGTCTTGCAACCCCAAGCCATCAAAAATGTAAAAATCAACAACACAGCCCTATTCTTCATGTCTACTTAACAAGAAGATCAAGGATAGGTTGAGCCTATGGGCGACAGACAGCGCGCATTTCTCTTGGGAACAAAAATGGAACCCTACAACCCAAGGCTACAGACAGAAAAGAGAACAGAATGACAGGGAGAAAAGAACCTTTCGCAACAATCCTGAGTGATTTTCAGGTGGCTTGCTCAGACAAATTCTGCATTGCTATGCCCATTCACTAGGCGCTCACACATGCGCTCAAAACGTTCAAACAAGGGCGCCGTATGATCGATGGGAAACAACTTACCCGGCTGATAGGCAATCAAGCAGTCTTTCCGACCCTCGTAAATCCAGCCAGCCTCATCGCCTACTTCGTCCAGAAAATCTTCATTGAGGTCCAACTTAATCGCCGCTGAATCCTCCGCATCAATTCGGTATCGCTCGTCGAATTCAGGCGTGGTGGCAAACAACAGCTCCGGGCTGATAAAGAATTCCTTGAAAGTATTCAACAAGCCCTTGGGCCAAATACCGAAAGGACTCAAGTGGAGTTCGGGATTGCAATATTCTAAAACACTGGTAGATGTCTTGCCCAAATCGCCAAAGTAGTGGTAATCGTATATGCGGAAGCGACCTGCGACCTGCTTTGAGGTCCCCTCGACAACAGCCAAGAGGCGTTTGCCGCGTTTTCCTTTGAACAAATCAAACTCAAATAATACAGCCACCTGCCGGTCCATTTTTTGGCGAGCCGTAAATTTCCAGGCATATGAACGCGCCAACCGCCGCTGCGCAACCGCACGAGGGTCCGTCCTAAAACTGCTGATGATATCGTCCAAAAAAGCTCTCATTATTCAATAGACGTCTAAGAGGTCTGCTAAGTTTACAAATGAGGATCACACACTAAAACAATCGCTCGATCCGATTCTTCTGAACCGCTTGCCAGGCCGTCATACAAAACAATTGAGTGGCCTGGTTGAGATGAGCAAAGCGCTCGTCACTCGTCAACCCTTTGTGGTATCGATAGTAGATTTGCTGAATGATGACGGCAATCTTAAACAAGCCAAAAACATAATAAAAGACAATGTTATTGACCGGTCGGCCACTTTTGCGCTCGTAAGCCTCCACCAATTCCATGCGGCCAGGGTTGCCAGGCAAAGCCGTCGGAGAAGGCCAGTTTTTGAGAATCAGCTCGCTGTCCGAAGCCATGGTCCAATAGGCAACCGAAGTCCCCAAATCCATCAGTGGATCACCCAGCGTACACATTTCCCAATCGAGAACAGCCCGAACTTCCTTCCAATGCGCATCCGCAAAAACGACATTATCATACTTGTAATCATTGTGAATGAGGCTGAATTCATAAGATGTCGGTTGATGATCCGCCAGCCACTCAATGAGCTTGTGGGCTGCCGGTATCTCCTCCGTAGCTGCCTTGAGGTACTGCTTCCCCCAATTGGTCACCTGACGCTCCACATACCCCTCGGGCCGCCCCAAGTCACCCAATCCAACCGCCTCATAATCCACCCGATGCAACTCCACAAAGGTATCCAACCAACTGTCTGCAATAGTCCCATACTCCTCCGCCGAAATGTTCCGCTTAAATGCCTCCTTCGTCGATAAAATGATCCCATCGACCTTTTCCATCACATAAAAAGGCGACCCAATAACCGCCACATCATCCGTATAAACATATGCCTTCGGCGACTTGGCAAAAGCCTTGTGCAAATTCGAAAGCACCTTGTACTCTCGCCCCATATCATGCCCCCGCTTTATCGCCCCAAAAGGCGGCCGGCGAAGCACCAACTCCCGCCCTTCGATCTGCAACAAATAAGTAAGATTGGAAAAACCATTGGAAAACTGAGAAACCTCCCAGTCACTGTCCACCCGCTCAATCAATTGATGTTCCTTCAAAAACACCTTGAGCCGCCGCTCCTCCAACTCCTCCCCTTTACGCACCCGTTGTCCCATACATTTCATAAATTAAAAGATCAAAAAATCTCCACTCACCCGCTC
>JBCCSZ010000377.1:0-6311 GCA_039199225.1 Bacteroidota bacterium
CCGGATCGTGCCGGGATGTCGATCAGTTGATCATCAAAAATTTTCATAGCTCTTTCCAGTCGATTGATCAAAGCATCCATCACTTCGTCTAATCCGTGATGATGAATAATTTTTTGAACATCGCTACTGGCAAGGACCAGTGTTTTTTGAGAGCTGACAATTTGTTTGTTTGAGAGAGCGTCTTTTGCTTTTAGCATATTTGTTTAAGCCTGTTTTAGTTGATGGAACACAATACCGAAGATATGGTTTTTCCTTTGCATGAAAAATTTTCAGAGGAAGAAGTGAAGAATTGTCACCAATTAAATAATTTCACGCTTTTCTATCTGACTTAGTTTTACAGAAACAACTATATTCGAACATCAAAAAGCTGCAAGTCATATTAACAACCAATGAACAGGTCCGTCTCATCGTGCTGTTCATTGCAATGATGATTCGGGCATTGCTCGAAGTTATCGGCGTCGCTTCCATTCTTCCTTTCATGCAATTGGCTGCAGCACCTGATGCCATCCAAGAAAACGAATGGCTCAGTTGGCTTTACGAATTGTCGGGCTTTGAGACAAACAGAGAAATGCTCATTGCAAGTGGCGTAGTTGTTTTACTTTTGTTGATGATTGCCAACGCTTTTGCAATCTTCACAGTTTGGCTGCAGCAAAGATTTGCATGGAACACTGTTCACAACGTCAGTATTCGGTTGCTAAAAAATTACCTCAGCCAGCCCTATGCTTTTTTCCTCAAGTACAACACTTCCGATTTGCGTACGAAGATTATGACGGAAGCCGGCCAGCTAAGTTTGGGCATTCTCATTCCACTCAGCGATCTCATCGCAAGGTCTTTGGTAGCCATCGTCATTTTCGTTTTGCTCCTCCTTGTCAATCCGCAAATTGCAATGACTGCCGTATTGGTCCTTGGAGGTGCCTATGGGTTGATTTACTTTGGTCGCCGAAAGTTAATGGCCCAATTGGGTCAAGATCGGATAGATGCGAACATGAAGCGATTCAGAAGTTTGAACGAAGTGATGACTGGGATCAAAACGGTGAGTATATACGGTGCATTGGGCTACTTCTTTCAACGTTACGAAAAATCATCCAAGCTCTTTAGTACCATTATGCCCAGGGTTCAGCTGGTGATGATCTCTCCTCGCTACATCATCGAAGTATTTGCCATCGGAGGTATATTGGCGGCTACGCTTTTCTTGCTCATCCAAAGAGAAAGTTTGGTGGAAGCACTTCCAATTCTGACCTTGTATGCCTTGGCAGGATACCGATTGCTGCCGGCTTTGCAACAAGCCTTTGCTGCGGCTATCAAACTCAAGCATACCATGCCCATCCTCGATAGCATTTCGGAAGACTTGCTTTTGAAAGCAGTGCATCCGACAGTAGGCAGCCAGAATGGACCGCGGACTTTGTTCAAAAACAACATTCGCCTTAAAGATATTTCGTTCCAATATGCGGAAACCAATCAAAACGTTTTGTCCCAAGTGGATGTCGTTATCCCCAAAGGACATACGGTTGCCTTTGTAGGTGAGACAGGCTCAGGCAAAACTACCCTGATAGACCTCATAGTGGGACTTCTACAATCTACAGAGGGTGGCATTTACATCGACGACCAGCCACTCGATGCCTCCAACGCAAAAAATTGGCAACAACAAATCGGCTATGTTCCACAGGATGTTTTTCTTTTTGACGATACCATTGGCCATAACATAGCCATCGGACTGGCGGAAGAAGACATCGACAAAGAGCTATTGGAAAAGATGGCCAAGATTGCCAACATTCACGAATTCATCGTATCTGAAATGCCAGACGGCTACAATAGCGACATTGGAGAGCGAGGTGTACGACTGAGTGGCGGACAAAGACAAAGGCTGGGATTGGCCAGGGCTCTTTATCGACAACCCAGCGTATTGGTCTTGGATGAAGCGACGAGCGCACTCGATGGCATTACAGAAAGTGCTGTTATCGAGGCACTCAAAGAAGCGTCCAACGACCTGACCGTTATCATCATTGCACATCGCTTGTCGACTGTTCGACATGCAGACTGTATTTACTTACTAAAGGATGGACATCTGGCAGCAGAAGGCTCCTATGATTCCTTATTACATTCAAATGAAGTTTTCCGAGCAATGGTCAACTTCTCTTGACAAACAACAAACATACACTATCAAAAAATGAAAAAGCAGCTACAAATCACTTTGCTCCTATTGGTATGGGTCCTTTCTTTTGCTCCCCAGCAGTTGGATGCTCATGCCGCCAATCAAAGCTACGTGTTCTTGGATGTACGCAAATCCATCATCAATTGCCTTTTCGAAATCAACTACAAGGACCTCAACAAACAGTTTGACCTAGCCTTGGAAGAGAATGTTACTTTGGAAGAGTTGACACCATACCTTCCACAAATGAAAGCATTGTTCTTGGAAAAAGTTGCCTTTTTCGATATCAACGATAAAAAGTACGACCTTGAACTTGGTGACTTTGCAGTTTCTTCAACCGAGAAGTATGGCGCTTTTCTACAATTGCCTTTTACACTGAAAGGATTGAACGAAATCCCGGATGCTTTGAGGATACAGTACGGATTACTCTTTGATAAGGACCGCATGCACAGAGGAATGGTTGTCGTCACGCACAATTGGAAAGCGGGTATCGTTAGAAAATCTGAGCAGATCGCGCTCATATACAGTCCTGGCAATATTAAACAAGAACTATCGCTTTCTGATGCTTCCATCTGGAAGGGATTTGTTGCCATGATCAAAGAGGGCATGTGGCACATATGGATTGGAATCGATCACATTTTGTTTTTGCTTGCCTTGGTTTTACCATCTGTCATGATTTGGCGAAAGCAAGAAGAAGAAAAGGTCGCTCCCAAAGTACAGAAGGAAGTTCAAATCAATGGCTTCTCGTTTCCACTGTCTTCCTTTGCTAAGAATTGGAGCCCAGTAGAAAAGTTTAGACCGGCCTTTATGTATGTCATTAAAATCGTCACCTTTTTTACCATTGCTCATACAGTTACCTTAAGTCTGGCTGCTTTGAACATCATCGATTTGCCTTCGCGCATTGTAGAGTCCATCATTGCTTTTTCCATTGCCTTGGCTGCCGTTCATAACATCAGGCCGGTCGTCAAAGACAGAGAATGGCTCATCGCACTTGGCTTTGGTTTATTCCACGGCTTTGGTTTTGCAAGTGTACTGGGAGACATTGGCCTGTCTGGCGAATTTATGACCTACTCCCTACTCGCCTTCAACATTGGGGTGGAGATTGGTCAATTACTTATCATTTGTGCAATATTCCCTGTGCTATATCTTCTGCGCAACTTTAAGTTTTACCCAAACTTTCTTATCTATGGCTCAGTCGTACTGATCTTTATCTCCCTTTATTGGTTCATCGAACGCGCCTTTGAAGTAGACCTTCCCCTGGGTGCCTTTGTGTACAAAATATTAGGGTTGGTAGGATTGATGTAGTAGAAGGAAATATTTTTAAGCCTAGAGATTGTTTAATGGAAACGAATAAAAAACGTGGGGGTGCTAAAAACTCTTTGCTCAAGCGGTGGCTAGACAAGAAAAATAAAAAGGGCTCGCAGCAAGTTACAGGAAACCAAACACCTGGCATCCGAAAACGCCCGGAAGCCAACAAAGCTCCCTTGTCATATGGTCAGCAAAGACTTTGGTTTTTGCAGCAGTTGAATCCAGATAATCCCTTTTACAATTATGCAGAGAACTACCTCTTAGAAGGAGCACTAGACAAGCAACACCTGGCCGATGCCTTTCAAGATCTCATCAAACAACATGAAATCCTGAGAACCTGTTTTGTACAAGACGACAACTCGCAACTGTCTCAACACATTCAGCCTTCTATGCCACTGTTGATGGAGTTCTTCGATTTGTGCAACATCAGTGAGGAAGAGCGAACACATAAGGCAGGGCAAATTGCCTTCCAGGAAGCAGAAAAGCCTTTTGATCTTGAAAAAGGTCCACTGATGCGGGTCGCTTTAATCAAGCTGGCCAACCATCGCCACCTCATGCTTATTTGCATGCACCATATAATTACAGATAAATGGTCCATGCGAATTGTCAGAAAAGATCTATCGCAGTTTTATACGGCTAGGTCCAAAGGACAGGCTCTCAGTGTCAATCCACCCACAGTTCAATATGCTGATTTCGCCTACTGGCAAAGGAAACAGGAGGTTTCTCAAAAGGAACTGGCTTACTGGAAAAACAAATTAGAGGGATCACTTCCAGTCCTCAACCTTCCGGTGGATCGCCAGCGAAATGGAAATCCAGACTACAAAGGTGCTTATTTGCCCCAAAGCCTACCGTTCGATTTATCTGTTGCCCTAAAGGCATTGTCCAAACAGCTTGGTACGACGCCTTTTGTGCTGCTATTAACTGCTTACAAAATATTACTCCATAGATACAGCGGCCAAATAGACTTGCTCATCGGTACACCCATTACTGATCGGGATCAACGAGTCCTGGAAGAAATGATTGGCTTTTTCAATAATACGGTTGTTCTTCGTTCTGACCTTTCTGGCGATCCGCCTTTTTCGTCATTGGTCCAACAAGTTCGACAAACAACACTCGATGCTTTTTCTCATAAAAATACCCCTTTTGAAGAAATTGTCCGCTCACTGAAACCGGAACGCTACACGAGTAGTAATCCGCTCTTTCAAGCTATGTTCCTTTATCATAAGGTACCAGAAAGTCCATCCTTCGGACCAACACTACAAATCAGCCATCAGCCATTTGACCTCGGTGTTGCAAAGTTTGATTTGACACTGTACATCTCAGAAGAGGACGATCAACTCAAAGCCATCTTTGAATACGCGACAGACTTATTTGAGCGAAGCACCATCGAACAGATGCAAGGGCATCTGCAGACTTTGCTGCAAGGCATTGTCAAAGATCCGAACACGCCGATCTCCCAAATTCCAATATTGACAGAACCGGAACGCAAGAAGTTGATTTCGGACTGGAACAATACAGCTACAACGCTTCCAGACGCCTCCAATATTCAAGGATTCTTCAAGCAACATGCCCAACAACAGCCCGAAGCCCCCGCCGTGATTTGCCAAGGAGAAGTGTTGACTTATGGGCAATTGGACGAGCAGTCCGACTGTCTGGCCATCCAACTTCGAAAAGCGGGCCTTTCGCAGAACCAAGGTGTTGGACTTTGCGCAGGTCGCTCTTTTGATATGATCATTGGCATTTGGGGTATTCTGAAGGCAGGAGGAGCCTACATCCCCATCGATCCAGAATATCCTACAGATCGAATCCGATTCATGCTTAAAGATGCCAAAGCCTCCATCATACTGACAGAAGCAAGATACAGGGAGTTGTTTTCAGACCAACAGGCAGAGCTTTTGCTAATCCAGGATTTGGCCAACACACCTTCTGATAATGTCGAATTGCCAAATGTTGCAATCGATCATCACGCATACATCATATACACATCTGGTAGTACCGGCCTGCCCAAAGGAGTACCCGTTACACATCGCAACCTGATTCATTCTACGGCAGCTCGTTTCGACTTCTACCCCAATCAACCAGGGCGCTTTTTGCTTCTATCTTCTTTTGCCTTTGACAGCTCGGTCGTTGGCCTCTTTTGGCCCTTGTGTACCGGAGGAGCCATCGTACTTCCCCCCAAACGCATCGAGCAAGATGTCGATCAATTGGCCGGTTTGATTGCCGAGCATGAAGTGACACATACGCTGATGTTGCCATCCTTGTACCGCCTGCTATTGCAATATGCCGCTGCCGAACAACTGGCTTCCTTGAATACCGTCATGGTAGCAGGCGAAGCCTGTAGCGCTGTGCTGTGTGGCTTGCATTTCGAGACTCTACCACAGGCCGATCTTTTCAATGAATACGGCCCGACGGAAGCCAGCGTATGGTGTACAGCTCATCAGATTCAGCCGGAGGACGCAGTGGGCAGTATCCCAATAGGACGCCCGATTGCCAATACGCAAATCTACATACTGGATCAACACCTCCAGGCAGTTCCAGCCGGGATCAGTGGCGAGCTGTATGTTGGAGGAATCGGCGTCACGCAGGGTTATCTCAACAGACCGGACCTGACCGAAGAGCGTTTCATTCCAGACCCTTTTAGCCAAGCCGCTGGCGCCAAACTGTACAAAACCGGCGACCTAGCCCGCTACCGATCAGACGGCCTCATCGACTTTCTCGGCAGAGCCGACCACCAGGTCAAGATTCGAGGTTATAGAATTGAGCTAGATGAAATCCGAGAAAGAATTTTGCAACAGGATGGCATCTCAGAAGCTGTCGTCGTGGCACGCGCCGAGGCCAATCATCCCAAATTTCA
>JBCCSZ010000378.1:0-6276 GCA_039199225.1 Bacteroidota bacterium
AGAGGGGGCCTTTCTGAGGGGAGAGCCCTTTGCGAGCAGGAATTCCGTATATCGGAACCGTCGGAAGAGGAAGTACAATCAATAGAACAATTAAAAGTTTTTCCCAATCCAGCAAAAGATCAATTGGCCATTGTTTTTGACAGCGACCTGGCCGGTCTTTTATCAATGAATATATTCAACAACAATGGGCAGCTCTTTCATCGACAAGAGGTGCAGACAGACGGAAAGGCGTTGAACTTGTCGGTTGATTGCAGTGATTGGCCGGAGGGGATTTACATGATCCAGGCTGCCATCGACGGGCAAAGCTGGCACCAGAAGGTTACAGTGTCGAAGTGATAGGATTCAGAAGTGATAGCATCCATTGTCATCAAGAAAAACAATCTATGAAAATCTATAAAGTACTTTTTGTTATTGCTGCATTGTTTAGCCTGGGCAGTTCACTGATGGCCCAGCCGCTCAATACCAAGGTAGATGCCTACGCTTCGCCAACACCAGAGGCGGCGGCTTTGGGTCAGTACACGGATATACCGGTCGATTTATTCAGTGGCACCCCATCGATCAGTGTGCCGATATGTCAATTGTCACAGGGTGCTTTGGCGGTTCCCATATCGGTATCCTACCATGCGTCGGGCATACAGGTGCGTCAGCAAGCCAGCTGGGTAGGATTAGGCTGGAGTCTGAATGCCGGAGGGCGTATTTCCCGGACGGTTCGCGGCTTTGCCGATGAAGATGCCGATGGTTTTTTCTCCAACAACCAGATTCATCCCAACAGTACGAATGGCAATCAGATCATCAGTGGCCAAATTGATGGAGAATCGGATATATACTCTTTCAATGTTGGTGGATACAGCGGTAAGTTTGTGTACGATAATTCAGGGAACATTCTTTTAATAGAGCGGCAGGATTTGAAAATTGTCCCTCGTACCAACAATGGTTTTGAAGGGTTTGAAATAACTACGCCAGATGGAACGCGTTACATTTTTGGAGGTGTCAATGCGGAGGAAAAATCGAAGACATATTCCTGGAGCCAAACGCCTAGTCCGACAAATAACTATGAATATGTATCCTCCTGGTTATTGACAGAGATAGCTTCCTTCGACGATCGGGACCACCTTTATTTTGAGTATGGGGAGCAGGAGCGTTACAGTGTGTGGGATTTGGCTTTGTGTGAAAAGGGCTATTGGTATTGTGAGAATGATCCGGTCGTCTACGACAATACGGCTTGTTATGGCTATTATCATGCGGCGACGGATAAGTTCTATAATATCACCGAGATCAATGGACGTCGATTGACGCGTATATACAGTGGACGGGAGGAGGTCTTGTTTGAGGCGGATGTCAACAACCGGCAGGACATCGATCCATTCTTTCTCAACCCTAGCTTGACAGTCTTGCCAAAGGCATTGAAGACCATTCGCAAGCAAACCCTGGATGGAAAGTTTTGCGAGCAGCACGAGTTTTTTCAGTCTTACTTCACCAATCCCAACCCCCTGATCAATAGCAGTGGAAAGCGTTTGAAACTGGATAGCATTGCTCGGACAGCCTGTGATGGTTCTGAGGTGATTCCCGCTTACACTTTTGAATATTACGGTCCGACGAATCCGGATGGTACGGCCTTTATCTTTGACCGATTCAGTTTGGATGCGGACCATTGGGGGTACTTCAACGATGCCAGCAATACACCGATGGCAGATTATATGGACATTCCATTTTCTACCCTGACCTGTGATGGAAAGGTGAATCAGGAAGGAGGGGGCGATCTAAATGCCAATCCGGATGTGAATGTTCAAAACATCGCGACCCTGAAAAAGATCCGTTATCCGACGGGTGGGGGATCGACCTTTGCGTTTGAATCGCACAGTTACAAGGATTTGTGGATTTCGAATCCCCGTCATGATTTGATCCGTGGTTTGGTGAACTGCAATCAAGACCCCAATCAAGGCTACTGCTGCAACAATGCCCATACTGCTGAAGCGACGCTGATTCTGACCCAAGAGCAAATTGATGAAGCGAAGTTTAGCTGGTCGCACTTTATTCCCCCCGGGAGTTGTAACAACAACAACATGTCGTACCTGAGGATATTTCAAAACTCGGTGCAGGTTGGTGTGGTGAGTTACAATGTCGATCCTGTGAATCCCAACCAGGTAATCAATATGGATTTATCGGATGTGCCGCATACCATAGTAGCGGGTGTGGAGACGACTTTTCGGATCACCACAGAATTTGGAAATGCCTCTTTTGACTTATGGTGGGAGGACAATCAGGTCAATACAGAAAAATATGCCGGCGGCTTGCGGATCAAATCCATCACCAATGATCCGGCCGATGGTGGGCCAACGATTGTACGCACCTACGAATACACAAAAAACAACAATCCATCCGGGGTGCTCTTCTTCAAGAGTGATTACGGTTATTGTTATGAGTACTATGGACCCAATTCGAGTCTGTTTTATCCACTGGTGTACCATCAATTTACCAAGCCCATTGTATTGCCTTTGACGAACCACGAAGCGCGCTACATTGGCTATGAGGCGGTCACGGAGCATACCGCCCACCACAGTGTGACCCATGAATTTGAGATCCCCTTTGATCAAAATACCCTCCAATTGACCACGGGTACGCACCGGGCAGATTACGACAGCCCCTTCAATGATGCGCCCCGCTTTTTACCGGCCTGGATAGGCCAGTTGGTTCGCAAGGATATGGGCAATGGCGATGAGGAAGTGACCACCTATGAAAAGCAGGAGGTGTTGGTACCCAATTCCTACAATTCGGGTCGGATCAAGTCCTTTCTATCGTGCAGCCTGCAAGCACCTCCGGAATTTTACAACTACTCCTTTAAGCAGAGTTGGAGCCTTGTAAAAAGCAATCGAGTGGTGGTGGATGGTTTAGAAAATCTGACGGAGTACAGCTACGACCTAAACAAACACCTGCAACCGATTGAGGTAAAGACGAGCAATTCAGATGGGAAGATGCATTCGACCTTTTACAAATATCCACACTTCTATGCAAGCTCTCCTGTCTACCAAACGATGGTCGATCAAAACAGGCTACTCCCTGTGGAAACGACAAGCTTAGTAGATGGAGTAGAATTGGATGGAAGCCGAACGACCTTTAGATACATGGATGCATCGGGAAGCCAGCCGAGTGGTCTGACCAGTGGCTTTGGACCCTATCCGTATCTATTTGAGCGATATGAGTACAGCTGGGATGCCCTGGGGGTGGGCAGTGGCAGTTGGCAGTCAGTTGCCACGATAGAAAAATACGATCCGGTGGTGCGCAAGCCAGCAGAATTTCGTCAGCAAAACTGGGACAAATATGAACTGAGTTGGGACCCCTCTTCGCTGCGACTGCTGAGTAAGAAATACAAAAACCACGAGCAGTTTTACCAGTATGAGGGTCAAAGTGGCTTGGTTTCGAAGACCATAGCGATAGACGATCAGGAGGTGGATTACTTCTATGGTCAACTGAGGCGTCTGCGTCGAGTGGAATCGAGAGATCGGAAGGTAGTGGACTCGATAAGTTATGGGTACCGCGGTCAATCATCAGGGGACAACTACATACGTCAGCAGAGGCGTTATGAGCCAGTGGCGGGCAGTGATCTATCGGTAGTGGCCACTCGGCAATACGTGGATGGCTTGGGCAGGAACGTACAGTTGGTCAAGGAGCAGTATGCTCCGGATGGAAAGGATGTGGTGGTGGATGCAGTGGCATATGATGGAAACAGTCGGGTGGTGAGGCAGTACATCCCCTTGCATTCGACCTACAGTGATGGGCGTCGAGTAAATATCCCTGCCAATCACAAGCATACGGCGATCGCCTATGAGTCGAGACCTTATAACCGGGTTGTATCGACGAGACCACCGTCTTGGTATGCCACAACGACGAGCTATGGGGTCAACGGAGTGGGGGAGGTATTCAACCTGTTGACACAATCACCCTATGCTCCGGGCTTGCTGGCCAAGACGACCGTGATTGATCCAAATGGCAATCAGAGCATCACCTATACAGACAAATTGGGGAGAAAATTGATGGACCAACGTCGTCCGAATGCTGGAGGCTCGGCGAGTACCTACTACAGATACGACGACAAGGGTCGAGTAGACATGATCTTACCACCAGACGTTTACGTCAGTCATGTGGAGCGTCAATATCGTTATGTATATGATGGCGCAGATAATATATTGGAGAAGAAGATACCGGGTCAGGAGCCGATCAAGATGCGTTACAACAATCGCGACTTGTTGACCTTTTCACAGGATGGAGAGCAGAAATTGGATGGTGTGTGGCTGCACAACAAGTATGATGTCTATGGCCGCCCCTATCAGTCGGGCTTTTGGCAGGGCAGTGATCCAAATGGGAACAGCTCGCTGCCATTGAGTGAGGAATTGACCTACACTTTTTACGATGGACCTCAGCCCATACAGCAGGGGAAGATGCGCTTGCAGCGACATAAGATATTGGGAACGAGTAATGATTACCTATCGCGGTATTTTTATTACGACAGCTATGGCCGCAATAATCAGAGCTTGCACAACAGCATTGTAAATGCATCGCCGAATAGTGGTCATACGATACTCGACTTTGACAATGGCGATAATGTCATCAACAACAATTGGCGCCATAAATCTGCGAGCAATGTACTGACGACGATCAATAATCGCTTTAGCTATGATGATCAGGGTAGATTGATAGATGTCCATCATCAAATCGATGGTGGTCCAGAAGTCAATTTGGCCAATCACCAATACAATCACCGGGACTTTTTGGTACAGAAAAACCTCCATCAGAGTGGAAATGGGTATTTGCAAAATGTAGACTATGGGTACAACGACCAAGGGTGGCTGCAGACGATCAACGAATTTTGCCAGCCAGATCCCAACCTCCCCGGCGGTGGTGGTGGCATTGGCTTGAGCGATTTGCAGCTACAGTTGGAATACGATCCGGCACAAATGGAGTCCTCCCAGACAGCTTTTGCTGTTACACTATCCGGTCAGTTGACCAATGTGGAAGGTACCAAGACCCAAAAGACTAAAGAACAGCTGGTCAATGTCCGTGATCTACAGGGCCAGGCCACTTATCAATTCGCTGCTGTAGAAAGTCCAAAAAGCTATGCAGAAAAACTCACACTCGACTATGCAGAACAAAACATTGGACCGGAACAGTTGGGCGCCTTCCTGCTGGAAATGGAACAGACCATCCACGAAAAGATTCCCTCGGAGCAACTGGCGGGTGTAATGGCCTCGGCTGCCCAGCGATTGATCGAAGAACAACTGCCACTGGTTTACACAGCACCCTCCGGTGGCAAAGCCGGCATTCAAGGTACCCTGCCCGGCGGAACAACCGCACCTCGAGCCAGCATACCTACGCCAGGGGGCAGCACGAGCCCGGACCTATTCGCCATGCGTCTGCGCTACGATAGTGGGGAGCCGAACGTCAGTTCCACTGCCCAATACAATGGCAACATCGCCTCGATGGCCTGGCAGATCGGCTGTCAGAACATCCAATACTACGGCTACAACTACGACTACCAGGACCGCATGACGGTGGCCAACTATGCGGAGAGCAGCTTCCAATCGGGCAATCTGGTCAATGTCAACCACTACAACGTTTCAGCCATCCTCTACGACAAACGAGGCAACCTGGAGCGCCTCTACCGACGGGGCGAACGCAGCAGCGGCTACTACGGCTACATCGACCGCCTCCAATACCGCTACACCGAAAGCCACCTGACCAGTATGATCGAAAACAGCCTATTCAGCTACCAGATCAACGGATTTCAGAGTACCATCGGCGGCGGCACTGGCCAATACACCTACGATGCCAACGGCAATATGACCAGTGATGAGCACCGTGGCATTAGCAATATTGCTTATAATCACTTAAATTTACCAGAGCGAATCGATTATTCCAATGGGAATTGGATCGAATGGACCTACGACGCGGCCGGCACGAAGCTCAAAAAGCAAACCAGCGCCGGCACCACTAAATACTACGTCGATGGCATTGAATATGCTGGCAGCACCCTGGAAGCAATCTACCACTCGGAAGGTCGTGCGGTACCCGACAACGGCAGCTACCGCTACGAATACTGCCTCAAAGACCACCTGGGCAACAGCCGATTGACCTTTTCGGATCTTGATGGTAGTGGGACGGTGGATACGAGTGAGATACTGCAAGAGTCGCATTATTATCCGTTTGGGATGCAGATGGAGGGGTCGTGGAGTTCGGTTCGGCCGAATAAGTATGGGTATAATGGGAAGGAGTTGAATGAGG
>JBCCSZ010000379.1:0-6223 GCA_039199225.1 Bacteroidota bacterium
AGTAAAACTGTAACTACCGGGTTCTAAGTCTGTGATACTATTTTGATTGCCTCCTGTGGACCACTGCACCGCATAAGGAGGTGTCCCACCAGCTGGTGATACCGAGGCGGCACCATCGCTGGCGTTGGGCTGACTTTCATTGGTGGTCGCGAGATTGGCCTGTAATTCATTGGGCTCATTTACAAGGACGCTCGCTGAATCCACACAACCATTGGCATCTGAGGCCGTCACACTGTAGGTCCCAGCCCCAAGGCCAGAAACGATCTGTCCACTGGCGCCATTGCTCCAACTGTAACTGAAAGGCGGTACACCTCCGGTCACAAAAGCGGTCAAGCGACCCTCTTGTCCACCAAAACAACGCACGTCTTCTACTAATACATCAAAAATATCCAATCCACAGCCGGTCCCGCCTCCGGGATTTATTCGCACAACCTCTTCGATGCGACAGTCATTCTGATCTGCTATCGTTACGCCATAACTGCCTGGCGATAAGCCCACAATGGTATTGGATGTTGCACCATTCGACCAAAGCACGGAGTAAGTGGGTGTTCCGCCACTTGGACTGACCATAGCTGAGCCATCGTTTGCGCCAGCAAAGGTTTCGTCTGTCGAAGAGAGGTTGGCATTCAAAGGTGTTGGCTGGTCAATATTGATGGTGATGCTGTCTCTGCAATTCCTAAGATTGGTCACAGTCAGCGAATACGTGCCAGCGGCAAGCCCGGTGATCGCAGCCGTCGTTGCTCCATTGCTCCATGAGAATTGGAAAGGAGGAATACCACCTGTGATACTGGCATTGGCTTGTCCATCGCTACTGCCAAAGCATCTCGCATTTTGTACATTGACATTGATTGTAAATCCACAGCCGCTCCCACCTCCCGACGCTGCTTCGACTGTCACTTCCTGGGTCGCATCACAACCATTGGCATCCGTCACCAGCAGCTCGTAAGTTCCAGGAGCCAGGTTGGAGATGTTCTGAGTCATTGCCCCAGTCGACCAATTGTATTCGTAAGGAGGAGTGCCACCATTGGGATTGGCAGTAGCTGTCCCATCATTGGCTCCCTGGGTAGTTTCATTTGTCGCACTGGCATTGGCTTGCAATTCATCCGGTTGGGTAATAAGCACGGAAATGCTGTCTCGACAGCCCGACGGGTCGGTAACGGTCAACGAGTAAGTACCGGCGGAAAGGTTGGCCAGGATATTTGTGGTCGCACCTGTATTCCAGACAAAATTAAAGGGTGGCATTCCACCATTGATGGATGCCCGGATAAGACCATCGTCATCCCCAAAACAAGTGAGATTTTGTTGGAAGATGTTGATGCTAAAACCACAACCGTTGCCAGAACCTGGTTCTATGGTCGTTTCTGCAGTGGCAGAACAACCGTTGGCATCTGTCACAACAAGGTTATAGGTGGCTGGCGGTAAATTGTCGATGTCTGCAGTATTGCCGCCATTGGACCAAAAATAATTATAGGGTGGCGTACCACCAGTAGCAATGGCACTGGCCGTTCCATCATTGGCGCCAGCTTGTGTTTCATTGGTTGAAGAAATGTTTACTTCCAATAAGGACGGCTGAGGAAGAATGATCTCCAATGTATCCCTACAAAAAGCACTATCCGAAACAATCAAAGTATAAATGCCAGCTCGCAAATTATTGATAGTGGCTGTTGAATCACCTGTACTCCAATTGTAAAAGACGGTATCGACAGCCCCTCTGGTCTTTATGGAAATACGGCCATTCGCACCCCCAAAGCAACGGATGGAATCAATTTCAACAGAATCCCTTTCTATGGCTAAGCGACAAGCAAAGGATTCAATCGTAAAAGGCAGATTGACCTCACAATCATTGGCATCCTGAATGCGCACACTATAAGCACCTGGCGCTAAATTCTGAATCGCTTGACTGTTGGACCCTGTGGACCAAAGAATGCTGTAAGGTGGCGTACCATTGGTTGGATTGACAGAAGCCGTACCATCATTGGCATTTAAGGCAGTTTCATTGGTTGTCAGCAAGTTGGCCTGTATCTCATCCGGTTGGGCAATGACAAAGGTGGCAGAATCTCTACAATCATTGGCATCGGTAAAAGTAAGGGTATAAGTACCGGCCATAAGATTCTCAATACGATTGTTTTGTGAACCATTACTCCATCTATAAGTATAAGGTGGACTACCCCCTCGAAGGTCGACCTCGATGCTTCCATTGCTATCTCCAAAACAAGTCAAGCCAGTCGTATTTGAATCGATGTCTATGGCATTAGGCTCATCGATGTTTACTTCAATGGAAGCATCACATCCATCGGCATCCTGCAATCGCAAGGTATACAAACCAGGGCCTAAATCGGTGATGAAGGAGTCTCTACCACCATTGGACCAAAAGTAATTATACGGTCGAGTACCGCCATTGACAATCGCATCGACCCGGCCATCATTCGCCCCATTGCAGCGGATGTCAACTGCATTTAAGCGGATGTCGATGGGCGCTGCCCCTTGCAGCTCGACAGAGTCTACATTGAAACATTGGCGAGCATCAAAAACGGTCACGCTGTATATCCCTGCCGACAAGCCCTGTATGGTCTCTCCTACCGCCCCAGTGGACCAAACAAAATTGTAGGGAGGATTGCCACCGTTCACGAAAGCAGTGATCGAACCATTGGCAGCATTGTCACAACTCACATCCGACACTTGAAATCTAAATTCCAAGGAGTCGGGCTCTGTTACAATAAATTGAAAAAACTGTTGGCAGTTTACCCGATCGGTCAGCGTCACGCCATATATACCAGGATTGAGTCCACTGACAAAATTGGATTGGGCGCCATTGGACCACTGGAAATCGTAAGGTGGAACACCGCCACTGGCCGAAGCCGAAGCTCCACCATCGTCGCTTCCAAAACAACTGCTGTTAAAAGGAAAAACATCGAGGACCAATTCCGGAGGCCCGGTGACACGGGTCACCCCGCCGGAGGTACAGCCATTGGCATCCGTGATCGTTACGGAGTACGGCCCAGGGTCAAGGTTTGTGATATTGGGGGTTGTAGCCCCATTGGACCAGGCATAGTTGTAGGGCATTGTTCCCCCAGTCACACTGGTCGTCACGGATCCATCTTGTGCGCCAAAACAAGAAACATTGCTAGCCGTCAGGGTTGTTGTAAGCGGTCTTGGTTCGAGAATCGTAACGGTACCCGTACCCTCGTTTTGAAATGCATCAAAGATGACAACCGGATAACTGCCAGCCGCCAAACCTGTTTGAATGGAATCATTGCTGGACAAGGTGGGCCAGAAGAAAAAGTACGGACCAGTACCACCCTGCGGCACCACTGCTGCACGACCATTCTGACTGCCAAAGCAACTTAAATCTATCTTTTCGAAAGAGACCGGAAAATTCTGCGCAGCAGCCATCGTCCAACTCAACATCAAAAGGAGCAGAAGGCAGGAGCGCGAGAATCGTTGGTGCTTGTTTTTTGTGATCTGCGATTTCATTTTCGGAGCTGGTTAATCGGTTTCGTTAATCCAATCTGAAAATCGGTAAGTCCCGGTCGAATTGGTTATCGGGCATGTAGGGTACTTGTGTCGTAGGGGCGTTGGGCAACTGCGTCTTCACCAAACCCGGGACTCTGCGTTGCAGGAACTCGTACACTTCCTTTAGGCGAATGACGCCATCTTGATTCGCATCCGCACGGAAGGCACCATTGGCATCGTTGCATTTTTTGTTGGCAAAGGCTTCCAAGAGTGCTTCGGTAAAGGCCCCATTTTCCCAGGCTTTGTCTTCGTAGGACAGCTCGGTACTGCGGCAAGAAGTCAGGGTCGCCAAACCCGGTTGTGTCTTGGCCAGGTCGATGACGGCCTGGGAGAGGGAAGCAAAGTCGCTTTTAGAACTAGCTGCCCCACTGTGGCAGGCATCGAGGAAGACAATCTTCTTACAGGCAATTTGGTTCAGCGGATCGATGATGTCGTTCTTGAAGTCTACCGAAATGTGTTCGTATTTTGGATTGTAGTTGCTCTGCAGGATTTTAAATCTGTTTTGGGAGACTTTCCCGTGCGAAGAGATAAAGACCAGCAGAACGTCGTTATCGGTGATCAGTTCGTCTTTGTATTGATAGACCATGTCGTAGATCGACTGCTGAATGCTGGTCAGGGTTGTTTCCTCTGGCAGGTTCAGCTTGCGAATAAATACATTGGCAAAGAGTTTATCCGGTCCGGATTGCGTCCGGAAGACTTCTGCCATGTCGGCGGCATCCTTCGAAGTGTATTTCAAATCGGGATGGTTGGGTCCGATGGTCAGCAAATGTAGATTTCCTTTTCGCGGCTCAAAATTGACTTCCAAGGATTGAGACAACTCACCAGCTACCATGACCTGTAGGTTGTTGGCGCCTCGCTTGAGCGGAACTTTGTTGCGGTAGGTATAAGTGTACTGTTGGTCGGCCTTCTTCGGTGCAGACAGTTCTTCTTCGTCAAATTTACTGCCTTCCATTTCGCTGCCATTGACCTTCAGGCGAAAATCTTCCGGTTGCAATGGCGAGCCAGAGACAACGGTCATTTTAAATTCGATGAAATCTTCTGAGCGATTGATTTTGTTGGTCCCCAACTCGTGTGGCGCAGGGTCTGTCCAGATCATAATCGGTCCGCCTGCCAGTGGATTACCACTCGCACTTGCGCCCCAATTCAGGGTTTTTCGCACCTGCTCCTGACCGTTCTCACTGACAACACAGATGATCCCTTTTTTTTCACTAACCGCCTTCAGTTGCTGAAAGGTAAAGCGAGACTCTTTGGTAGAGAGGGGTAAAATAGCCCCCATATCCAGTATCTTTGGACTCTTGGCTTGCAAATCATCCGGATGAATGAATTGAACCTTTATCCTCTTGGTCGGAAAATCTCCGGTGTTTTCCAACTTGACCAGCAGCTGAATATCATCAGAGGTTTTGCTACTGGCAAATCGGTAATCTGCCAACTCAATCTTAGCTGGTTTTGGTAGTTTGGAACGGACAACAGCTTGATCGTTGTGCAGCTGTTTGGTACCAGAAAAAACGCTCATAGCGATGGTATGCTCGGCCGTTCCGAGGGATTTACCGCCTTTGATCGGGATGTAAACCGTTCGTGTTTCACCAGCCCGTAGTCTTCCCAATTTGTTGGTCGTCCAAACACTGAGATCGGAGGAAGCAGCCGTTTTATTCGCATTTATCTGCACATTGGCGATGTCGATGGTACTTTTGTTTTTGAGCTGAAAAGACAGGTAGGCTCTTTCCTCGGGCTTGAGTTGACCATCCAGATTTACCAACTGAACATTACCCATTTCGACATCCAACAACTCCCTGGCCCCAGCCAACGCCATATTCCCCGCATAGGGATCGGTCAGTCTTCCAATCCAGCCGTCATCGCCACTTTTGTGGACAAGGCCAGCAACCACCAGGCTGCCATCAAACAATCGGACAGCGACCTTCCCAACATCCTCTTTATCTCCTCCAATATCGTTTCTCTCCCACTGCCGATAACCACCAGCATCTGTTTTGACGAGCAGAATTTGATAATGCCGGGCGCCCTTGCGATGTGACTTGGTCGCACCAGCCAGCAAAAATCCACCTTCATCTGTCTGTGTCAAGCTATTGGCCAAATCGGCATCTTTGCCCCCAAATGTTTTTTCCCACTGCAAGTAACCATCCCGCCCCACTTTGATGAGCCAGGCATCCATATCACCCGCCCCTTTGGAGCGCGTCAAACCGCTGATGGCAAATCCACCGTCGAGGGTCGCAATGACATCTGTGGCCTCTTCCCAGCCCTTTTCACCAAAAAAACGTTCCCACTGGCTGCGGCCTGCCCCATCTACCTTGGCCAGCCAAATATCACCAGCAGCACGAGATTTCGACTTTCGTGTGTTGCCCGTCAATACAAAACCACCATCAGCCGCCATGGCCATACCCGTCAAATTATCGTATTTCCCTTTTCCAATGGTCGTCTCCCATTCGATCTCTTGTCCGACCAATTTAGCCACACGCACGTTCCCATCCCAATAACCAGCCGCCACCAGGCTGCCGTCCGACTGAATGCTCAAAGATTCCCAACTGTCGCTCCCCTTGCTGCCAAAAGACTTTTCCCACAGGAGCGTCCCATACTCATCCACCTTCATCAGCCAGGCATCTTTTTTACCAACTGTGTTACTTTCCGTCGATCCAGCCAGCACAAAACCACCGTCGAATGTTTGTACGACCGCTTTGAATTCCTCATTCTTTTTGCC
>JBCCSZ010000380.1:0-6182 GCA_039199225.1 Bacteroidota bacterium
CTACTCTGGACCCCCTGAAATCGCACCCGAATACCAAATCATCGACGATGAAAATTATGCTGCCATACACAATCTAACTGAATACAACGAGAGCTTAGGCTACAAGGAAAACCCTGCAGCCCTCCAACCCTTGCAGCAAACAGCCTCTGATTACGCCATGCATCCTGCGGACCCCGACAAGAAGAAACTCCATCCAATAGGCGAGTGGAATTCCAGTAAAATCGTCTTTACCCCCGAAAAGGTAGAACACTGGCTCAACGGACAGATGGTCCTTTCCTTTGTCCCTTGGTCTGAGGATTGGCAGGCCAAAAAAGAAAATGGTAAGTGGAAGGATTACCCCGACTATGGCAAGTTCAAAACGGGCTACATTGGCCTACAAGACCACGCCAGCCCCATTTGGTTCAAAAACATCAAAATCAAAAAACTGTAAAATACCCTCCCCGTGAAAAGAAGAGCGTTTATCAAAAAATCAACCGCACTGGCAACTTCCGCTACCATGTTGCCCTCCTCCGTCTGGGCCTTGATCAAAAAAGACCGCATTCGCACAGCGCACATAGGCGTAGGGAATATGGGGCTGGAAGACCTCAATGCTGTAGCCTCCCATCCCTCCGTCGTCGTCACTGCCCTTTGTGATGTCGATGGCAAAGCCTTGAAAACCGCCCAGAAGCAATTTCCGGAGGCTAAAGTGTTTACCGATTATCGCAAACTTTTCGACCAGATGGAATCGGCCATAGATGCCGTCATCATTTCTACCCCCGACCATACCCATGCCCCGGCCTCCATTATGGCCATGAATATGGGCAAGCCCGTCTACTGCCAAAAACCCTTGACCCATCATGTGACGGAGGCCAGAGCCATGAAAAAGCTGGCTGCCGAAAAGAAACTGATCACGCAAATGGGCATACAAGTACACTCTTTTTACGACTACAAGCTGGCCACTATGCTCATACGAGGCGGCATCATCGGAAAGGTCAAATGCGTTCGGGCTTGGTCGCCTAAGAACTGGGGCTATGATGGCCGACTCCCAACCGGCTCTGACCCAGTACCCTCCCACCTGGATTGGAACTTGTGGCTGGGTACATCTGCTGAGCGACCTTACAAAGAGGATTTGTATCATCCTCGCAACTGGCGCAAGTTGGTCGACTACGGTTGTGGTACCCTCGGCGATATGGGTGTTCACATCTTCGACACCCCCTACAATGCCCTCGACCTCGACGTGCCACTGACCATCAAAACCAGGTGCCGAAAGCCCAATGGATTCGGCTTTCCAGAACACAATACAGTTACGTACAAATTCCCCGGTACCGCCTACACGGCCAAGTCACTCAAGTGGGTTTGGTACGACGGTCCGCTCGCACCCAAAAGTCATCGGGAACTGAAATTACCCGACAATGACGAATTACCAGATCAGGGTGCTATGTTCATAGGCGAAAAGGGTCGCCTGCTGCTGCCCCATTTTATGAAGCTCCCAAAATTAATCGTCAAAGGCAAATACGAAAATTACGACATCTCCAAATACGATACAGCCGGTGAGCTGGGCGAGCCCGTCCGCAACTACGCGCAGGAATCACCCAAGCACTATCATCAATTCATAGATGCCTGTATGGGTAAAGGAGAATGCAGCGCCCCCTTCTCCTATGCCGCCCGACTGACGGAAACCATTTTGCTGGGTGTCATCGCAGGTCGATTTCCCAATAAGAAACTCCATTGGGACAGCGTCAAGGCCCAGTTCTCCGAATCAGCAGCCAATCAATTTCTGGACTCGGAATATCGGGCGTTTTGAGCTGTGGAGTACTTACACGGAGGGCGATCGTCCGAACGATGTAGCAGATTTTACCCAGTGGTTTAGCAAAAAGCATGTCCGAGCGGAAGAAGTGGAACGCAAATGGTTTTCCGTCGAATGAGCCTACAACTGTATTGATTTTGTGGACCCCTTATGTTGATTTCTTTACAAAGCCATTTACCAGCAATGCTAGGCCACAAATTGCCAGGCCGATCAACGGATAGTCCTGATTGTCTGTCAGAATATAGGCGACTACCATAAATACCAATCCAAAAATCGAGATGGCGAGGCTGATGTTTTTGACTGCTTTTGTGTTTTTCATAAGGGATTCATCTATTAGTTTTCATCGAATACGATTAGTGCTTGCCCATTCCAGTACTTTGGCGTTCTGTAGAAAACGCAAGTCTGTGGACAATGCAACTCTTGTTCAACAAAAATTCACCCATTCGCAAGCAGCCACATCACAGGCAGTGGACGATCACTTCAGCTCAACCACTTGATCATCGACCAAAATATCTACGATTCTGTTGACGTATTTGCTTGCATTACCCGTTCCGAGGTTTGACATACATACAATGGTTAAGTTCGCTTTTGGGAATCGCATCATGTAGTTGCTGAATCCCCAGTCGCCACCTTCATACCAGACGATTTCGTATCCGTTGAAATCCCCAAATGCCAAACCGAATGCATCATTCAACTTTTTGTGTTCAAATTTCATGGTCTTGTGCATCAGATCGTAGAATGCTTGCCCCCCAAATTTCTTGGTTTGAAAATTAATGGTCCACTTGGCCAAATCATTCAAAGTGCTATACATCCCACTTCCTCCATAGTGAGGAGAGTTTCTATTGATCTGCAGGAATCCTTCTCCCTTATCACGTAAATAACCATATTCGATCAAGTTGCTGGTATTCTCATCGTCCCGATGATTGTATCCATTTACTCTATTGGGAATAACTTGAAATATATCGTCGTTTACAAACGTATGCGTCATTCCGAGCGGCTCGAATAGGTGTGTTCTGGCAAACTTTGAAAAGCTCATACCCGATACTTTCTCGACCACCTTGGTCAGCAGCATGTAATTGATATTGCTGTAAGACCACTGTGTACCCGGCTTGTACATCAACTTTCGATTGCCCAAAGAAGCCTCAATGGCCGTATTGATATCGAAGAAATTCAGGGTGCTCCAATCCGTCCCATTCTTTCTATCATTGTAGTAGTAGTCATTAATGCCACTTGTCATATAGATCAAGTGCTTGATTTTAATATCGTGCTTATACTTTGGAAAATCTGGGATGTACTTTTTGATGTCGTCCTCCAGAGAAACTTTCCCGTCGAGGATCAACAAGGCGACACAGGCAGCTGTAAATTGTTTAGACAAGGAGGCTATGTTAAAGGCCGAATTGGAGCCAATGGGAATACCATACTCCAAATTTGCCAGTCCATATCCCTTTTCAACAATCAAATCTGAATCTTTGATAACGCCGACCATATAGCCAGGCGTCTGGTCATTGACATGCTGAAAAAGCTCATCGATTTTTCCTATCGTACTGGTATCAACATCGATTTGTGCGTCAAGATTACAGCCATAGATCAACAGTCCCAGGATGAGTGAGAGTAATTTTTTCATTTGTATTACGTTTTTGCTAAGTCGCTAGATAATAAGGTTTTAGAAAAACGCAATCCCATCAATAGACAGACGAATTGAAAACATAGAGTTTCGCAACAGGCATTCGTGAAAAGGGGAATTCACCTAGACATAGTGTACGAAACATCGTAAACGCATCCCAAAATACATAAAACAATTCAGGCCGTGGGAGAAATTTTTTTGATAAGCTACTTAGTTTACAAAAAAACAGCTTTTCTAAAAACCTCTATTGGCTGAGCAGATAGGTGTCAAAACATCCTATATGGCAACCGTCACGCGGAGCGCCTTCAGCCCATCTGCTCCTTGTAAACGCTCCAATTCCAGTTCTTCGATCTCATCGGTGATGTAGCCCTGCTGCAAGAGGTGGTTGATGTATTCGAGATACTCTATCCGGTCTTTTTCTTGCAACCACACGATGGCCAGCTTTCCTTTCTGGGTTAGCCGCTCGCTGGTCCCTTTGATAAAGGCTTTGTCAATTCTTTTTTTGAGGATTTCGTAGCGTACGTTGTAGGCTCCGTCCACATCAAACTGCTTTTCATCCATGTTGAAGCGAATGCTCAGCGCGTTGTTGTACACAAAGATTAGTTGGGCTGTGGTGAGTGGCACCAGGAAATTTTTCTTATTTGTTTCCACCAGCCGAGTGATTTCACACATTAGGATAAGTTGCCAAAGGCGAAAATCCCTCAGAAAATAGCTGCTGAATTTTCTATTAGGCAGAAAAGATTGCCCTAAATAGATGTTGTATTCTACCCCATCGGTAATGTATTTTTCAAAGAAATGCGGCAATACCTCCTGCTTTTTAGCCACTTCCTTATCGACATAGTTGGAGATCAACTCATTGAGCTGATGTACGCTATCCTCATAATTTTTCCGCTTTCGGTATACGATGTCCAACCTTGGATCGAGGTAATCGAAGTACTTTTTCACAATGCCTTTGGGAAGATGTTCATAGTTTTCGCTGAGCTCTCTCAAAAGCGGGTGAATATCCTCTGTCAACAGCTCCACGATCTGAGACTCATCACTGGAAACATAGCCACCACCGTCTAGCCGATTGATGAAAGCCTCCGTTTTGGCCAGGTAAATATCCAATAGTTGAAACTGTAGCCGCTTTCTAAAGGACTTGATGACCTTTTGCGCTCTTTGTAGGTTATCCAACATATCAGCCTCGATGGAGCGATTGCGAATTTTGGAAGAGCCGACGATGTCTGCCTGCCCATATAATGGATAGACTTCCTTGAAAACGATGGTCTCTAGCGTAGGTTTCTGCCCATTTTCCAGGGACGCAAAAAGAAACTTTTGGCTAACCTCCTGAAACTTCCATTCGACACTCGGATGGATGTAGGTAAATTGCTTTTGGATAAAAAAGTTGATGTGGTTGTCCATTTCCTGTATCCAGCGGTTGGTCCCTACTGAAAACAGCGAAATGATCTCGCTGAGCTTGGTCAGCGTTTGTTTGTTAAAACGGTAAGCTTGGTCGGAAGCCAACTCCATAATGCCCAGAATGTAGCCATTTTTATCCTTTTGCGGTGAAAGCAAGAGGCTCCGATAGCCCTTTTCTATCAGGCGTGATTCGATCTCTGTCGGCTGCTCCATCTGCTGCAAATCACCGATGATTACAACATCCCCACTATTCAAAACTTTGCCATAGGTGGAACTTTGGTAAAAATCGTCCCTAGTGAAAGGTGCCAACTCATCGATGCCCCCCAGGATGCTCCACGAGAAAAGCTTAGCGTATTTGAAATCTCGATTCAATAAGCTGCCAAAGGAAACATCTGGCCAGCCGAGGTAGGAACGGATCAGGCTTGTCAACTCCTCCCGAGTGGAATCGGGTTCTTCCAAATCCGCATCTTTATCAGAAATCATCATTTCCTTCATATTCGAAAGCACTTCCACCTCTGTCACATCCTGTATGTAACCAATCACCAGTCCCTCAAAAACAAAATCTTCTGGTGGGAAATGCTCCAACCAAAACTGCTCGTTGTCCCACTCATTAAAAAGCTCATGTACCTGGGCAGCATCCAACTCCTTGACTTCCTTTAAGGGCGTTGCTTTGATAAAATCCAGTATGACATTCACCTTAAAATGCCTCTCCAACATCGTCTCCCGATGCCGAAAAGTCATAATTTGATAAGAGTTAGACTCAAACTTGTAACCGTGAAAAATATCGAGGATCAATCGGCCAGCCTCTATGGCAGGGCTCCCCATCTTACCCTTTACCAGATGACCAGATATTTTGACTTCCCATTCATCCGAGGCAAAAATTTCTTGAACTGCCGGTGTCAGGTAGAAAAACTCCTTTGTGAAGGGTTTTGCAACAAAGCCCAATTGACCATCAAAAAACAGAGACGGAAAGAGTATGCTCACCAATTCCTGACGCTTTTCCGGACTATCCAAATTATCATCATTGGCAAATGCCAGCAGCCTTTCTCCCAGTTCATTGAACAGCGCCATATCCATTATCCTCCCGGTTGATATGAACTTCTTTTTCTCCATTCTCATTTTTTCTATGAATGGAATAAAGCTAAAGGTAGACGAATAGGGATTGACCTCTTCTGTAGTGGTCATTTTCTCCATAAACTGCTTGATGGGCAGGTATTCAGGACACTCCTGATCAACAGTTATAGGCTTCGACTGGACATTTACTTTCGTCATGGTGTTGATGGATTTGTATAGAGCAGAACAAACAGGGAAAAAATAAAGTTTGGCATAGGAAAAATAAATACTCCTAAAATCCACTGCCCCTCCATGGATCAC
>JBCCSZ010000381.1:0-6125 GCA_039199225.1 Bacteroidota bacterium
GAAGAAATCCGCTTTTTGATGCTGTATTTGCCTTTGACAATTTTTCTGAGGATGATTTTGCAGGCAGCACATGGAACGCCGAGTCTTACGACAGTGGACATCGAGTTGCCAAGTTTGATCTAAGCCTCTCTGCTTCCGAATCAGACAATGGGCTTTATGGCTGTTTTGAGTACTCGACGGCTTTGTTTCGCCGGGAGACCATCGAGCGTTTCATCGCTTACTTCAAAAATATACTGAACGCTATTTCTATCGATCCCGATGTTCAGCTTTCAGCTATTGATTTTCTTCCAGCAGCAGAGCGAAAGACCTTACTGGATACATTCAACGATACAAAAAGAGATTATCCGGTCAGACAAACAGTTCTGGAATTGTTTGCCGCCCAAGTTGTAAAACACCCTAATCGCCCTGCAATTGTTTTTGGCGAACGACAACTGTCTTTCAAACAACTCGACGAGCTTTCCAACCGCTTGGCACATTACATCCGCGCACAACAAAAGATTGAAGTAGAGAATGTGGTAGCCATTCAAATTGATCGCAGTGATTGGTACGTTGTGGCCATGTTGGCTGTGCTGAAAAATGGGGCTGCCTATGTTCCGATTGATCCAGCTTATCCAGCGTCGAGAAAGTCCTACATCCTGGCAGATAGTCAAGCCAAGCTGCTTGTTGATATGGACTTGATAGCAAAGTTTGAAAAAGAAAAAGATAACTTTTCTTGCATCCAGCCGGAGTTGGCTATTCATCCGGACAACCTGGCCTACATCATCTACACCTCTGGTTCGACTGGACAACCGAAGGGCGTGATGATCGAACACCACAGCTTGGTCAACATCTGCTTTTGGTATCAGGAATACTATCAAGTGAGCCACGAAAGTCGGGCAACCCTTTTTGCGGGCGTTGGATTCGATGCTTCTGTCTGGGAGGTTTTTCCACATCTTACGGCAGGTGCTTGTCTGTATCCAATTGCCGATGGCGAACTTCGTTACGATACGCGTAAATTGAAAGACTTTTTGGCAGCACATGCTATTACTTGTAGTTTTTTACCCACACAAGTTTGTCAGAATTTTGCAGAGCAAAATTTCCAATTGCCAGGTTTGAAAATTCAGACTGGTGGAGATGCCTTGAAGTTGTCGAAAGACAATAACCTATACATCTACAACAATTACGGTCCGACAGAAAGTACAGTTGTTGCTACAATCTATAAGGTTGAGCCAGGCGAATACGGTTTGGTTTCGATCGGTAAACCTGGTGGTAATACAGTGATTTACATTCTTTCCAAAGAGGGAGCATTACAGCCCCTAGGGGTGGTGGGCGAATTGTGCATTGCTGGTGAAGGACTCGCTCGGGGATACATTAACCGGGAAGCAGCCAGCCGCGAAAAATTTGTTGACAACCCTTTTGTTCCTGGGACGCGGATGTATCGAACCGGCGACTTGGCGAGATGGCTGCCAGATGGAAACATCGAATTCTTGGGCCGCATGGATAAGCAAGTAAAAATTCGTGGTTTCCGAATTGAATTGGGAGAGATTGAAAATACTTTGCAAAACCACGACAGCATCGATGAGGTGGTCGTAGTGGCACTCGAAGAAGGAGGTGAAAAATTCTTGGCCTGTTACTATGTGGCGGATGCTGTATTGACAGTGTCGGTACTAAAAGAATACCTCTTGAGAACGCTTCCGGAATACATGATTCCGGCACACTACATCCAGTTGGAGCAAATACCACTGACAGCCAATGGCAAAGTAGACAGAAAATCTTTACCATATCCAAATCATACAGCGGTTGCCTATGAGGTCGTAGCGCCATCCAATGAGCTGGAATCAAGACTTCGCGATATTTGGTCGGACGTACTCAAAAAGGAGGTTGATCAAATAAGTGTTACTCAAAGCTTTTTTGATCTGGGAGGCCATTCCCTCAAAGCCACCGTGCTGATAAACAAGATGGCCAAAGAATTGGAAGTGGAAGTTCCACTGAAGGAAATATTTCGTACACCAGACATTCGCTCGCTGGCAGCCTACATCGAATCATCACAGAAAACAGTTTTTAATAAAATTACAAGGGCTGCAGCAGCGAATGCCTACCCACTGTCTTCTGCCCAAAGACGGATGTACTTTTTGTACGAATTTGACAAAGAGTCGCTTGCTTACAACATGCCAGAAGTCAATTCACTGGATGGCTCGGTTGAAAAAGCGGACTTGGAGGTGGCCTTCCGCAAATTGATCGCACGACATGAGGCATTGCGAACTTCTTTCCACCAGGACAATGATCAATTGGTGCAGAAAATTGCTGAGGAGGTTTCCTTCGAAGTGGAATCGCTAAAGGTCGGCGCACAGCGTCTGGATCAACTGATTGATGCTTTCGTCCGTCCTTTTGATTTGAGTCAAGCACCTCTGATGCGGGTAGGCTTGGTAGCGGACGGCGCACAACAGTGGTTGTTGGTAGATATGCACCACATCATTTCGGATGGCGTATCGCGCAGTATTTTGATTCGCGACTTCCTTGCTTTATACGAAGGTCAGACATTGCCAAGCTTGAATTTGCAATACAAAGATTTTGCAGTCTGGCAACAGAGCGATCTACAACAATTGCAAAAGGAGAAGCAAAAAGCCTATTGGTTGGCGCAGTTTTCTGAGGAGGTTCCCATTTTGGAACTACCCACTGATTATCCTCGACCACTGGTCAATACTTTTGAAGGAGACGGACTGGCTTTCCAATTGGATCGCTCCAAGACCGATGCCCTAATAACCATGGCACAAGCGGAAGGGGCGACGCTCTACATGATGTTGCTTTCTGCTTTTAATGTGCTGCTGACCAAGTTGAGTAACCAAGAAGACATCGTCATTGGAACACCTGTTTCGGGTCGACAGCATGCAGATGTCGAAGAGATGGTTGGAATGTTTGTCAATACCTTGCCATTGCGCAACCAAGCGAAGGGCTCGATGACTTTCCGCGATTTTCTTTCCAATGTAAAAGAAAATACATTGGCTGCGTTCGAACAGCAGTCCTTCCAGTATGAAACCTTGATAGATGCGCTCCAAATTGTACGAGACACCAGCCGAAATCCTCTGTTTGATGTCTTGTTCACCTTCCAAAATTTTGGAGAGCCAGCGACTGCGGGTAATACAGAAGATGCCACTGCAATGGAGCAAAACCACAAAGTGTCGAAATTCGATCTGACGCTTTCTGCTGTAGAAACGGCGACGGGCTTGGACCTATCTTTTGAGTATTCTACGGCCTTGTTCAAAAAGGAAACGATGACTCGTTTCATGGCATATTTTCACCGAATCATAGATGCCGTCATTGTAAATGCCGATGTGCGGATTACAGATATAGACATCTTGTCGGTTGCAGAAAAGCAGCAATTGTTAGAAGCTTTCCAAGGTAAACAGGTCGAGTATCCGGCACACAATACCATCTTGGATTTCTTTGAAAAACAAGCGGCTGAAAGACCAGAACAAATTGCGCTCCGTTGGGATGGTGGCCAGATGAGCTACGATACCTTAAAGAAAAAATCAGATAAACTATCAGTGTACCTGAGGGAAGAAGCCGGTTTAAGCAGGGGCGACTTTGTAGGCGTCTTGCTGGATCGATCGGCTTCTCTTTTACCTTTGATTTATGGCATCCTCAAGGCCGGATGTGCTTACATTCCGATGGACCCTAAGTATCCGGTCGACCGAGTGAGGGCCATTGCCGAAGACTCTGGAATGAAATTGTTGGTCGGTCAAACAGATTGTCCGAAGCCACTTCAGATAAATGGTTTGCAATGGATGCAAATTCAAAACTTAGAAGAGATACTTGATACATGTGCCGACAAATCCCTTGGCATCCATGCTGGGGCTGAAGATTTGGCTTACGTCATTTATACCTCCGGATCGACTGGCAAGCCAAAAGGAGTAATGATTGAGCACCGCTCTTTATCCAACTTGATTTTAAGCATGGATAGTGATTATCCCCTGGGTGCCTCCGATAATTTCTTGCTGAAAACGACCTACACCTTTGATGTATCCGTAGCAGAAATTTTTGGCTGGTTCCTAAATGGCGGCTCTCTCACGATCCTGCCAGCCGGAGCGGAGGGCGATCCTTCTGTGATCCTGCAAACGATTGAAAAACACGCTGTAACACACATTAATTTTGTGCCGTCCATGTTTGCGGTTTTCTTGGAAGACCTAAATCATTCGAACACAAATATGCTGAAGTGTTTGTCGTATATCTTTTTGGCAGGAGAGGCTCTACCGATGGAATTGGTCCATCAGTTCAATCGATTGAAAACCAACATTCGTTTGGAAAATATCTATGGTCCGACGGAGGCTACGATTTACAGTTGTGGCTATTCTACGGCCAACCTAAAAGGCGAAAGCCGGGTGCCGATTGGTCGGCCATTGAACAATCTGTCGATGTACATCCTCGATCGCTATGGCTCTCTACAAGTGCCAGGGGTGCCGGGCGAATTGTGTATTGGCGGTGCGGCTTTAGCCAGAGGTTATCTGAACAATGAAGCATTGACCAAGGAAAAGTTTGTCGACCATCCTTTTGCATCTGGAGAGCGCTTGTATCGCACGGGCGACCTGGCACGCTGGCTGCCCGATGGTTCGGTCGATTACTTGGGCCGCATAGATAAGCAAGTCAAAATACGTGGTTATCGAATTGAATTGGGAGAGATAGAAAAGCAACTGATGCAACACCAAGCCATCAAGGAAAGCGCGGTAATTGTCCTGACCCACGAAGGGGATAAATACTTGCTTGGTTACTATGTATCAGATGTCGCATTGACAGTCGACGAATTGATGGCCCATCTATCGCAGAGTCTTCCAGACTACATGCTGCCAACGCAATACATGCGCTTGGATCAAATGCCTTTGACATCGAGCGGTAAGTTGAACCGTCGCGCCCTACCTAGGCCGCGCATCGAGATCGGGAACGATTTCGTGGTAGCCCAAAACGATACGGAAAGGCAGTTGGTGGCCATCTGGTCTGAGGTGTTGAAGTTGGATGCGGCACTCATCAGTACGACGAGAAGCTTCTTCGAGTTGGGAGGGCATTCACTCAAAGCCATCCAATTGGCATCGCTGGTTCGAAAGCGTTTGCATGCTGAAATTTCTCTGGTCGATATTTTCAAATCACCAAGTATCCGGGCAATGGCAGCACTGCTAAAAGTAGCAAATTTGGAGGACCCATCCAGTGGAGAAATATTGACGCTGCTCCATCAGCCGGAAGGTGCTACGGAGTATCTGTTTTTGGTACACGATGGCAGTGGAGATGTTCAAGCCTATGTAGAACTGGCTGGCCTGTGGCAAAGCCACATATGTTGGGGCTTGCGCAGTGATTTGCTCGGGCAATTGGCTCCCAAGAATGTAGACCTGAAGCAGTTGGCAACGCAGTACATCGAACAGATGAAAAAAGTCCAAGCAGATGGTCCTTACCAATTGTTGGGATGGAGTTTGGGCGGCTTGATTGCCTTTGAAATGACCCGGCAGTTGGAAGCAGCCGGGGAGAAGGTCGACCAGCTGATTATGTTGGATACAGAGTTTCCATCTGTTTATCCCTACTTGCAAAATGAAGATTTTAGTTTGGCAAATGAAAAGGCGTTGGTGGTAGAGCTTTTTGAAAGCGAAGCCTCCACCTTTGATCAGGTGCAAAACATCGAAGAACTTTGGAAAGCTGTCATCGATGAATGTACGGATGCGACGGTTTGCATCGAAAGAATCCGCCAGCGAGTACCAAACGAAGTCCGAGCTTTGATTCCACAGTTTAGCGACCTGCCGCTAGTGGAGTTGGTGACGGCGGTCAATGCCATTCGTTCCTTAGAAAGAGCAGCAGTGAATCATGTAGTCAGCGAGCCATTGAATGCTCCATTGATCTACATCAGTGCCAGTGAATCTAAGTTGAATCTGGATTTATTGCCGGCATATTTCCACCGTGAAGTCGTGATTCGTGAGATCGAAGGAGATCACTTCAATATTCTCCGATCGCAGCGTGTGGCGCAGTTGGTCGAGACGATCGTTGCAGCCCTAGACGAACAGCATAAGGTATTCCTTTCAAGATAACCGGGTGAGTGTGGGTTGCCCTTTTCTCTCCGTAGATGGGCAGCCCACTCATACCGGACAATGATTTTTCCAACTTGTTTTAAA
>JBCCSZ010000382.1:0-6113 GCA_039199225.1 Bacteroidota bacterium
CGTTGAAATACACTGCCTATACATTTGCCAGATTTCGTCGAGTTCTGCTGCCTTTACCCGCCGCAATTCATCCATGATTAGTTTTTTGGCAAAGTAATCTTTTACAGCAGATCAAAGCAAATTTTTGACTTTTGCTTTTTCCTAATATCCTTGGCGAGAGCTTTATGCCCTGTTCGGGATGATTGTTGTTGGCTGGTCCAAAGTCGAATAGGCATTTTGAAAGCAAGGCCGATTTTGTTCTTGAGGAATGGCTTGACGGCATTCAGCAAAAGAAGAAAACCGCTTGCAGTTGGTCGCAGCCCTGGATTTGAAGGCTGGCCTTGATTTGTGCTTGGGCCTCCTGACCCGCCACAGCAATGATCAGTTGCGGTTGGGACAGGGAACTCAACCGATCCGGTCCGTAGAGCCGCTGCCCATAAATGTCTTTACCAATTTTAGAGGGATTGTTACAAATCCAATGAAAGTGCTTTTTGCTGTCCATCAATTGCCGGGCCAGCCACTTGCCCTTTTTGCCAGCCCCCCAAAGGACCAAAGGTTGGTGTTCCACTCGGTCGAGATGCAAAAAGTAGTGCAACTTAAGATCGAGGAAGCGATTGTCTGCATAATGTGGATCGGTACGTGAGCTGCGACCGGGGCTGTCCCGCCAGTGGTGAAGCAGCGTATCGCAGGGAATCACCTTCAGACCCGCCTGGTAAAAACGGAAGCAGAGATCGTAATCTTCCGGATAGATATTCGATGCAAAAGCACCCGCCTTGTCCAGGTCGCTTCGGTAAAGCATCCAGCAGGGAGATGGGATCACACATTCGCGATACCGATCTTCAAAATTGCGTCCCTCTAGGGTCAGCGCATTGAGCCAGTCCTGGTACTTTTTGTAGCCATCGCCCAGGCCCGTGTCCGCGTCTGAGAAATACGACACCAGTCCGGTGGCTAGGTGGCCGGGGCCGGTATGCAACAACTGCTGACGAAGCACCGCCAACTTATTGGAAGGCATCCAATCATCTGCATCCATTCGGGTGATGAATTGGCCGCTGCTTTTTCGATAAGCCAACCGCAAAGCTTCGATGATGCCTCGTCCCTGGTTGGCAAAAACACGGATGCGGGAATCATCTCGGGCTGCAGCTTGCAAAATCGCTGGACTGTCGTCTGTCGAATGATCATCGATGGCCAGCAGCTCCCAGTCTTCGATGCTTTGGGCTCGAATGGAGGCTAGGCATTCCGACAAAAAGGGAACAGCATTGCGCACGGGCAGGAGTATGCTGATGGAGCTTGCATTCATGCCGGAAGTTAAGAATTACCGCATTGGGATACAAAAATTGGCTAACTTAGCATACTATGAAAAAGTATCTCCCACTTCTATGCCTTTCGTTTTTACTCATCCAATGCCAGAAAGGACCGGCGCCCACCATGAGTCCCAAGGCCGATTGGCGTCTCATCACCAAAATAGCTCCTGCGATCGATGAAAGTTCTGGACTGGCAATGGCTAATGGACAGCTCTGGACGCACAACGACAGTGGTGACGGTCCGTTTTTATACCAAATTGGACAGGACGAAGAAAAGTTGATTCGAAAAGTATTTGTAGCAAATGCCCAAAGTGTCGATTGGGAAGAATTGGCGGTTGACAGCACGCATCTGTACGTCGGCGACTTTGGCAACAATGATGGGGATCGAAAAGACCTTCGCATCTATAAAATCGCACTTGCTGCATTGGGCCAAGACAGCGTGCAAGCCGAGACGATCCGCTTTCGCTACCCCGATCAAAAGCGCTTTGATTTGGGAGCTTACAAACACAACCACGACTGTGAGGCGATGATTGCCAAGGGAGACAGCCTTTACCTTTTTTCTAAAAACCACCAAGACAAAGGCTGTAAGTTGTACAGCCTACCCAAAATGGCTGGCGCATACACGGCACAATTGGTCGACACTTTCAATACAAAGGGACTCATCACGGCTGCCGCTTACGATGCAAGCAAAGACCTGGTGTGTCTGGTGGGTTATGAATTTTCCAAGGGGCGCCACAATCCCTATTTTCCTTTTGCTTGGTTGCTTTCCGATGTCGATAGAACAGGCTTTTTCAATGCTGGGTCAAGACGACTCAGTTTGCCAGCACATCATCAGACCGAGGGAATCGAGTCAATCGGAGGCGGCCGCTTCCTTATTTCTACAGAAGAAAAAAAGGGTACAAAGGAAGCCTATTTATTTGAGTTTAACGCCAATGCTTATTTAGAGTAAGCTACCGAGAACAAAATAATTTCTGCAAGCATTAAACAATTGCATAGAAAACCGATTAATACACTATGCGATGGGGCAACAAGCTTAATTGGCACCTAGTGAATGAATTATGCAATACAGTGAAAGAATAAATAAGAGTTTCGACACCCTACTATCTGAAGAGACGAAGGAGCGAACGGAGCGGGTCATTCTCGCCATTGCTATTCTGAGTTATTTAGTCCATCTACTGATCATTTTTTTGAACACAGGTGGGGTCATCGATCTGGAGCAAAAATTCTTCAAAAATCCCATTGCGGCCATCTACACGCCCTTTTCCTTCATACTCATTTACGAGGTCTACCTGTTGATTTACTTTTTGCCCAAGTCCATTACCATCTATATTGGCAAGCAGTATGAAATCATTACGCTGATCGTTATTCGGCGAATTTTCAAAGACATAGGTTATGTAGAATTGCGGCCAGACTGGTTTCAAAACAAGAATGATTTGCAGTTTACCTTCGATGTATTGACCGCATTGATTCTTTTCTTTTTGATTTTCTTGTTCTACAAAAACATCAAAAAAAGAGACTACAAATCGATCGGGAAGCAAAATAGAAGAGGGCGCAACATCAAGAAATTTGTCCTACTGAAAAAATCGCTAGCCGTTGTCTTGGTACCAGTCCTTGTAGTTTTGGCCATGTATACATTGGGCAATTGGGGATGGATTACGATCAGGGACTACTCTAATGGCATAATGCAATTCAAGAAACTAAACAATATATTTTTCGATGAATTCTTTGCCCTATTGATCATCATAGATGTGCTGCTCTTGTTGGCCTCTTTCTTTTACTCTGATAAATTCCACAAAATCATTCGCAACTCGGGATTTGTCATCTCCACCATTTTGATCAAAATATCGTTTCTCTCGGTTGGACTCATCAACAACGCCCTTGTCATCGGCGCCGTTTTATTTGGCTATTTGATATTGCTCATCCACAATTTGTACGAAAAGGAGTATTGAGAATCTCCCATATTGCCTGGATCGACAATATGGGAGCATGACGCTGTGCTAGTCCAAAGAAGCAGCATTTTTTGGATTCAGCAGGTCGTAGAATTGGTTGAGGTTTGGCATGATGATGATACGGGTTCGGCGGTTGGCTGCCCGGCCCTCAGCCGTGTCATTGCTCATCAAGGCGCTGTATTGCCCGCGCCCCGCGGCTACCAGGCGATTGGGATCAATCTTGTATGTCCCCTGGAGTACTCGCACAACCGAGGTGGCTCTTTTGACACTCAGGTCCCAGTTGTCAGTGATGCAGCTATTTTGAATGGGAACATCATCGGTGTAACCCTCCACCATCACCTCTAGGTCTGGCTTAGATTCAATGATCTTGGCAATTTTACCCAGTACCGTATTGGCACGCGAAGTGATGTTGGAGCTACCGCTTTGGAACAACATCTTATCAGACAAGTTGATGAAGACCACGGTTTTCTCCACTTTTACCTCCACATCCTCATCGGCGATCCCTTCGCTCAAGACACCTTTGAGGTTGACGGCCAGGGCCAGGTTGATGGAGTCGGCCTTGGTACGAGCTGTTTGAAGGAGCTGAATGTATTTGTCTTTACTTTCCAGTTGGGAGAGGGTCTCTTTGATGTTTTCGTTGGCCGATTGGGACAAGACAGTCAGGTTGTCTACCTGGCTGAGCTGTTGGTCGCGCTGCTTTTGGATATCTGCAATTTGGGCGCGGAGGTCGACCATTTGTTCTTCGCGTAGTTTCACATTGTTTTGAGCATTGCGTATGTCGCCTTCCAAGCGCGCTTTGTCCTTTTCGCAGGAAGATAGGCGGTTCATATAATCGTTGAGGCTCACACCGCATTTGCCCAATTCGGCATTGGTTCTATCGAGTTCGGATTGCAGCTCGGTAAACTTCTTTTTCGTCACGCAAGAACTGAGCAACAGACAGACAAAAAGGAAGCTCGAAATTCTGATAATAGACTTCATAATTGTGGGTTTTCTTTGTTAAAACTGATTTGCTTTTTGAAGATTCAAAGAATGTAGCTACTCTAACGATTTTTTGGCGCTGAGATTGGCTAGGAGCCGAAAATAACAGATATTTTCTATATATCATATGTTGCAATCCATCTGATCAATGGAAATCAGAAATGTAACGATTTGAGGTAGATTTTAAAGGAAAGTTTGCGCTGACGAATGCTGTCAGCGGCTGGGTGCTCACAAAAGAAATAAGGAAGCCTGGCCGTCGTTTCGACAGACGAATCCATGATTTAACAGCCAAGCTCCTTACTAGGCAGGCAAGAGAATTCTTAATTAGCTAGCTTTTCGTCGAATAGCCCTTGCAGGAAATCCTTGCCTTTTGCTTTTTGATTTTCTTTGTCGAAGTATTCCCATAAATACTTCAGTTGTCTTTGGGTCTTTACTTCCAGGAGGCGCTCCATCGTTCTTTGGAGAAAAGTATTTCCAGAGTCCTTAGCGGCAGTATCGTGCAGCAAATAAGCCAACTCAATCCACGCCCAGGCATATTGTAGTTTTCGTTCATTTTGCTGACATTCCTTCACAAGTTGTGTCAACTGCCCTTGCCAATGGCCCACCTGCAGCAGTACAAGCGATAAGGCCAATCCAATGAGCCACTTGTAGTTCAGCAAGGTTTCCAAAAAAGCCGGCTGCATCAGACCATTTGCAAGAACCAATAACAAGGGCAGAAGAACATACAAGATCATTTGTGTGTAAATGTTTTTCTTCCTGGCCCCCAAATAGCCCTTTACACCTTGTAAGCTCAGGCCCAATTGCCTACAACTGTTAGCGACCTGCTCGTAGCGAAAATGCTCTTGAGGGGTACAATCTACATGAATGCGATATTGCAAAAAGTGAGCATCTTCTACTGGCGTTACCTGATCCATCGCTTGTTTGGTATCGGTTACTTTGGGCTGCTGTTTGAGTCGTACAATTTTCCCTATTGCCTTTTGAGCGTGTATTTGCATAGGCGCATCTTTGAGATATAGAAAAAGATGTTGGACATCGTTCTTCGAAAGGGCGGTACGCCATAATTTGTTCTCAACCAATCGGTCATGCCGTTGCTCTGCCAAGGGTGTATATCGACTGTACTCGTATTTCTTGAGAAATCGAGCATAAGATTCAATGGTATTTTCTTTTTCTGCTTGCTCCCAAGACAAAAGCATTTGTCTTTCATAATCCAAAGTTTGTTGAATTCGGTCGACGGCCTCACCAACAATTCGCTGAATGTAGCGTTGTTTATTAATGAGAGGAATGGCGTTGATAGGTTCTTTATTGGCAACCAAAGGACGCACGATCCGAAAGGGACTTTCCTCCCAACGGCAATCGTCTACGACAATCGGAAGCACACAAGTACGCCGTAGTCGATTTGCCGCAGCAATTCGCTGCAAATGCTTGCTAAAACCAAAGTCGGAGCTAATAAAACGGTGGCTGACTAAGCAGATAATGGTCGTGGCATGCTCGATGTACTGTCGAATATCCTGCTGATCCGCCCTGTAATGAGCCACGTTTTGACAGATGACTCCGTCCAATCCCTTTTTGCGCAATTCAAAGACCAGATGGCCCACAACGTCTTTCATAAGCGCTGCATCAGAAGTGTCGTACAAAAGGATGTTCCGAACGTTGAGTTTGGTACTTGAAACAATCATTCTATTTACCCATTAATCATTAAAATGATGGTAGTACAGCTATTGCCAACTACCTGCGGGTAGCCTGAATCCTACAAAGATTCAGGTGTCCAAACAGCTTGATTATTTACGCTCTTTTTTTGTAAGTTTTCGGCAAGTCGCGCGAGGCCTGCCTGTCCCATTCGCTCTGGGAGCAACTCTCGGCGCATGTCCATGTCTTCCTCGCCGGGGTCTCGATCGCCGATGTCGTC
>JBCCSZ010000383.1:0-6102 GCA_039199225.1 Bacteroidota bacterium
GAGATACTGGAATTGGAACAAGTGAGTGTAACGGCTGATTTCTTTGAATTGGGCGGCCACTCATTGAAGGCCATTCGCCTGTTGTCTCAGATTGGTCGCCAGATGGGCGTATCGATGAGCTTCCAGGATTTCGTGCTGCACTACTCGACCATCCGTCAGCAGTGGAACTACATCAAGACGCAAAGCCAAAGTGAACAAACACCAATTACGCCAGTTGCAGAAGCGTCTGATTACGCACTGTCGCCAGCCCAACAGCGGATGTGGTCAATCACCCACCTGAGTCCAGACCAACGTGCATACAATATGCAGGGGGCCTTCCGGATGCAAGGAGCCTTGAATGTTCACTTGTTGGAATCAGCGATGTGGGCAATGGAAGACCAGCACGAGTCGCTGCGGACCAACTTCCGGGAGGTGGAAGGTGAAATTCGCCAATTCATCCATCCCAAAGGAAGCCGTCGTTTGAAAATGCAGTACCGCGATTTGAAATTGCAATTGGACAGCCAAACGATCCTTCAAAATGGATTGGAGGAAATGAATAATTTAGTATACGACTTGTCGACAGACGCCTTGGTCAATCTGAAGGTGTGGCAAATTGAAGCGGAGGAATACATCGTTGGTATTTCGATGCACCACATTATTTCCGATGCCTTTTCACTGCAAGTATTTGCCAAAGAATTAGGCGAAGTATACATGAATTTACGCAATGGGAAATCGGCTTACGAAGCTGCTTTACCAATACAATACAAAGATTACACAGCATGGATAAATGAGCAAACGAAGAGTGCGTCTTTCCAGGAGCAAGAGCGCTACTGGAAAGAACTTTTCGCTGGCGATGTACCGAACCTGGAATTGCCGACCGACTTTTCTCGTCCACCGATTCAAACCTATGAAGGTTCAGTTGAAACAACACCGCTTTCTACAGAATTGGTAGAGGGGTTGAGAGCTTTGGTAAAGGATCGGCAGATCAGTATGTACAGCATTTTGATTGCGAGTGTAAACGCTTACTTGTACCGCATCAGCGGCCAATCTGATCTCGTTGTGGGCATCCCGGCTGCTGGTCGAAACCATCCAGATTTAGAAAACCAAATCGGTCTGTACATCAATACCCTGGCACTGAGAACAAATATTGAGGAGGACGAAAACTTTGAAGGCTTACTCCAAAAAGTTAGAGCCAATGTCCTGAGTGGATACGAAAACCAAAGTTATCCTTTCGATTGGCTGGTCGATTCCTTGGATATGGAAAGAGACCTGAGCCGAACACCCCTGTTTAACGTGTGGGTACAGTTTATCGAAAAGGATGTCAATGCTGGAATGACCTTGGCATTGGATCAAATCGAGATTTCCAATTTGGAATTGCCCGTGACCGCCAGTAAGTTCGACCTTTCTTTTTATTTGGAAGAAACTACAACTGGTTACGATCTAAAGTTGGAATACAACACAGACCTTTTCAAGGCTTCTACGATTCGTCATTTGATGTCGCTTTACCAGCACTACCTACTGGAAATGCTGCGCTTGCCGACGGCTCATTTGGGACGACTCAAGTTGATGGCTAAGCCGGAAACGATCAAGATGTTGTCGATGTCGACAGGTATAGATGCTATGCTGCCGGAAACAACCTTTGTTTCTTGCTTCGAGGCAAGTGCTGCCTATTACAAGGATCAGACAGCTTTGAATTACTTGGATCGCTCTCATACATACGCTTCGCTGAATGAGCAGGCCAATCAATTGGCGCATTTTATAAAAGCGGAATTTGACGTTCAGGCAGAGCAGGTAATTGGTTTGATGATGGATCGTTCGGATCGCTACATCATCAGTATGTTGGCGGCCTTGAAAGCAGGTGCAGCCTTCTTACCTTTAGACCCTGCACTACCGTCGCAGCGTTTGCGTTACATGTTGAAGCAAGCCAATGCTCAAATTGTATTGACCGATCAGGAAGAGGCATTGAATATCGAGGAGGTAACGGCTGTAAATATTGTTACCAGCAATTATGAGCAGTACAGCAATGCAAATTTATCACTGGAAATTTCACCGGATCAACTGGCTTACGTTCTGTACACTTCCGGAACAACGGGTAAGCCCAAAGGCGCTATGGTGGAGCATCGCGGTATGTTGAATCACTTGCTGGCCAAGATCGAAGATTTCAGCTTGAATGAAGCTTCCGTAATGGCACAAACGGCTTCCATTAGTTTTGATATTTCCATCTGGCAAGGACTGGTTTGTCTATTGTCCGGTGGCCGTACGCAGGTGTATGACAAGGAATTGGTCCTGTGGCCATCCCGCATGATTGAAGCCATTGAACAAGACGGTGTTACGGTACTTGAGGTTGTTCCTTCCTATATGAATGAACTGCTGGCGAGTCTCGAAAATGAAGCAGCCACCAATGGTTTTGCCACCTTGGATTGCTTGATTGCAACGGGCGAAGCTTTGAAATACAATCAGGTGGAAAGATGGTTCCAACTGTTTCCAAGCAAAGCGCTCGGAAATGTTTACGGACCAACAGAGGCTTCGGATGATGTAACGCATTGCATCATGCACAGCTTGCCAGAAGAACAAACGGTTTCCATTGGAACACCGATTCGGAATACAAGAGTTTACATTTTAGATGAACACGATCAGCTGTGTCCTGTCGGTGTGAAGGGCGAGATTTGTGTGGCAGGTCCTTGTGTCGGTCGCGGTTATATCGGCGATGCAGAAAGAACTGCCAAGGCTTTTGGTCACGATCCTTATGGATACATTTCCAACCGTCGTTTGTACCGCACCGGTGACATTGGAAGCTATCGGGCCGATGGTCAGATCGACTTCTTTGGTCGCAAAGATCACCAGATCAAACTGCGTGGACACCGCATTGAGTTGGGCGAAATAGAAGAGCAACTAGCCAAATTGGATGGGGTTGGTCAATGTGCTGTTGTCGTAAAAGACAATCAGTATTTACTGGCTTATGTCGAGGCTAAAAATGCAGTAGAGCTGCAGCCAACGGAACTAGAGCAAGCACTTCGCCAAATACTTCCGGCCTACATGCTGCCCGATCAGGTCATCGAATTGGAAACACTGCCACTGACCAACAATGGCAAGATCAATCGTCGGAAACTGAGCGAGCGTTCAATCGAATTGATTCGCGGCGAATATGTCGCTCCGGCCAACGAAGCGGAGGCTCGCCTACAAGCACTCTGGCAAGAGGTATTGGAACAAGAGCAGATCAGCGTGACGACCGACTTTTTTGAGTTGGGTGGTCACTCGCTCAAGGCCATTCGCCTGCTGTCCAACATCCGCCAGCAAATGGGCGTCGAGCTGAGCTTCCAGGATTTTGTCTTGAACCACTCAAGCATTCGTCAACAGTGGAACTACATTCGGACGCAGCGACAAAGTCAACAAGCAGCCATTCCTACAGTAGCCGAGGCAGCAGATTACCCACTGTCTCCGGCACAGATGAGAATGTGGTCCATCACCCAGCTCAGCCCAGACCAACGCGCCTACAATATGCAAGGTGCATTCGTTATGGAAGGCGCATTGAATGTAGAGACTTTGGTACAAGCTGTCTGGTCTTTGGAAGATCGGCACGAATCACTCCGAACCAATTTCAAAGAGGTTGATGGAGAAGTTCGTCAGCTGGTACAGGCCGAAGGAAGCCGTCGTTTGCAATTGCAATACAGCGACCTAAGAGGCCATACCGACGCACAAGCAAAGTTGCAACAAGCCTTAGAAACGGCAGCAGATACAGTATATGATTTATCGAAAGATGCATTGGTGCAGTTGTACGTATGGCAATTAGAAGCGGAGGTTTTTACACTTTGCATTTCCATGCACCACATCATCTCCGATGCTTTATCGCTTCAGGTTTTCTCAAAAGAATTGGGACAGACTTACGCAAATATCCTGGACGGAAAAGATGCCTACGATCAGGAGGCATCCATCCAATACAAGGATTATACAGCATGGTTGAACGAACGGATGAATGGCGAGAATTTCAAAAAGCAAGAGCAATACTGGTTGGATCAATTCCAAGGTGAATTGCCAAAGCTGGAATTGCCGACCGACTTTTCTCGTCCACCGATTCAAACCTATGAAGGAGCGGTCGAAAGTACGACCTTGTCTGCTGGCTTAACGAAGCGTTTGAAGCAGTTGGTCAAGGATCAAAAGGTGAGTATGTACAGCTTGCTGGTAGCAACAGTGGATGCTTATTTGTATCGTATCAGTGGTCAGTCGGACATCGTTGTTGGTATCCCCGTTGCGGGCCGCAACCATCCGGATTTGGAACAACAAATTGGTTTGTACATCAATACGCTAGCGCTGAGAACGCAAATTGATCCAGAAGACAATCTGACGAGTCTGTTACAAAAGGTGAAAGCCAATATTTTGAACGGATATGAAAATCAAAATTATCCTTTCGATTGGTTGGTTGATGCACTTGAGATGGAACGGGACTTTAGCCGGACACCACTTTTCAATGTTTGGGTACAATTCATAGAAGCAGGGGCGGATGCAGCTGTGAGCTTTGGATTGAACGACTTGAAAGTTTCTGAACTGGAATTACCTGTCACGGCCAGTAAATTCGACTTGTCTTTTTACCTCGAAGAATCTGCCGATGATTTGGAATTGCGCTTGGAATACAATACCGATTTGTTCCGTCCGCAGACCATCAATAAATTGATGAAGCTTTACACGGCTTTTGTCGAAAAACTCCTGGCCCAGCCAGCGCAGCCTATTACCGAACACAGATTACTGGATGCACAAGATACGCAAGAACTGCTGGCACTTTCTACAGGTACACAATGCTGCGTACCGGAGGAAAGTTTCATCCGCTCTTTTGAAAGACATGTTTTGGAACACCCCAATTGGGATGCCTTACAGTTTGGCGATAAAGTATATGCTTATGCCGAGCTAAATGACATGGTCAACCGCCTGGCGCATTTATTGATTTGTCGTTATTCCATCGGCCGCGAAGAGGTGGTTGGTGTGATGATGGAACGCTCTGATCGCTATGTAGTTACCATCTTAGCTATTTTGAAAGCAGGTGGCGCATTTTTACCGATCGATACAGGATTACCTTCTGATCGGATTCAGTACATGCTGAAACAGGCAGGCGTCAAAACAGTCATGACCGAAAATGGCTTGGGGCTTCCTTGTCGCAGTTGTGAATGCATTGCCTTCCGGGAGGAGGATTGGGCAGATATGCCGTCCTTTAATCCGGATACGATCATCGATGAAAACCAATTGGCTTATGTCATTTTTACATCCGGTACAACCGGTCGACCAAAGGGAGCGATGATCCAGCACAAAGGAATGCTCAATCACTTGTTTGCAAAAGTTAATGATTTTGGCATCGACCAAAAGAGCACTGTTGCACAAACAGCATCGATTAGTTTCGATATTTCTGTATGGCAAGCTCTAGTGGCCCTCTTGCGAGGTGGCAAGACGATCGTATATCCACAGTCTCTCATCCTCAATCCAGAGGAGTTGCTACAGTCAATTGATCGAGATAGGGTAAGCATTTGGGAGGTTGTTCCTTCCTACCTCAACGAGCTGTTGAACTTGTTGGAAAGCCAAAGCAACCGACCTGCCTTACAGGCGCTACGCTGCTTGATGGCAACGGGCGAAGCCTTGAAGAAAAACTTGGTGGAGCGCTGGTTCCAACTGTTTCCAAACATCCCGATGGGTAACGTGTACGGTCCGACGGAAGCTTCCGACGATGTTACGCATTTGCTACTCGACTGTGTACCTGATGGCACATCCATTTCAATTGGTAAGCCGGTTCAGAATATGCGGGTTTTTATTCTTGATGACTTTGGGCAACTGTGTCCGATTGGTGTCAAAGGAGAAATTTGCATTGCGGGTATTGGTGTTGGAAAGGGATACATCAACAATGAGGAAAAGACGCAAGCTGCTTTCCAAACCGATCCAACCAATTTCCTGGAAGATGCAAAGATGTATCGCACGGGTGATCTAGGTTGCTACCGGGCAGACGGAACAATCGACTTTTATGGTCGCAAAGATTACCAGGTGAAAATCCGTGGACATCGAATCGAGTTGGGAGAAATCGAAGAGCAATTGGCACGGATTCCATTCGTACAGGAGTCAGCCGTCATTGTTCGCGAAGAGGAAATC
>JBCCSZ010000384.1:0-6058 GCA_039199225.1 Bacteroidota bacterium
ATAAGATTCAAACAGGCATTATGCTAGTTGATGTACACGAAGATAATTTAGTGGCTAAAGCTAAGGTAGTATTAGATGCTATTGATGAACATGGTGCTCGCCTATCTGGATCATACACAACGGTTACGAAACAAAAAGTGAAACACAAAGGAATTGCTGGTGCATAAGCAGTGGGTGGACGGAATTACTTGCATGTTTTGCAGTAAGTGATTTTTGTTCAAGATAAGGCAAAAAACACAGGCATAGCCGTAGCTATGGCGAGTATTTTTAACGAAGTATAGAGGTGAAAGTCGTTCAAAATAAGTCATTATTCAATTTGTCTAGGTACTTAAGTGCCTGGATAAAGTTAGGTTATCCCTAGTTTGAGAGGAGTTTCATCTGTAGACAAGGCAAAAACACAGACACAGCCATTGCTATGACGAGTATTTTTAAGGAAGTACAAAGGTGAAAGTCGTTCAAACTACGTCATTGTTTAACTTGCCTAGGCACTTTAAAAAAAGAAATTAAATCCAGTTAGAAGTATCCTGATGCATGCTGACAGCAGGCTGTTATATATGAAACTACTTAGGTAAACATATAAATTCTTTTAGTCAAGTGAGAATTTATCCAACCCCATTTCAATTTAAAGCACTATTTTGCGCTCCGAATGAATTTACCATATTTCATAGCCCGCCGGGTGGCCACTTCGAGTCAACTGTCTTTCTCTAGACTCATCATCCGAATTGCCATTACGGCCATCGCATTGAGTGTAACGGTTATGATCGTCGCTACTGCGCTCATCGCTGGGTTTAAGAGCCAAATCAGCAGTAAGATTTTTGGTTTTTGGGGACATATACACATCACCAGCACCAATGTTACCCGAACCTTTGAAGCCTATCCGGTAAATGTACGACAGGATTTTTATCCCCTCATCGATACCATTGGCGGCATACTCTACGAAGACAGGGCCAAACTGATGGGCTATGAAATGAATTACAGCAGCCAATTTCAAACCAAAGGTGGCATCAAACACATCCAGGTATTTGCCCACAAGCCAGGTATCATCAAGACGAAGAAAGACATTGAGGGCATCATACTCAAAGGCATCAGCACCGATTTTGATTGGGAAAACCTCCAAGATTATCTCATAGAGGGGCGAATCATAGAATTTCCGGATTCCAGCAAATCTTCCGACATCATCATCTCCGATCAAACTTCGAAGCGCTTGAAGTTGAAAGTCGACGATCAATTCATCATACACTTTGTGGAAGAAGGACAGCAGCTTCGGCGACGCCTCAAGGTGTGCGGCATTTACAAAACGGGGCTGGAAGAATACGACAAGAAGTTTGCCCTGGTCGACATCCGCCAAATACAGGATGTGCTCGGCTGGTCCGAAGACCAAGTCGGCGGCTTTGAGGTCTTCATCGATCACATTGAAGACCTCGACCCCATCAATGAATACATCTACTACGAGGTGATCCCCAACGACCTCTACTCACAAACCATCAAGGAAAAGTTTGGAAGCATATTCGAATGGTTGGCCCTACAAGACATCAACGAGATGGTCATCTTGATACTCATCACCATTGTCTCCATCATCAATATGATCACGGCCCTTTTGATTCTCATCCTAGAGCGGACAAATATGATCGGCGTTTTAAAGGCACTTGGTAGCACGAACTGGGACATTCGAAAGATATTTCTCTATCATGCCGCCTACATTATTGGTTTGGGAGTACTCATCGGAAATGTCATTGGTATTGTATTGTGTGTCCTACAAGATCGCTTTGAGTTCATCAAATTGTCTGAGGCAGATTACTACTTATCTGTAGCACCTGTAGAACTCAACCTGTGGACCATCCTGCTATTGAATCTTGGAACTTTATTTTTCACCCTGCTGTTCCTCATCTTGCCGTCTTATTTGGTGACCCGTATCAGTCCAGTCAAGGCCATTCGCTTTAAATAAGGGCTTTGTCCGCGCTCAGAAGTATTCTGTTCTGCAAGCACAAAATCACCAAAGAAAAGACTACATTTGCGCTCAAATACCACAAACAGCTCATATGGACTTTTTGCAGGAACTCGCATGGAGAAATATGCTACATCAGCAAACTCCGGGAATCAAGGAAGAACTCGAAAAAGGAATGGTGACCGGCTACATTGGCTTTGATCCAACGGCCCCCTCACTGACCATTGGCAACTTTGTCCAGTTGCAACTCCTGAAGCTTTTTCAACTGTCCGGCCACCAGCCCATTGTCTTGATGGGAGGCGCCACCGGGCGTGTCGGTGACCCTTCTGGGAAAGACGCGGAACGGCAGTTGAAGTCCTACGAAGAGATCGAGCACAATTTGCAGTTTCAAGCCAAACAAGCTCGAAAATTTCTCGATTTTGAGAATGGCCCCAACAAAGCACTCCTGCTCAACAATTACGACTTTTACAGGGAAATGAACGTCCTGGATTTTCTCCGCAATGTCGGAAAGACACTGACGGTGAATTACATGAGCTCTAAAGAGTCGGTCAAAAAGCGCATCGAAACGGGCATCTCTTTTACGGAATTCAGCTACCAATTGCTGCAAGCCTACGATTTCCAGTGCCTCTACCAACAGTACAACTGTCGCATCCAAATGGGTGGTTCAGACCAATGGGGGAACATTACTTCTGGGACGGAATTCATCCGAAAAAACCTGGATGCTAAGGCTTATGCCGTCACCACACCTCTGCTCACAAAGGCCGATGGTACCAAATTTGGCAAGTCCGAATCCGGAAACATCTGGCTTGATCCCGAATTGACCTCGCCCTACGATTTTTACCAGTTTTGGATTCGAGCAAGTGATGCCGATATGAAGAGTTTCATCCGCTACTTCACCCTGAAATCTAAGGAGGAAATAGAGGCGCTAGAAACAGACTTTGCCGATCAGCCCAACAAGCTCAAAGAAGCACTGGCAGAAGAATTGACCACCCGGGTCCACTCTGCCGAAGCGCTGGAAGCAGCCAAAAATGTTTCCAACTTGCTCTTCCGTAAAGTCAACAAGGATACCCTCCTCTCCCTCGATGCCAGCTCCTTGGAAACGGTGGCCCGCGAAATCAAAAGCTTCGAAGTGGATCGCTCCCTAATCGAACAAGGGGTCAACATCGGTGATTTAATGACCGAGCATACCAACATGTTGGCGTCCAAGGGGGAAGTGCGTCGCGCCATCAAGGGCAACGCTTTGTCAGTCAACAAAGACAAGATCGCTTCGCACGAAGATCGCGTCAATCAGGAAGCCTTGCTGCACGGTCGCTTTATTATGATCGAAAATGGAAAGAAAAACAAATACATTGTTGTGGTAAACTAATCAACTCCTTCGTCAACTTTTACAAAAGATATATACAAAATCACGCAATAAGTATAATAAGTACCATTCTTTCACAAGCTATTTAGTATATTACAATCATTCCACCTGTGAAAGATTGTGATAGATAGATCGGAGAGGATGGTACTGTCATACCGTATCCAACCAAACATACTATTTTAGTTCAAGTTGCGATTCCTTGACGAGAAAGCCATTGAGTCGATTTTGCTTTGAAACCATTGGTTTCTCGCACTCGTCGTAAGCTAAAGTAAGGCTGATCAAAACTGCCTAATAAGGCTGTTGATATGAATGACCAAACCACAATATATGGCCTCCTTGACACCCAAAAGCGGAACGTTAGGTAGAAGACTTGCAGCACACCTACTCCGCAGAACCACTTTCGCCCACAACAAAGATCGCATCGATCAATTGGCCCAAAAAACGGCCGACCAAGCGGTCGATGAAATTGTCGTTTTGCGAAATCCTTCCATTCCAGAACCCATCGATCCTGAAACGGGCCAGGGCTGGATCAACACTGGCACAGCCCCGCGCTCCTCTACCGGCCGATTGCGTTTGTACACCCGCATTTGGTGGATGCACGAGGCTATGCTAGACAACAGCATCGGCTTCAAGATGGTGTTCTTCCTACATACCAATTTCGTCGTGTCTTCCAATGCGCAAGCTGCTGAAAGGGTGTTTGACCACCTCGAATTACTTCGGTTCTACCGATTGGGCAATTTCCGCCAACTCGCCGAAAAAATTGTTCGAGATGAGGTGATGCTCCGCTATCTGGACAATACGCTCAACAACAGAAACAACCCCAATGAAAACTTCGCCCGCGAATACTTGGAGCTGTTTACCATCGGCAAGGGAGAACAAATTGGACCAGATAATTACACCAATTATACAGAGGAGGACATTCGCCAAGCTGCCCGCCTACTGACTGGCTTCAAAACCTCCCGCAACAGAGGCGACAACATCGACCCGGATACCAACCTGCCAATGGGTAGGCTGCAATTCAGCCAGCACGACAGAGACGACAAGACCTTTAGCGATGCCTTTCAAAACCGTACCATCACCGGTGCGCAGGCAACAGAAGATATGCCCGCCGAGCTAACAGCATTTGTCGATATGATCTTTGAGCAAAACGAAACGGCCCGCGCCATCGTCCGCAAATTGTACCGCTACTTCGTCAGTAGAAAAATTACAACAGAGATCGAATCGGACATCATCGAGCCACTCGCCACCACCTTCCGCGACGGCAACTACGAGCTGGAACCCGTTCTCAAGCAACTCCTCAAAAGTGTCCATTTTTACGACGAGGATGACAGCGACAATTCCGATGAAATCATTGGTGGACTCATCAAATCACCCTTGGAATTGATGCAGGGAGCGATGGGATATTTCAATGTACAGGTTCCCGACCCTGTTCAATCCCCCAACGATCACTACGTCAATTTCTACCTGCGGTCGGTCGTTAATGTCTATCTGCGGCAAAGCGACTTCAGCGTCCTGGCCCCCGCCGTCGTCGCCGGATACCCGGCTTACTACCAAGCCCCCGAGTTCAATCGCAACTGGTTCAACGGCAGCACCATCATCGCCCGCTACTCCCTACCGGAAATGCTGTTGACCGGACGAAGGGTCCTGGCCGGTGGCAACCTGGGTGGCGGTGTTCGGCTTGACATTGTTGAATACATCAACACTCCGGGTAACGTTTCCAACCCCTACATCGCCAGCATACTGGTCAATGAATTGCTGGCCGACCTCCTTCCGGAAATGCCGGATGCAGATCGGGTCGATTATTTTCTCAACAACATATTCCTCGATCAGCTTCCAGCGGGTGACTGGTCCTATGAATGGGATAATTATGTAAGGACCTCCGATGATTCGGAAGTGAGGATACCCTTGCAAAATCTAATTCAGGCAATCATGTATTCACCTGAATATCAACTGTTTTAACCCATTCAACTCATCCAAGACATTCATTCTATTATGAAAAGAAGAAATTTTCTCAAAATAGCCACTCCGGCAGTACTCTCTCCTTTTGTATTGAATGGCTATGCTGTTCAAACTTTTGCCAACCTGGATATGCTGGCCTGCGAAGGCATCAGCGAAAGGGTACTGGTTTTGATCCAATTGGGCGGGGGCAACGATGGTGTCAATACCATTGTACCGATCAATCAATACGATACTTATCGCCAATTGCGCCCCAACATTGGATTGAGCAATAGCGGTAGCAACGCTTTCATCCCCTTGGACAATACCCTGGCGCTGGAAGATCAGGTGGGCCTGCATCCGAGCATGACGGGCATAAAAGATTTGTACGACAGCGGCCTGGTCAATGTCGTACAGGGAGTTTCCTACGATAACCACAACCGCTCTCACTTCAAATCTACCGACCTATGGCTGTCCGGCGGAGATGGTACCTCACCCAATTTCAACCATACCACCGGCTGGACCGGGCGCTACCTGGATTATACTTACCCGGGCATGGCGGGCAATCCAACCGACCTGATGCCGGACCCACTGGGCATCCAGCTGGGAGATTCTAAGCCATCTTTGGGTTTCCACACTGCCGGAGAACATGCAGCAGCCATCAACCTCAGCGGCCAAGACCTCGAGGGCTTCTTCAGTGTCGTCTCCGAGCTGGGTGGCCTAGCTCCTACCAATATTCCAAATACGGAGTTTGGCAATGAAATCGAATACATTATGAATATCCAAAACAGCGTGAGCAATTATGCTGAAAGGAT
>JBCCSZ010000385.1:0-6033 GCA_039199225.1 Bacteroidota bacterium
AAAACGATGGCGCGGGCGATGCCCACCCGCTTTTGCATACCACCACTGATCTCCGAAGGAAATTTGTCGTTGACCCCTTCCAGGTTGACCCTTTCGAGACAGAAGTTGACCCGATCCAGCTTTTCCCCTTTGGTCTTTGAGGTAAACATATCCAGTGGGAAGCGGATGTTTTCCTCCACGGTGAGCGAATCGAACAAAGCCGAGCCCTGAAAAAGCATTCCGACATCCATGCGCAACTCGCGCTTTTCCTTTTTTCCCAACTCAAAAAAGTTGGTGTCGCCATACCAGACTTTTCCAGCGGTAGGTTCCAGCAGTCCAACCAGGAGCTTGAGCAAGACCGTCTTACCGGCGCCACTTCGGCCGATGATCAAGTTGCATTTGCTCTCCTCAAAGACAATGTCGATCCCCTTGAGAACCTCTGCATCATCAAACGACTTTTTTATGTCTTCTGCTCGAATCATATCTATGGCTTTACGCAGTCAGAATCAGGGCGATGAGATAATCGAACAACAAAATCAGGATGTCGCTGAAGACAACGGCCTGGGTACTGGCTTGCCCTAATTCGACACTTCCGCCCCGTACAAAATAGCCTTGATAAGCGGGTACGGTCGTTAGGATGAAGGCAAAAACAATGGCCTTGACGAACATCATAAAGACATAATAAGGTACAAAAAACGAGCGAACGCCCTGTACATATTCTGCATGTGTGATCAAGCCCGGCAAAACACTAGCGATGTAACCACCGATGATGCTGACAAAAGCTGCCAAGCAAACCAAGAGCGGAATCACAAAGATGGCGGCAATGATTTTCGGCATAATCAGGTAAGCGGCCGTATTCACCCCCATGATTTCCATGGCATCGATGTGTTCCTTTTGCCGCATTCCACCGATCTCCGCTGCAATGTTGGACCCCACCTTTCCGGCCAATACCAAACAGGTGATGGTCGGTGCCAATTCGATGATGGTACTGTCCCGAACGATGTAGCCGATATAGTAGCGAGGCACAAAGCTGTCTTGCAATTGATAGGCAAATTGAACCGCTGTTACGGCACCGATAAAAATCGCGATCAAGCCTACGATGACCAGAGAGCCAATGCCAATGTCGTTCATTTGCCGCATGGTCTCCTTCCAATACATAGAGTATTTCTCCGGCCTAGAGAGGGCCAGCCGCATCATCATCAAGTACCTGCCGAAATGGTATAAAAAATTGAGATTCATTGTGCTACTTGGTCAAACAATAAGTGCCATGTGCTTGTTTCAGCTTCGTCCTCAGCCGAGCGATTCCGGCTTTGTAAGGGGGCATTCTAAAAACGTTGCCAAAAATAGGCTAAATTTGACGAATAAAAAATTTGTAATGAATATCATCGTAACTGGCGCAACCAAGGGTATCGGCCGAGCTGTTTGTGAACGCTTTGCAAAAGAAGGCTTTAATCTGGCCATTTGTTCACGCAATGCAGAGGATTTAAAAACTTTCAAAAATGAGCTAAACAGCCAATATCCTGACATACAGGTTCTTACAAAAAAATGTGACGTCTCCAAAAAACGGGCAGTTTTACAGTTTGCTGAATTCGTCCTCAAAAAATGGGATAAGATTGACATCCTGGTCAACAATGCAGGCGTTTTTCTCCCCGGCCAAATTCACAAGGAAGAGGATGGCATTCTCGAAAAATCGATTGAAACCAACTTATACAGTGCCTACCACCTCACCCGCGCCATTGTTCCTCACATGGCCGAGCAACAAAGCGGCCATATTTTCAATCTTTGCTCCATAGCCAGCATCATGGCCTACCCCAACGGCGGCTCTTACAGCATTTCCAAGTTTGCCCTGCTGGGATTCTCCAAGGTGCTGCGCGCCGAATTACTGGACAAAGGCATCAAGGTAACGGCGGTCTTGCCGGGCGGCACTTGGTCGGCCTCCTGGAAAGGCGTCGATCTGCCGCTGGAACGCCTCATGCCTGCCGCTGATATTGCTGAATCCATATGGAGTGCCTCTCAGATGAATGCCTCTACAGTCGTCGAGGAGATTCTATTACGCCCTCAGTTGGGAGATTTGTAGTGTGAAATTCTGTAATTTTGCCCTACTTCCCTATGACAGCGAGTCGTACACTGAATTTATACTTACGCAAATAAATCAATTATGACGGATCAGCCCTTCATTTCCTACGAGCCCAGAAGATACAACGAAGATGAAACTGCCCAACGGGTACAGGAGTACCACCAGTATATGGCGTTGCGCCGCTCCATCCGGGAGTTTTCCGACCGGCCCGTCCCCAAGCAAGTCATTGAGCAGTTGATTATGACCGCTTCTTCGGCCCCCTCGGGGGCGCACAAGCAGCCCTGGACTTTTTGTGCCGTTGCTGATCCGGCCATCAAAAAAGAAATTCGCAAGGCGGCAGAGGAGGAAGAATACATCAGCTACAACGGACGGATGTCCGACGAGTGGCTCAAAGACCTGCAGCCTTTTCAGACCAATTGGCACAAGCCCTTTTTGGAAATTGCGCCCTGGCTGATCATTGTCTTCAAGAAAGCCTACGATTTTGGGGAAGAAGGCAAAAAGCTCAAAAACTACTATGTCAACGAGTCCGTTGGACTGGCGGCAGGTTTTTTGCTGAAGGCCATCCACCAGGCGGGTTTGGTAGCCTTAACCCATACGCCCAGCCCGATGAATTTCTTGCAAAAGATTTTGAAGCGGCCCGAGAACGAGCGTCCTTTCCTGCTCATTCCCGTCGGTTATCCGGCAGATGAGGTCAAAGTGCCTGCGCTGACCCGCAAAGGCCCGCAAGACGTCATTGTCTATTACGAATGATTTACGCCCTCGATTTGATTGGCACCATGGTTTTTGCCATCAGTGGTGCCTTGACGGCCAAACAAAAGCAATTCGATATTTTTGGTGCTGTCGTGATCGCCTTTGTCACGGCTGTCGGTGGTGGAACCATCCGGGATGTTTTGATCGGCAGCACGCCAGTTGGGTGGATGAAAGATTTGAATTATCTGTACGTCATCCTCTTGGGAGTGACCATCAGCTTGTTTTTCAGAAAAGTTGTTCAAAAGCTTCGGCGCACGCTGTTTCTATTCGACACCATTGGCATTGGGCTGTTTACCATTTTGGGCTTGCAAAAAACCCTGGACCACGGCATAGCGCCCATTGTAGCAGTCATGATGGGAGCAGTATCAGCCGTATTTGGCGGCGTTGTTCGGGACACCCTCTGCAATGAAATCCCCCTAATTTTTCGGAAAGAAATCTATGCTACAGCCTGCATTGCTGGGGGCATTTTGTACTTATTTCTCCAAAAAAGTTCCCTCTCTGCAGACTGGACCGTTGCCCTAACGGTGGTTTTCACCATCTTGCTGCGTGGCTTGGCGGTTCGATATAAGTGGACGCTTCCTTCCTTTTAGGCAGACCTTGGTGGCAGATTCTCGCAAAGTACAAGCAGCACGGGGAATAGAAGATTGAAAAATACGTTCATTAATAGTACTTTTGCAAACTTGTATGCCTGTGTGGGGCCTATTTGGTCGAAAGCATCAAATTCCTGCTCTTGCCGTACAACCCAAATGAACAAGCGATTGTTTCAAGGAGGTGGCGGGTTGCCACTGCTGATTGTACACCCGATTTTTTCAACAAAGCTGACAAATCCATGGGGATTTTGGTTATGATAGGGCAGCTCATCTTGAGTTTGTCCATTTTGATTGTCCTTCACGAAATGGGGCATTTTGTTCCGGCAAAACTCTTCGGAACCCGCGTCGAGAAATTCTACCTATTCTTCGACCCCTGGTTTGAGCTTTTCAAGGTCAAAAGAGGTGAAACGGAATATGGCATTGGCTGGTTGCCTTTGGGTGGCTACGTCAAAATTGCTGGGATGATCGACGAAAGCATGGATTTGGAACAGATGAAACAGCCGCCACAACCTTGGGAGTTCCGCTCCAAGCCTGCTTGGCAACGGCTCATCATTATGCTGGGCGGTGTAACAGTCAATTTCATTTTGGGCTTCTTGATCTATGCCATGGTTTTGGCTGTTTGGGGCGAAGAGTATCTCCCCAACGAAAATGCCATTTACGGCATACATACCGATTCGCTGGGTATGGAATTGGGACTTCAAGACGGCGACCACATCGTCAGCGTCGGTGGCAAGCCTTTCGATAAATTCTTCGATCGGGCTTTGGTCCGCGAGATCATCATCAACAATGCCGACAACATCCGGGTCAGAAGAGATGGGCAGGAAAAAGACATTCCGGTGAGCGAGAGTGCCATTGGTATGTTGACCAGCAAGGAAAATAAAGACCGACTGATTTTTGTCCCACGCTTTCCATTCGTCGTGGGCGAGGTCAAAGAAGGTATGCCAGCCGAAAAAGCCGGCATGAAGGTCGACGACCAAATTGTGGAGATCAATGGTAAACCATCGCCCTTTTTCCATCAATTCAAAGAAGTTGCCGAAAAGAACGCTGGAAAGACCATCAAGCTGGGTTATTTGCGCGGGTCGGACACCCTTCGCACGGCCATCACCCTGACAGAAGATGGCTTCATCGGTGTAGGCACCAAGAGCTACCTAGCCGTGTTGGGGACCGAGCGCCAGGACTACAGCCTTGGACAAGCCCTTCCGGCAGGTGTTGCCAAAGGTTGGAGCCTACTGACCGATCAAATCAAGGCATTTGGTCAGATATTCCGCGGCAAGCTCAAGGCCAAAGACAGCCTTGGCGGCTTCGGCACCATCGCCAAGATGTATGGCAACGAATGGATTTGGGAGCGCTTCTGGCGCATGACGGCCATTTTGTCCCTCATACTGGCCTTTATGAACCTGCTGCCCATTCCGGCCTTGGACGGCGGGCATGTGATGTTTTTGCTTTGGGAGGTCGTCACGGGCCGCAAACCGAGCGACAAGGTCTTGGAATACTCGACCATTATCGGCTTTATCATTGTGATCAGCCTCGTGGTTTATGCAAACTTCCTAGATTTCTTTCGCTAAGGCGTTGCACTTTCTTAAAAATTTAAATAAATTTGCATCCACTCAATGCCGATGTGGCGGAATTGGTAGACGCGCTGGATTCAAAATCCAATGCACTTGACATAAAAAACAGTACCAAATGCCGATGTGGCGGAATTGGTAGACGCGCCGGATTCAAAATCCGGTTCCAGCAATGGAGTGGGGGTTCGATTCCCCCCGTCGGTACTGATTATCAATAAGTTAAGCTGAGTTTTACAACTCGGCTTTTCTTGTTTCAGGGCGTTACTTTTTTGAACTTAGCCCTAAAAATCACCTATTGTTACTGACTCTTTTTGCTAGTCGATTTTTAGCGAGGTAAAACATAGGTAAAACAAATGCGATTTTACAAACTTTAACATTTCAAGTGTTTTAACTCGATAAATCTTTAGTTACTAACCCCAAAAAGTAGTCTTTCAAGGTCATTTCCTTCTTAACAACTTTGGTTCTGACATCAACATAGAGTGAAAATGGAATGTCAATAGTAATCCGTTTGGTGCGTTCTTTCTCTAGCTGTTCATTATGAATTAAGGCAACTGCTTCTTCAACATCTACCTTCTCTTGTAGCTCTTCTTGGGTTAAAACTAGTTTCCCAAAATCTATATCCTTCTTACTCATCTTGATATCTCCTTTAGATTGAGTTCTTTGGCCTCTCTCAAAATCTCTTTTGTTAGGCTTGCCATTTCCTGCTTCGCCTTCATGTCAGAATATTCATATACTCCCTTCCCTATTATACTAACCTCTGTGTAGGCTACCCTGCTATTAATCTTGGTTTTAAGAACTGGAATGTTAAATGAGGATTCGATCATCTTCAAAATTCCTTGATGAACGTTTTTTACTTTAGTAAATTCATTTAGAATAAAGTAAGCAGGGATATTCGGCTTGAATTCTTTGGCCTCATTATACCTACTTATGAATTCCTGCATAGTTCGGTAATCTTGTGCACCTGGGCGAATAGGAATAAGAAGCAAGTCAGAAGTTAGTATAACTCTAGTTGCCATTTTAGAAAGATTGGGTGTTCCGTCTATCAGGACTATATCGTAATCTTTATGAAGAC
>JBCCSZ010000386.1:0-5932 GCA_039199225.1 Bacteroidota bacterium
AAAAGGAGCCGATATATATGCTCGTATTCAGAGCTTTATCTCTACAACTCGCAAGCACCAACGTAATGTTTTCAATGAACTTGTTGCCGTATTTGACGGCTGTTCTTTCTTAACAGCACAGATAAATTGCTAAATAGTTACGATTATTTAATTTTTGATTTTTTTAAAAAAAAGTTTGACGCTGCTTAGTAGGAGATTATAAATTGTCCTTCAGGTCAAAGCGAATGGGTAAGATGACTTTGCTTTTGACGGCCAATCCATTTCTGCGGGCAGGTGTCCACAGCGGCATGTTGGCGATGGCATCTACGGCTGCCTTGGCACAGCTACTGCACGAACCTTCTTTTGACAAAACCTTGATGTTACCTTCGATTTGTCCCATTTCATTGACAACAAAAATGAGGTGTTCCAAACCATCGTTACCATTGCGTCGGGCTGTCATTGGGTACTCAATATTTTCAGAAAAATACTTTTGTAAGGCTTGATCGGTACATGCTTCAAATGATTTACTAGCAGTACAATTCTCACCAAAAAGGGGAGGACGATCCAATTTACCTTCTCCATATATTTCGTCGGGGTTGGCTTTATCTGCAACATCCCACAAAAGGACATAAGCATATCGATCTGGGTAAAAAACCAATCCGTCAGGACTTTCATATTCCAGATTATCTGTTGGGATTTCTCCTGTTTGAGCGAATAAAGGTGCATTTGAACAAAGTAAGAAAAGGAGGACTGTGGAAAATATAATTTTAAATTTTGACATATAGTAAGGTTTAAGAAATGCAAGTTGAACCTGATGCATTTCAGCATTTGAAAAATAATGTAAATAGCTATTTGATAAAGTGCCAGGAGGCTATTTGAAAAAGATTAGGTAAGCTTCAGGATTCAAGTGCTTGGTTTTGTTCTCCAACGCGATGGGAAAGCAAATGTTTGATCGAGTGCAAAAAAAGTAGTAGTCGAACAAAAGGCAAGCCACTGCGTTGGGGAAGAAAATAATTTTTCACATAAAAAAATATTAATGAATCATACACAAGTATATCCGACGACGGAGAATCAACGTACACGAAAAAGAAGAATGCTGAAACCAAATCCTGGCGCTCCTCGTCCTCGTTTTCCTTACAAAGCAATGATGAAGTATGGCATACTGGCAGGTGCAATGATGACCATGTTCCTCTATGTAGTAGAAGCCTCCGGTGGCTCATATGGCATCAAATTTTTTAAATACTTTTTTCTATTAGGAACCATTTCTTGGGCATTGTATCAATATAAAGTCAACCTTCGTCCTAGAAGATTTTTCCAGAATGGTATTTTACTGGGCGTTGGTATTTCATTTTTCAGTGGCTTAGTCGTAGCAGTGACCAATCTTGCTGGTTATGTATCTGGTACAGGGCTATCTCTCCACAAGTTCCAATTGGACTCAAGTACAATGGCCAATACGATGGTCATCAGCGGTGTTATTTTCTTTGAGATTTTTGTATTTGGTATGATCCTTACACTGATTACTTTGCAATTTTTGAAAGGAAGTAATCGGCCTGTCAGATAAGAATTAATGACATCATTTCCCCAAAGTCTGGCAGTTTATAAATCTAAAGCTATTCATCTGATATTTTGATCTCGTCAAAAATATTTGGTATGTAATTGTCAACTCAATAATTTATGAACTGCTCATTTTATGTATCACAATTTTTCTGCTATGCTAAATAAGTATACCAATCTGGTGCAAGCAATAAATGCATTTAGGAGCCAAGGCTTTATTTACAACTTTTACTACAAAGAGAAGGTCGGGTTGATTTGTCAGGAAAACAATCGAACGTATGCACAGCATCAACTGAAAATCAACGAGTACCATCGCTTTGGCAGCTCCCGCTATCCTCAAAATATGTCCATCCTCTTTGTGATAGAATGTAGTGATGGGCTGAAAGGAACGATTACCTCCTCTTATAATGACTACATGGATGGTAAGCTGGCTACCTTCCTGAGTAATGTGAAAGTAAGCGTACAGAGCTGTTAGTTTCTTTTTTTATGCATCTAATAAAAGCAGTAGAATAAATAAAAGTCCATCGAACATCCTAGAACTTATGACGTTGGATAGAAAAATAAAAATTACAGTATATGTGGAATCAATTGCAAGAATCATGGCATAAATTAATCGATAAATTACTGGGCTGGTTTGATGGTTTGGTAACCAATTTACCAAATATTTTTCTGGCTATTTTCATAGGAGCTGTTGCGCTCTATGCCTCAAGATATGTTAAAAAAGGCATCCTTCAACTGCTGTCGAAAGCAACCAATAATAAGACGGTTACAAATGTATTGGCCAATATTTTTACAGCAATTTTTCTCCTTTTTGGACTCTTTATTGTGCTGGGAATACTGAACCTCGATAAGGCATTGACCTCTCTGTTAGCCGGTGCGGGAGTGATTGGATTGGCTGTTGGTTTGGCACTACAAGATCCGCTGATTAATTTATTCTCTGGTGTGCTGATGTCTGTACGAGACTATTACAAGATTGGTGACCTCATTGAAACCAATAGTTTTTTTGGGACCATACAAAAGATCAACCTACGATCTACTATTCTTATGACACCCGACGGACAAGAGGTCATTATTCCAAATAAGGAAGTATTGCAAAGCCCTTTGGTCAATTTTTCTCACAATGGCCGCAGAAGAATCGATGTGAACTGTGGTGTTGCTTATGGTGACGATTTGGAAAATGCAAAGCAGGTAGCCTTGCAGGCTGTTAAAAGCAATGTAGAGTACGACGATACACGTCCGGTAGAATTATTCTATGGTGAATTTGGTGACAGCTCTGTTAATTTTGTTCTACAATTTTGGCACAATACCTATTCTCAAAAAAGTTATCTGGAAACGAAAAGCCAAGCCATCATAGCCATCAAGAAAGCTTTCGATAAAAACGGTATCACCATTCCATTCCCAATCCGCACATTGGATTTTGGAGTTGTTGGTGGAGAAAGATTGGATGAATTATATCCCTTCCCAAGAGAACTGTCAAGCAACGGAAATCACAGCTCAAACTGATCCCTACTTTCAAAAACTGTCTAGCGTACTTTTTAATTAGCAAAAAAAATAGATAGCCTTTTAATCATTTTTTAACCAAAAAAATATCTTACAAATGAAATTTTCTATTATAAAATCAATATTTATTGTCTCCATTGCCAGCCTTTTATTTACAGCCTGTGGAGAGCAATCATCCTATGACAAAGCAAAAGAAGAAATTGAAGAAGCTGGAGAGGCGGTGGGCGATGTCTTTCAAAAAGAAAAGAAGGAATTGCAAAGTGATTTGAAAGACACTAGAAAAGCCATTCAATCTCGCATGGAAGAAATGCGTGAGGGTATGGCAGATGCGTCCGAAGAAGCAAAGCAGGAAATGAAGGAAGAGATGGCAAAATTGGATAAGCTCGGTCAGCGTTTAGACAAGCAGCTCAATGAGATGGGGGAAGATGTCAAAGACGGTTGGAAAGATTTTGAAAAAGAATCCCGCAGCGTCCTCCATGACGTAAAGCAAGAGTGGAATGAACTGTTGAGCAGCAATGAATAATATCTCCAAAAGCGGCTTTTAGCAGTTGAACTTTGAATGCAAGCTTTCCTTAATTTATAATGCCCACCAATTAAGATCGTGTTGAAGCATCCATGATCTTAGTTGGTGGGTATTTTTTGTGACAGCCGATGAGTTCTTAGAATACCAAGGTGGTGGCAAACAAGAAACGAAAGTTGGTGACACGCTCCGTATTTTCTACTTGATACTTGGCATTAGGGGTGCCGTAGGCTGCCACATTGTAAATTGTTTCTACCCGAAAGCGAACCCTGCCAGTGCCGTAAATGATCCTTGGTGCCACTCTGTAAGCATGGTCGATGTCCGTACCTCGGGCATACACTGCGCCTGTGATTTCGTCTTGAGCGCCGTAGTTTTTGGTGTAACCAGCATAGATGCCCAGGCTGAATTTTTCCTTTAAAGTACCGCTGTCAAAATCCAACCAATAAGAGCCCGCTGTCAGATTGGTAAAGGTCGGTTCGCCATTGTCTTTTAGTCCCTTGATGCCATAGCCCCCAAGCATCAAAAAGTTGTACAGGTTTTGTCCGTAGATCATACCGGCGCGGAGCGTCGTTTTTTTCATCTTGATACGAGAAAAGGCATTCATCTGATAGCTGCCGATTGTTTCGGTGCATTTGTAATTTTCGCCTCCCATTTCGTAAAACAGAGATGGTTTGAGTACTTTATATCCGACGTTGATTCCGAATAATACATTCTTGTTTTTTCCAAAAATATAGCTAGCGTTTACCTCTGGTATCCCTGAATCGCGTAGGTATTTTGAGGAAGGTCCACTAGGGCCTGGTGATTTGAAATCGAGCTGGGTGCAAATGGAAAAAGATAGTTGAGAATGTTTACCGACTACTTGACTGTAGCGAATTTGTGCATTTCTGGAAAGGGGGTGGAAGGGAATGGCGCCACCCCAAGATACAACCTGTGGAAAAGACTCTGTCGCAAACATTGGATGCCAGTATTGTCCAAAAAGCAATTCTGATTTTTCCCAATTCAACTTAACCATCGCATGTCGCAAGCGCAGCAGGCCAATCTTGTCGTTGGATGAACCGACGAAATCCATTTCCAATAGTCCAGATACTTTGGCATTTAAAAAGCTGGGGGCCGTTACTTTCACTAGGGCTCTGGAATGTATGTTGGCCATCGTAAAATCGGGTGAATCATTGATGTCTTCTCCATTGGCATCCAAGAACTTCTTGGCTGGGTAAAGTATCACATCTCCATCCCTGGCAGATACAGTCTGTCGGGTGTCGAAGATGGTTTCGGTCCAAATGAAGCCGCCGCCTTTCAGACTGAATTTGGGCTTTGCATCTTGAGCTTGACCATTGGAGGCCAATATGACGCACAGCAAGGAGGTATAAATAATGGGTAAGCTAAATTGCGTGCTTGTCTTTGAAAGCCAGCTTGGAAATGATAAGTTGTGGAGGAAGGCTTGCAAGCATGCCAATGGCTTCGCGGCCGAGATTTTAGGCGATGATTGCTCGGTAGCTAGGTGAGAGTTATTATTTAAAGTATGTAGTATTTTTTTCATCTTGAGCGAATTATAAGTTGGTTGTGAAATAACACCAAGCGATGATGGTTTTTTCGTGAAACTGTATTTTATTGCTCGGACTTTTGGGTCGAGTGGCGCGGTCGATCAGATTGACAATGGATTGGAATTTGACTTTGCTGTGTGTGCTCAAGCCAATCTCGCAACTGCGGCTGGTGGCATAGCCCGAGCGGACTTCCGACGGGATTTGTCGGTCCAACTCTCGCAATCCAAAAGCATTCAATTCTGGGTGGGTGAAACCCTTGTTGCCCGCAAAACCGCAGCAATTCGTTTTGGGATTGTACACCTTTGTAGAACATAATTTGGCAATCTGGTAGAGTTGATCATCCAGGCCCATCTTCTTGAGGCTACAGACAGAAAAGACTGCCACTGCCTCGTCGACAGGCTCGAAGTCCAGGCGATCTACTAGGAAAGTCGTTGTAAAATTTGTCAGGTCGTATAACTTCAAACCCAGCGTAGCCAGCCCTTCTTTGGCCTGCAGCAAACAAGGACTCATGTCAAAAAGAATGGGGTAAGCACCATAGTTACTAGCGACCCACAAGCGATCTTTGAGCCGTTGCAAAACAACTTTGGCAGCATCTGCAAATCCTTGAGAACTAAAAGCCAAGCCACAACATTGATTGTCCAAATCCTCCGGAAAGATCACCTCGCAGTTGGCCTTCGATAGAATGTTCATGGTCTTGTAAAAAACACTCTCCTTGTTGTCGGCATCTTTTGCTGCCCCCATGGTTCTATTGATGCAAGTTGTGAAGTAGACCACCTTGAGGGCGCCTTCGGTGGTGACCTGTGGGGGTAACGCCCGTTTGGCAGGCATGGCTTGTGGC
>JBCCSZ010000387.1:0-5907 GCA_039199225.1 Bacteroidota bacterium
GACGAGACATCCTTGTACTTCAGAATCCCAGAAATCTCATTCTGAAAAAAATGCAAGGACATCACCAACATCGTAATCGCCCCAACAAAGAAAAATCCAATCAGTAAATATCTTTTCATCCGACCATTTTATCAGAAATGAGCCTGCACAATTGGCAATTAATGGAGCTATTCACAGAATCCCCAGCCAAAGGCAATCACCAAATCACCCCTCACGAAATCACTCCTACCCCCTCCCCAATCGCTCCAGCAACCGTCTCCGAATCATTAAAAATCGTCCCAAGGATGCCACCGAGCTTGTAGTTATCGAAGCCAACGAAATACAAGCCTTTGAAATCACCTGATCCGACCGGAGCTTTGGGAACGCCGTACCGATCCAAAAAAGGTTGGATGCCCTGGATGAAATCATCGACTTTGGCGCGGTAGCCGGTAGCGAGAATGACCTTATCAAAGGCGTGCTTTTGACCGTCGGAAAAGACGATGTGTTCGGCTTCGAAGTGGTCGATGTCTGGTAAGATTTTGATTTTCCCTGCTTTGATGTGATCCACCGTTCCCAGGTCAATGACGGGCGTTTTGCCGGTTTCACGCAGTTGCTTGGCCGGGGGCATGGTAGCCGTTCGCAGGCCATATTTCGACAAGTCGCCGACGACCAGCTTCCGAATCTGCGTTCCCAACCAATCGCCCAGTCCAAAGGGCAACTTGGCCAGTTGGCGAGCGGTCAGCTGCGTAGGGCGGCCGTTGATGTCGCGAGGAACAATGCTGACAGGGCTTCGGACAGAGATGTAGGTTTCAACATCCGATTCGCTCAGGTCCAGCGCCAACTCAGCACCGGTATTGCCCATGCCAATGATCAATACCTTCTGACCAAGGAAAGGCTGGGTATTTTTGTAATGACGACTGTGGATGATCTCCCCCTTGAAATCTTCCTGCCCTTTCCAGCTCGGCGAAAAAGGGACCCGGTTGACGCCAGTTGCAACGACCACATGCTGAGCCTCGAACAATTTACCGTCGCTGGTACAGACCTCCCATCGGCCATCTTCCTGACGTTTGATGGATTCGGCAGCCGAGCCAAAATGCGGTTTAATGTCAAAGTGTTCAGCATACTGCTCGTAGTAGCGAGCGAGGTCCTCTCGGGGAACATACAAGGGATAGCTCTCCGGAAAAGGCAAATGAGGCAAATGCGACAACTGCTTGACCGTATGCAAACAAAGTCGATCGTAGTGATTGTGCCACGACCAGGCTATTTTCTCCGTTTGCTCAATGACTTCGAAAGACAGACCTGCATTACGAAGGCGCCCCGCAACCGCTAAGCCACCCGGACCTGCTCCCACAATAAGGGTATCGACTGTATGTGTTTTCATGTTCTCGTTTTTGACTTTATCCAACTAATACCTATGCGAATCATCGGTCCAATTCATATTGCATTTGCAAGCTCAATACATATTGAATGCCGACTACCGGATCGAATCCATTGATGATTTTATCAAAGCCGGACGTCTCCAAACCATTATAATAAAAAGTCTTATTTTTTCTAGCTTCTTGCCGGATATATTGGTTGGAATAATGCTTGGTTTGGACCTTCAGCCCCGAAGATTCGAAAGCTTCGTACTTCCGGTAGCGCGACTTTGGATATACGCTGTAGAAATTGTCAGACAGCACCCGGCTGTTGCCCGTCAAAGAGACTTTACTCGATTTCAGGTACATCTTCTTCCTCAATTCTATCAGCTCTGCCGCCTCTTCGTACATCCGCTCATATATTTTGTTGACGTCCTTGTCGAGGTATTCTACTTTTATGAGATCGTAAACTTCTTGTTCGGCAGAAAGCTCTAGGAGTCGATCCAATTTTAAAATATCAGCAATTTTGATGATGATGTTTTTCTTGATTTCAAAGCCTCGTTGAAATTGCTTGGCCTTGGTGTCATCCACTTGGTAGTCGTAGACTTTGGTCTGTGAGATGAAATCGACGTAGCAATCCTTTTCACTAATACCCAATTCCTTCAGACTTTTTTTCAGCTTTTCGATCCGATCATTGATTTTCTGATTGCACGCTTGGACCGTTAATTCCTCCTGGTTCAGCCCCACAGCAACCAGATAGGCATCTGCTCTTTTGTTCAGAAGAATGTCTACGCTAACAATCAAAGTCGAATCTGTTGAGGTGATGCCTCGCGGGTGGATGCCCGTTTCCTGCACATAACTGCCAGAACTCCCACGACTGTTTCCATAAATCTGATTGCCACTCACCTGTCCATAGATTGGCACAGCGAGCAGAAAAAAACTGGACACCAATAAGCTGTTCAATATCTTCATTTGTCGATCGATTTTTTCAAATTAACCATTTTCCAATTTTTTACCCAGAATGGCTTGCGCGGCCACCCTTGCCGTGATGACACAGCCCCCCAGAAAAGTCCCTTCCAAAGATCGATGTCCGTGTAGGCCACCCCCACCGAAGCCGGCCGCTTCGCCGATGGCATACAAGGATGGAATGGGATGTTGTTGGCCGGACGCATCTGCTTGGCTGAGGACTTGGGAGGAAAGGTCGGTTTGAATGCCGCCCAGACTTTTTCGCGATACGATAAACTCCCGAATGGCAATCAACGGTCTTGCCCCGGGGTCGTTAATCTTTTGAAACTTGCAGGTTCTTGCCTTGTCTCCTCGATACTGGCGGGCATGCGCAATGCGCCGCAATTGATCGTCATTGTGTAGGGCCGGACCTCGGTCGATTTGTGCATCATAGGCAGCTACATCTGCTTTGAGATAATCAAGCCGCACATGATTTTCCCCCGTTAAGGCATTCATTTTATCAGCCAATTCATCTAAGCTGTTCGCCACTACAACATCTTCACATTTATCGATGATCTTATCCACTAACTTTCGATTTCCAGTTAGGAGCGTTTGCAAAACAAAGCGGATAAACTTCTTGTCTCGCACCAACTCATTGTGTTCAGAACCCGAAATGGCGAACTCTTTCAGCGCAATTTTGTAGTTCAGTATTTGCCAGGAATATTTCACCGGCTGTCGACAAATTTGCTCCACAATGTAGCGGGTATCATAAGGTGTTACCAAACGGACCGGACCAAAACGCTTGCCCTCATAGGTCATCCACAAAGCTGATTTGCAAGGCACCAAACTCAGGCCATGGTCCTTTTTTCGCGGATTGTAATGGCGAATGCCGGCCGCATAATTCCACTGCTTATCGAGATTGCTGATTTGCCCGTTGATCTTCTTTGTAGCATCGTGTAAGTCACCAACAGCGTATTTATGGGCGCCATTGAGAATGACCTCCGGCGGACTCCCCCAGGCCCGAAACCAATTGGCTTTGACCCTTTCAATGCTGCCATTGATGCCACCACTGGCCACCACGACCACCTCTCCCAGAGCCGTAAAAGGCGCTCCATTGCCTTCCATCTTGCCGCTGACACCTTTTATTTGGTTGTTATCCTGCAAGATTTCCAATACGCGATGATCGAATATCAATTGGAGGTTGTCCGCCTTGGGATGATTTTTCAACTGCTTGACCAATGTCTCCATCAGGCCCCAACCCGTTCCCCACACCATGTGAAAGCGAGGGACCGAGTTGCCCGGTTCGTGCAAGCCCCTTTCCGCCCAGTTGACAACAGGAAAAAAATCGATGCCCCGATCGCGCAACCAGTCATAGCTATGAGGAGTACACAGGTGAACATACTGCTCTGCCCACTTCTTACCCCAGTATTCTTTTTCGTCGAAAGCCGCATAAGAAAACCAATCTTTTAACGCCAAATCAATGCTGTCCTTAATACCACCTCTTCGCTGGTGGCGACTGTTGACAAAAAACATCCCCCCAAAAGCCCACTTGGCCAGCCCCCCAAAATTAGCCGCTGTATCCCGATCGAGAATCAATACTTTTTTACCCCCATCTAATAGTTCAAGGGCCGTAACGATCCCCGCTAAACCTCCTCCAACGATGACGACATCTGCCTGGTATTTTACTGGACTCATAAGAGATATTTTAAGGTAAACTGCTCGGCAAGTATTTTTGCAACTTGGGTTATCCTACAAAGCAATATGGAAAAGAAATTCTCTCCTCTAACAAATATAACAGTAAGTCACAAAAATCAAAGTACCACCGACAAATGCAATTATCCAGGTGAATCTTCAACAAATGGGAGTGTAATTTTTTCTTTCCCGAAAATTCTGCTTTCTTTGACACATTCAAGTACACAATCCACATAAAGAATGAATAAACAAGTCCTGCTTGCCAAACGCCCGCTTGGTCTTCCAGATGAGTCTACCTGGAACTTGGTCGAAACCGAAATCCCAACCATCAAAGAAGGAGAAGTGCTGATCCGCAACGAATACATCTCCCTCGATCCAGCCATGAGAGGTTGGATGAACGATGCCAAATCTTACATTCCGCCCATCCCCATCGGAGATGTGATGCGCGCCGGTTCCGTTGGCAAAGTCGTCGAATCCAAGCATCCTAAATATAAGGTTGGCGATTGTCTGAGCGGCTGGGGTGGTGTACAACAATATGTGGCAACTGACGGGACCAATTGGTTCCAGGTTTATCCGGACATTGCACCGATGCCGGTCTTCATCGGTACCCTGGGCATGCCGGGTATGACTGCCTACTTTGGCTTGTTGGATGTCGGCCAACCCAAAGAGGGAGAAACTGTATTGGTTTCTGGTGCAGCAGGTGCCGTGGGCAGCATCGTCGGGCAGATTGCCAAAATAAAAGGTTGTCGCACCGTGGGCATTGCGGGTGGACCCGAGAAATGCAAATACCTGATAGACGAGCTGGGCTTCGACGGCGCAATCGATTATAAAAATGAGGATGTCCGCGCCAGTATCAAAAGAGAATGTCCCAAAGGAATCGATGTGTACTTCGATAATGTAGGAGGAGATATACTGGACGCTGCACTGACACGCATCAACTTCAAAGCCAGAATCCCCATTTGTGGTGCTATTTCGCAGTACAATAACACGACTCCAATAAAAGGTCCATCCAATTATCTATCGATATTGGTCAACCGCGCTCGAATGGAAGGTTTCATCGTCATGGACTTTGCCAAGGACTACCGCAAGGCGGCCATGGAAATGGGACAGTGGATGGCAGCCGGCAAACTCAAATCCAAGGAAGATATTTACGAGGGTATCGAAAATTTCCGCGAAACCTTCCTACGGCTATTCAGTGGTGACAAGATGGGTAAGCTGGTTTTGAAGCTGTAAAAGCCTTTTCGTTAATTTACCAACAAAAATCACCAAATGACCACGCAAATAAAGTCCTACAGCCAGTACAAAAGAGTTTATCGCAAAAGTGTCAAAGACCCGGAAGGTTTCTGGGCCGAACAAGCCGAAACTTTCAAGTGGCGCAAGAAATGGAAAAAAGTACTCGATTGGGATTTTAAAAAGCCCGATGTCAAATGGTTCGTCGGTGGTAAATTAAACATTACCGAAAATTGCCTCGATCGACACCTCAAGGACCGAGGGGACCAAGTAGCACTACTCTGGGAACCCAACGATCCCAGTGAAGCCTATAAATCTTACACTTACAAAGAACTCCACGCCGAAGTATGCCGCTTCGCCAATGCCCTGAAAGCCAATGGTATCCAAAAGGGCGATCGCGTTTGCTTCTATATGCCCATGGTCCCAGAGTTGGCCATCGGGGTTTTGGCCTGTGCGCGCATCGGAGCCATCCACTCCGTTGTTTTTGCTGGCTTTTCCGCCACAGCACTCGCCGACCGCATCAAGGATGCCAGTTGTAAAATGGTGATCTGCTCAGATTTTAACCAGAGAGGCAGCAAGGTCATACCCGTCAAAGCAGTGGTAGACGAAGCCTTGAAAAAGCGTTGTCGATCTGTCGAAACGGTCATCGTTCACCGAAACAGTGGAGAAAAGGTCAAGATGAAGAAGGGACGTGACAAGTGGTGGC
>JBCCSZ010000388.1:0-5907 GCA_039199225.1 Bacteroidota bacterium
ATCGCCGGGCGAATCAAGGGGTAATGCGTACAAGACAACAAAAGGGCTTCGATGTCTTTGAGGGATGTATCTGATAAATAGTTTTCGAGAATGGCCTGACCAATTTTGTTTTGGGCGTATCCCTCCTCTATCATGGGTGCAAGCAGGGGGGTAGCAAGGGAAGCCACTTTCAGATTGGGTTGGCGTTCCAACAGCTTGAGTCGGTAGATATCCGAGCGGACCGTCGCCTTGGTGGCAATAACACCCACTTTTTGGAAGCGCTTGTTCACAACCGTTTGCACCAGTGGATCGACCACATTTACAAAAAGCGTCTGCCCTTCAAAGAAATCCAACAGAATATTGTAGGCAGCCGAAGAAGCTGAATTGCAAGCAATGACAATCATCTTACAGCCCTGGTCCAGCAGAAATTTGGAAATTTTGATGCAGTAGTAGCGAATGGCATCGGCGGACTTATCGCCATAAGGCAGGTGGGCTGTGTCACCAAAGTAGACGATTTGTTCTTTGGGCAGATGTCTAATAATAGCATTGGCGACCGTCAGGCCGCCAATGCCAGAGTCGAAGACTCCTATCGGTTGATTGCAGTGTATTTCTTTCAATGGAAAGGTGAACAGCTTACAGACCCAACTTGGCTCTTACCAAGGAACTAACATCGTTTTCGTCCTGAGAGTACAGGATGATGCCATTGGCCGAATCGAAGATCATGGTGTAGCCATTTTCTTTGGCCACAGCATTGATGGCGTCGTTGATTTTTTGGATGATGGGTTCAGACAATTTCTGCTGCTTGTCTTGAATTTGCTTCACCATCTCCTGCTCCATCTTTGCAATGTCTTGTTGGCGAGTCTCCAGTTTTTTGGCCTCTTCTTCCTGTTGTTTAGGAGAAAGCAGCCCCTTTTCTACCTTCTGCTGTACAGCCTGATAATCCTTCTGTAAGGTTTCCAACGCATTCTGCCCCTTCTTGCGAAGCTGGGTTTGAAGTGCTTCGAGATTGGAATTCATTTCTTTGACCTCAGCCATTTCGCTCATAAGTAATTGCGAATTGATGTAGCCCATTTTTTGTGCATTGGCTGTAAAAGCCAGCGCAACAAAGGCGCATAAAACCACTGAAGTTTTAATAATCCTTTTCATATCTGTTATTTTCAAAAACGTGTAAATATCTTTTAAGTAGTAAATCGGGATCGCAAAATTAATGCTTTTATAGGTAAAAACGAACTAATTTGCAGATGTGATGCCTCTGCTTAGTATCCTAATTCCTTTAAAACGTCGTCGGTTTTGTCGTAGCGGGGGTTGGAAAAAATCATCCCGGCATCGCCACTTTTATCGAAAATAAAGTCGAAACCTTTATCTGTGGCGAATTCTTCGATGGCTGAGTAGACCTTATCTTGCACAGGCCGCACCAACTCTTGCCGCTTTTTGAATAGGGCGCCTTCCGGTCCAAATTTGCTGCGCTGCATCTCCCGAACTTGCTTTTCCCGATTGGTGATCTCCTCCTCTTTTTGCTGGCGGACATCGTCGCTCATCAGTACCTGCTCCGCCTGGTAGCGGTTGTACAATCCCTTGATTTTGTCGTATTCCTCTGAAATTTCTCTTCTCCACTTAGCTGCGAGATTGTCCAATTGCTTTTGAGCATCCTGATACTCCGGAGAGCTTTCCAGGATTTTGTTTAGGTCAACATAGGCGATGCGCTGTGCATTGGACGAAAAGGCGAAAAAAGCCATCAGGGCGAAAGTAAAGATCCATTTCTTTCCCAGGCTCTGAAGTATTTGTTTCTTTAGCATAATGATTGGAGTTGTTATTCTTAATTCTGTAAATTTTAATTTTATACCGCCAAAAATACGATTTTATTGTTTAGCGGAAGCTCCTTTACTCATTTAGACTGAGCGTACGGCATCAAAGTTACTTGCTCAGCAGATTTTAAGGATTCTTTAATGCTTGGAGGGTCGGAAGGGTATTTTCAATTTGCCTCTATCGGGGATAAGATATTATCTTAGGCACCAATTTCGCAGAAAAGATCAGTGGATTAACGTAAGTTTAACCGCCCAGTTAAAAGTTTTAACCAAATAACTCAAATTGCGATAAGGCAAAAGAAGCGCCCTTAGCGGCTTGGGATGCGAAGCTTCAAAATTCCTGCAAAGCCACCTTTAAGCGCCTCCTTTGCTGACTGCTACAAGCAGAGTCGCAGCTCGAGTCAAACAAAACCAAAAAATGCCAACCTCCACTTATACGATACAATCGGAGCCGCTAGCGCTGCAGCAGCTCGCTCGGTTGCTGGCAGAAAACCATCAACTGCAGCTTTCCGATGACAGCCGCCAAAAGGTCCAACGCTGTCGCGAGTTCCTGGAAAATAAACTCCAAGCCTCAGATGCCCTCTTTTATGGCATCAATACCGGCTTTGGCTCCCTGTGCAACATCGCCATTTCAGACAGCCAGATTTCCAGCCTGCAAAACAACCTGGTCCAATCGCATGCATGTGGCATGGGCGACCCCATTCCACCCCAACTGGCCAAACTGATTCTATTTTTAAAAATCCAAGGACTGTCGCTTGGCTATTCTGGCGTTCGCCCTGCCCTGATCGACAAACTGCTTTTTCTTTATAATAACAACTTTATTCCGGTCATCTACGAAATGGGATCGCTCGGAGCCTCGGGCGACCTTGCACCGCTGGCACACCTCTCCCTACCGCTGATTGGCATGGGGGAAATTTACCAAGATGGACAGATCGTTCCAACGGCAGCCATATCCAGCCTAAGCCGCTGGAAAGACGACAAACTGCACTCCAAGGAGGGCTTGGCCCTCCTCAATGGTACCCAGTTCTCGACCGCCTACGCCTGTTGGTGTCTCATCGAAGCAAAAAGATTGCTCGGCTTGTGCCAATTAACCAGTGCGCTCTCCATCGATGCCTTTGATTGCCGCCTATCGCCATTCGATGATCGCATCCACCACATTCGGCCCCATAGCGGGCAGCGCCTGACGGCTGCTACCATCCGGGCTTGGCTGGCCGGCAGCGAGATCGCCGCACAAAAAAAACAAAGTGTCCAAGACCCTTACGCCTTTCGCTGCACCCCCCAAGTCCACGGCGCTAGTTGGGCGGCTATTCAGCATGCCGAGGAGGTCGTATTGACAGAAATCAATGCGGTGACCGATAACCCAAGCATCATTCCAGAGGAAGACGCCATCATCTCCGGCGGAAATTTTCACGCTCAGCCCATTGCCCTCGTTCTGGATTACCTCGCTATTGCCTTATCCGAGCTAGGCAGCATTGCAGAGCGACGAACATATCAACTGCTGACCGGTCAGCGGGGCCTTCCACCCTTCTTGATTGAAGACCCCGGGCTACATTCCGGGATGATGATTGCCCAATACACTGCAGCATCCATGGCCAGTCAAAACAAACAGTGGTGTACACCCGCTTCTGTGGACTCCATCGTGTCGAGCAACGGCCAGGAAGACCACGTCAGCATGGCTGCCAACGCAGGGCTGAAGGCACGGAAGGTCGTCCAAAATCTGGAGCGGCTCATCGCAATAGAATTTATGACAGCGGCCCAGGCGCTTGAGCACAGAAGACCCTTGAGGAGTTCTCCGATGATTGAAGAAATCCACCAACGTTATCGACAGGTCATTCCCAAATTGAATCACGATAGGATTTTAAGTCGAGATATGAACGCAACGATTTCCTTCTTACAAACGTTGGACTGGCAGGCTCTTTTGCCAGAAATTTCTTGAAGTCAACTATGAGCGGAAGTCGCATTTTGCTTTTTCGATCCATCCTACTGATTTGTGCCGTTGGGGCTTTGACCACTGCTAATGCTCAGTTTTCGTTGCGCAAAGGATTGTCCATCGAAACCAATTTGCATTACGGCCGGGTCATCAAGCATACCTCCAAATTATTCTTCGAGCTGGAAAGCAACAGTCCTGGCATAGAGTTTAATTTTCTATTTCAAACCTATGGCCGTCGCCCTTGGCAATCCTTTCACAATTATCCTTTGCTGGGTTTGGGTGCCTACTACTTTTCATTGGGCAACAGCAGACAGCTTGGGCATGCGATTGCCTTTGTACCGAATCTGACCCTCAAGCCCATCAAACGCCCCTCTTTCGATCTGATTTTTCAACTCGGCAGCGGTATTGCCTTTCTCACCAAGGTCTTCGATCGTGTCGAAAATCCTTTGAACAATGCCATCAGTACGCATTGGAACAATGCTTCTGCCTTTAAACTGGGCATCAACTGGTTTACGAGCCCTAAGTGGACGCTCAGCGCTGGCGGCAGTTTCATTCACTTTTCGAATGGCTCCAATAAGCTACCCAATTTTGGGTTGAATGTTCCGGCTGCCTACGTCGGATTGCGCTATACCCCAAAAGCATTACAAACGGAGGATTTTCTGGCCTTTGAGCCTTCCACAGAGTCCTCCCGCCCCTGGGGCATCCACAGCCACCTTGGACTGGCTTATGTAGAAATACTGAGCATAGGCGGACCGCGCTATCCGGTATACCTCGCCTCCCTTGGCGGTTTTTACCACTTCAATCCCTACAGTCGACTGCATGTCGGCTTGGAGTATGAATTCAATCGGGCGGCCTATGTATTCGGCAATCATACCTACACCTTTACCGATGAAAAAGATGCTCGGCGGCGTTCTGCGCGCTACATGATTTATGGCGGTTATGAATTCCTGTTTGGTCCGCTGGGCATCCAGCTACAGCTGGGCTGGTATGCCAGCCGTTCTTCTTTGCTTCGACGCGCAGATACCTATGCCAAATTAATTACCCGCTATTACTTTCCACCCATTCGCAAATTGCAAACGCGCTTTTACGCCAATGTACAGTTGAAGACCCATGTTTTCAATGCGGAGTTCGTTGCTTTTGGTGTGGGGGCTGCCTTTTGATCATACAACCGACGATCTACCTCATTCACCAGATTTTCGTATCCAAACATCTCTTTGTGGAAAGGGGATTTCCACATTGTTTTCCCGAAAGGCCTTATCGATGGCAAAGCGCAGATCGCTTTTGATGTCTTCAATGACCAGAAAATTACGCGACCAAAAGAGCAGCTGAAAGTCCAGAGAAGAATCGCCAAAGCCAACAAAGCGAACTGTAGGTCGAGGCTTGTCCATCACATAGGGATTTTCTTTGGCGGCAATGACCAACAGCTTTTTGACCAGCGCCGTATCTGAGCCATAGGCAACGCCAATATCAACACGAAAACGTACCTTATCATCGGCATGGCTCCAGTTGATGACCTTGTCTGTTACCAATTGGGAATTTGGAACGATGACCGCCACATTGTCATTTGTCTCCACCAAAGAAGTCCGAAGGCCAATCTTCCGGACCGTTCCAATTAGGCCATCCATTTGTACCATGTCGCCGACTTCCACTGTCCGCTCGAATAGCAATAAAATGCCAGACAGCAGATCGTTGAACGTCTGTTGCAATCCCAAACCGACGCCGACAAGCAGGGCCGCAGCACCGCCCCAAATGACCGTCATACGAATGCCAAAGCTTTCCAAAATCATAAATGCTGCCACGACATAAATGATGTACTTGAGCAACTGGCTGATGGCAAAGCGAGAACCTGCATCAATGTCTCTGCGCTTGTAATAATTGAAGAGTACGAGATTGACCAATACCCAAACAATTAACTGCGCCAATATGAAGATCAGAATCCCATAGACGATGCTCGAAATCTTAAAATCTATCCGCTCGAAGTGAAATAGCACATAGTCCAGCTCAAAGCTGTTGAGGATCAAAATGACCGCAATGGCATAGACGGCATATTGAACAAGTCCACCTGCTGGCCTGTCGGAGGTTTTGGCGATGCCTTCGCTGTCTGCTCCTTCCTCTTCTTGCGGCTGCCGAAGCGTGTAGTAGTTGTAGACAATGACTTTTGAGAAAATCCATTCCAGGGTATTGGCAAATTGC
>JBCCSZ010000389.1:0-5897 GCA_039199225.1 Bacteroidota bacterium
GAACAATGGGGCTGTAGACGAAAGAACCATCGGCATCTACTTGCTTCAGTCTATAGTATCGTTCTCCTTTGAGGGCTTGTCCATCCTTGAAATGGTATTTGGTCTGGGCTTGGCTGTTTCCGAAAGCGGACAGGCGGCCAACAGCCTGAAAAACACGACCCTTTGGACTGCTTTCAATGTCAAAGTAGGCCGCATTAACTTCTGTTGCAGTGGTCCAGTTGAGGTCGACCCCTTCGGTGGTTGGATCGAAAGTCGCATTGAAGGCCATCAGTTCGACGGGCAGAGCAATCAGTTGATTCTCAAAGGCACCAATGTCCACACCTGAGCCAAAAGGGCGAGAATCGTTGTTGAAATCTACAGAAGGAAATAGGTCCGTTGTGCCAGCGTCAATGGCAGGAGAAGCATTGTCGAGATTAAAGTTGAAACGCGTAACGTCTACGAAGCCCGGATCATCAACGATGGCAAATTGGCCGTTGATTTCCTGCATAGGTGGATTCGACCAGCTTCGCCCCTTGTTATTCGAAATCAAGTTATTGCTGAGGTCGACATTGGCTTGGTTGGATAGGTAAATGTGTACTCCATTGTTGAAATTGTTATCTGCAAAGATGTTATTTCTTACCTCGATGAGTCCAGTATTGCCTTCGACCCACATGGAGCCACCCTGGTTGTTGCCACCAAGGGTTCCCTGAAAGCCATTCTGAAAAACAGTGTTATTGTACACTTTGACCCGACGGATGTCATTTGGGCTGCCATCTGTGGAGAAACCTGTTATCTTGATACCGTCTGCGCCATTGTTGTAAATCAGGTTGTTGAACACGGAGATGTTATCGACTGTTCCTCCCTGCTCTGCACCAATGCTGATACCGATATCTTCACAACCAAACACTTCGTTTTGATAAATCTGGATGTTCAGTGCAGAACGTTCATAAGCATCGACATAGATGCCAGCGGAAGAATTGTTCATGTCATAGACCACATTGCCATGGATGACACCATTGCGTACGCCGTTTTTTGCATCTATACCGATGGGGCCACCCGGAATGGTCCCAATACCTCCGTTGAATACCTCATTGAAGCGGATGGTGAAATTCTCTACCCCTTCGGTCAATGAGATGCATTCTTCATATCCTCCCGGACTCCGGTTGATCGCCCGCTCGATGCTGTTGTTCTCAATTAGAATTTTGCGGATGCCATAGCTGCCGACCGCCGCTTGTCCATTGGCGTAGATACCGCTTGAGCCGGTGTCGAAGGTAGAACAATTGCGGATGGTGATGTCCGTCACGTCGTTGCCAAAGACCAAAAAGCCAATGTAGGTAGAATGCTGTACCCGAAGGTTATCGATCACCAGGTGGTTGCAGTCGATCATTTCAAACATCCCACCGTACGGCCCAAAGAGCGTAAAGCCATTGCCATCGATCGTCGCTACGCCATTGTAGGAAGTAATGGTGATTGGGTTGCTTTCTGTGCCGGATACCGTAAAGGTCACTCGCTCATTGTAAATTCCTCCTTCAATGAACAAGGTTTCCAAGTTACTGGCCGTATTTAAAGCGTATTGAATGCTGCGAAAAGGCTGGCTGATCGTACCTGGATTGGCATCGTTGCCACTGGTGCTGACATAGTAATTTGTAGCATTGGATAGTGTTGAAAGACACAAGAGAAATAGGATGGGGAAATATCTCATGGCTATATGTTTTACACTATAATAATAGCCATTTTTTCACAAAAAAGAGAGGCAACTACTCCTTGCTACCAAAGCTTTCTTTCCTGAGAGTGAAAGTATAACAATTACATTGACACATCTGTCAAATACCTTTTTCCAGCTTCAACAAAATAAAACGGTAGGTCTCGAAATCCTTAGTGGTGATTCAATCGTAAGTAAGTAAAACGTAAACCAAATCACTCAGAAAACTATGAAAAGCAATATTTTGACCGCTTTAGCAGTGGCTGTGCTCCTACTGACAGCTATTTCCTGTGAAGATCAACAAACGCCCAAAGCGGCAGCCACCGAGGTAGAAACACCAAAAAAGAACATTCTCAAAGAGACCATAGAAGAATACGACCTTCGCAATGACTCGGTTATTTTTCGTTCAGCCACCATCGAAAACTTTGATCAAGATGGCCACTCGGTTGATATATATTGGATTGGACCAAAGAGGGATACCACTCTCCGGTTTTACAGGAAATACGACGCCAACAAAAAGTTAGTCGGTGCAGAATATTTTGAGAAAGGTGATGTAGAGCCTACCTTGGATACAGTGTATACGAACGCAGAGGGCTTGAAGGTGGAGGTTTCCATGAACAGCAAGCGGGAAATCGTCTGGAAATCGACGATTGCAACAGATGGGGAAGGCAACGAAGTAGCCCGGGTTTATGAAAATAGAAAAGGAGCATATCGAGGGCTGGACAGTACGTTTTTTGACGATAAAAACCGCATGGTAAAAGGGTTTTACAAAAATGCAAAAGGACAGAAAAAGAAGATCAAAACCTACGAATACACCAAAGAGGATCAATACCAAAATTGGACAGAACGAAAAATGTTTGTGAACGATACCCTGCAGCAGCGACACATAAGGATTCTGCAATATGCGATCTAAATCGTTTACGGTGTACCGCTATTTGAGTATTTAGAAAGACTTCTTGATTCGGGATAGGGTCTCTGGCGTCATTCGCAGATAGGAGGCGATGTATTTATTTGGGATTTCCTGAAAAAGCTGGGGGCTTCGCTTCAGTACCCTTCGGTATCGCTCCACCGGCGAGGTGGTTAGGATGTCCCTTTCGCGCTCCATTTGTTGCAAAACGAAACTTTCGAGTATGCTGTGCCATATCTTCAAATGGGCCGGAGAGGAGAAAATCAAATCCATAAAGCTCTTTTTGGGTATCCGCTTCAAGATGGTCTTTCGAAGAGCTTGGATGTAAAAGTCGGAGGGCTGTTCGTGGATGAAAGAGTCAAGGGCAGCTATCAGGTTGTTGGTGTAGCCAAAGCGAATGATCTGCTCTTCGAAGTTGTCGACAACAAAGATTTTTAGGCTGCCTTCCACAACTAGATACAGGTTGGTGTCGATACTCCCCTGGACCTTGAGGTATTCATTTCTCTTCAGCTCCACCGTTTTATCCCACAGATTTCGCTGGCTGATTTCTTCAATAAGATTTAAAATTGGATTCATCTGACTACTGCGCTATTCAGGGCTTAGTGAATTTTCCACTGAGCGGACTGCCAAAATACGACTTTAGCCAAGAGGAGGGAAATATTCCCTGTTACAATTTTTTGGAACTACTGATTTGTATTGCCGGCGATCGGTATGTACTTGCACAAGTCAAACCGTCATAGAAAAAACGCGGGTTTGGGGTTTGTTCCTGTTGAGGTGTAAATCGAAGGCCATGCAGATGTTCCGCACGAAAGGTCGGGCGTGTTCTGGAACGGAAAGGCCGTTTGAGTAGATGTCCACCAAGCCATCCCGCTCCATTTCTTCCAGCCGCTCCAAGCAGTTTTCCAATTCGGGAAATCGGAGGGCGTCTGTTGCCCAGGATGTTTCAAAATGACACATGATGTTGAGAATGTGCTTTCGGACAATCAAATCCTCTGCGCTCAGATCATGCCCCCTGAATATGGGCAGTCGGCCATTGTTGACCAATTCGGAATAGGTTTCGAGTTTCTTTTCATTTTGAGCAAAGCCATACCAAGAGTCGCTGATGGAACTCATGCCCAGTCCGATCATCAACTGCGTTTTGTGCGGCGTGTATCCCATGAAATTGCGGTGGAGGGTCTTGCGTTTGACTGACTGGGACAGGGCGTCGGAGGTCAACGCAAAGTGATCCATTCCGATCTCCTCGTAGCCAGATGCTTCCAGCAGGCTTTTTCCGGTTTCGTAAAGACTCCTTTTTTCTTCGGCATTGGGGAGGTCCTTTTCGTTGTAGCCCCTCTGACCAACGTTTTTGACCCAAGGGACATGGGCGTAGCTGTAGTAGGCGATCCGGTCGGGCTGTAGGGTCTTTGTCAATTCAATGGTTTGGACGATGCTCTCTTTGCTTTGGTGTGGCAAGCCGAACACCAAATCCTGACCGATGGAGGTGAAACCGATTTCCCTGGCCCACTCTGTGACTTCCCGGACTTTCCGGAAAGGCTGAATCCGGTGGATGGTTCTTTGCACCTTCTCATCGTAGTCCTGCACCCCAAAGTTGGTTCTTCTGAAGCCCAAATTGAAAAGGGTTTGCAAATGCGCCCGGCTTGTGTTGTTGGGGTGTCCCTCAAAGCTGAATTCGGCCTTTTGATCGATGATCCCCTTGTCGGTAATGCCTTTGATGAGCTTTTCCAGATTGTCGGGATGGAAAAAAGTGGGTGTGCCGCCCCCTAGGTGCAGCTCTTTGATGCGCACCTTTTCGGGGAAGGAACGGCAATATAGGTCCCATTCTCGTAAGACGGCCTGGATGTAAGGCGCTTCTACACTGTGCCTCTTGGTGATGCGTTTGTGGCAAGCACAGAAGGTACAAAGCGACTCACAGAACGGCAGATGTATGTACAGACTGATGCCTTCTGATTGGTTGCTTTCCAAAAAAGATTGCTGAACAGAGGCCATCCACTTTTCCGGACTGATGCCTTCCTTTTTCCAATAAGGTACCGTTGGGTAGCTGGTGTATCTCGGGCCGGGGATGTTGTATTTCTGAATGAGCGAGTTGGGTATCATTTGAATGGATTTGCGGTGCTTATCGAACGATGAGTAAGGGGTAGTTTTCCAGGCGATCTACCAGCCCTTCGGCCACACTGCCAAAAAACAATCCTTCGAGTGCAGAATGGCCCTTGGCACCCATGATGAGCATGGCATCCGTGGCTTTTTGTGCAAAGTCATCGATTTGGCCGACGGTATGCCCCTCTTCGTCTTCTAGGATGCGCAATTTGATGTTTTCCCCCTCCAATTGGTGTTTACTCATAAAGTCGGCAGCTTCCCGCTGGGTGTTTTCCCGCATCAGTCGCCGATACTCCATGTTATTGGAAAAGTTGTAGTAATTGGACAAAGGCAAGAGCTGCATCACATGGATCAGGTCGATCTTTACCTCTGTGTCGAAGGTCTTTTGTAAAGCCAAAGCGAGCCATAGGGCTCTGGCAGAATTATCGGAAAAATCAACGGGGACAACCAATCTTTTAATTGACTTACTGGCCGTCTCCGGTACCAACAACAGATTGCATTGGAGCTTTCGGGCCAGGCGCTTTGCCGTAATTCCGCTGCCAGCACTTTGCCGCTTAACCCCTGCGATCACTGTTCCGACTTCCTTGACCTTTGCCATGTGTACCAGCTTTTGATAGGGTTTTCCTTCGACTACCTCTATGTCAAATGATACATCCAGGGCTTTTAGGCCATCTTCAAATTGTGCTTTGAGCATGGAGCGCACCTTTTCGTCCACCGGAACGCCTGTGGTAAATCGTTGGTGGAAGTCTAGGATCGTTTTCTTGGGCTTCGTAAAATCGGGAATGATGTGTAGGGCATATACTTTCTTCGAATGGCCAGCCGAAAGAAGCGAAGTACTGAAGTCCAACAGATGTTGGTCCATTTCTGTCAAATCTGCGGCAATCAACACGCGATGGAAGCTTGTACCCGCATTGGTACGGCCCTTATCGATGGTTTCTTGTGGTGAATTCATAATTGGTAGTTCAACTTGTGGATGAATCAGTAAACTTTACACTCCACAAATTGAGGGACTTTCCACAAATAAAAACTGATAAAAGTCAAAGCCCCCTCTGATTTCGGTCAACTATGGCGACCACCGGCCCAAAATGACAACAGGCAATGCTCCGCTTTCCGGAACATTGCCTGCTGGTGTTAAAGCAAAGTCGATTGGGAATTACTCCTCCTTCATCACGATGTAATTCTTTGTCGCCTCTTGTGCATTCTTACCAAAGTCGA
>JBCCSZ010000390.1:0-5865 GCA_039199225.1 Bacteroidota bacterium
AGAGACTGACAATCGCAATCTCTACACCGAGTTGCGAAGCAAGGGCTACTATGTGACGGATTACTTTGAGACAGAGTTTGAGGATGTTCGCATTCCCGAGGGTAAAAAGTTTGCCTATCTGACCTCCGATAAAGACCCATTGCAAGCAATGCAAGGCCGCGATTACTTGCTACCAGCCAGCCAACTGGCCATCCCTTTTCTGAAAAAACAATCCAATAAGGGCTTCTTTCTAATGATAGAAGGTTCTCAGATAGATTGGGGTGGGCATGCCAATAACTCAGAATACATTATTACAGAGTTGCTTGACTTTGATAAGACCATTGGGATGGTTTTAGATTGGGCAGAGAAGGATAAGAACACACTTGTAATCGTCACTGCCGATCATGAAACAGGAGGGTATTCCATCGTTCCTGGTTCTACGGCCGACAGCCTCGTTACGAAATTTACGACAGATTACCACACAGCAGTAATGATCCCCGTATTTGCATATGGACCGGGCTCAGAAGCGTTCAGCGGTATCTACGAGAATACCGCGATTTACCACAAAATGCGAAAGGCGTTGAAATTTAAGTGATCGAATCAAAGATGTCTTTCGGCATGATAAGATGAACGCACCAGGGGACCGCTCTCAACAAAATCAAAACCTTTGCTCATTCCAACCTCTTTGTACTCGGCAAATTTATCGGGATGTACATAGGAGGCTACTTCCAGGTGCATCTTAGTTGGCTGCAGATATTGGCCGATGGTCAAAACATCGCAGCCATGCTCGACCAAATCATCCATGATGCGGAATACTTGCTCATCGGTTTCCCCCAATCCAACCATAATGCCTGATTTGGTGCGTTTTCCGAAATCCTTGGTTCTTTTGATTTGCTCAAGGCTGCGCTTGTACTTTGCTTGCGGTCTGACCTTTCGGTAGAGGCTCTCCACGGTTTCCATATTGTGAGAAACAACCTCCTGCCCTGCGCTGATCATGCGCTCCAAGGCCCCCCAGGTTGCTCTGACGTCGGGAATCAGGGTTTCGATGGTCGTTTCAGGAGAGGATTCTTTGACAGCACGGACTGTTTCGTACCAAATTTCAGCACCTCTGTCCTTGCGCTCATCGCGATTGACGGAAGTAATGACGGCATGCTTTACCTGCATCAGGCGAATGGCTTCTGCGACACGGCGTGGCTCATCCTCATCATATTCAGGTGGCCGACCGGTTTTGACAGCACAAAAGGAGCAAGATCGGGTACAAGTATTTCCAAGAATCATAAAGGTAGCGGTACCAGCCCCCCAGCATTCTCCCATATTGGGACAGTTGCCACTTTGGCAGATGGTATGCAGCTTGTATTCGTCCACTAAGGCCCGAACATTCTTATATTTTTGCCCGATGGGCAACTTAACACGGAGCCAATCCGGCTTGCGGCGGCGGGGTTCTTTTCTATCTACGACAGGAAGCTCAATCATCGCAATGGAACATTTTAATTATTTCACGGGGATATACCCCTAGTACAATCTATACGCTGATTGCATAATCAAATGATAAACACCAGAATGCTGAAAGGGGTTCAGATTCTTTTACCAGCGCTTACCCAATTGCAAAGATATGAAAAGGTTGATGAAAAACGGACGGTTCTCTGCACCATCTACGTCAGCCATGATGGGAACTTTTTGTAGGAAAATATCTCCCATAATCCCCGCTTCGATGGCCTTTACAAACTCATCGAAAGCACCCCAGTCGAAGTGGATGCTGGCCTTAAAGTGCGCACCAGGACGGATACCCAGCTCGCTCAGACCCTTTGTAAAGCCAGAGGAACCATAGATGCGGTTCTCATCGAGGAATATGTTTCTATTCTCTTCATTGTATTTCTCACTGACCAGGTAACGAGGAGAACCTGGCTCAACAGAACGGATGATTTCTAAATAGTATGGTTTCAAAAGACCCAAGGTGAAGCCACCTTCATAGTTGACACCGATGGCAAGTCCTTTTCTTTTGGCTTTCTCAGAAAAATACCTCTTTTCACCGATTCCAGCTCGGATGGCATACAGATTATTGATTTTTCCAAGGATGAAGGAACGAGAAGTCTTGCCCCCACCCCAGCTTGGATAATCAAAACTTTGGCGTTGTTCTTTTGGATGGCGCAACTCGCCGATTTCAAAATGGTAATACCTTGTCTTATAATAGGTCTTGATCTGACCAACATTGACGGCCAGTGCCAGCCCTCTATTGGTGTGGATACGTAAGTCCACTGCCAGCTCCTTGTTGAATACCAGGCCCTTGTTTTCAAAATTCATTGAACGAGGCTGAATGGTATTTTGACCATAAGCAGCTGAAAAGATGAACAAAACGAATATAAGTGAACAAAATATATTTTTCATAATCCGGTACGGTTGCTATAATCTTTGCCGAAATGGCCCTCTCACAATCATTAAATATACACATATAAACGGAAAAAAGCCATCGGAGTTCGTAATTTCAACTATCAAATACAGACTAATTTCCCTTAAAGATTGTATTCGTAGTATATCAGACATCTAGGGGCTCACAAATCAGGAAGCGGTCCGATTTGGGAGGGAAAAAGGTAGGTAACAGATGATATTTGGTCGATTGGACTGGGTGTCCTCTTCCAGATGTATGCTTCCCTGTTGGATTTCAATGAGCTTGCGGGCAATGGTTAGATGCAAAACGAGTTGGGAAAGGTCTTCTTCCGGCCAATTTTCGCTTGCATGAGGCTCTTTTACGTCCTGCTCGACCAACCTCAGCTCCAAAATACAGGTATTTTCCTCTGTGCGACTGACCGAAATTTCAAGTCTCATCTTCAACCATAAATGGTAGCGAAAGGTGTGGACAAAGAGGCTGTATAAGATTTGTTGCAAGTAAATGGGCCGACCGACGAGCTGATTGGGAACATCGTCGAGTATATCGTACTCTATGGCTCCTTCCTCCTCCATGTATTCCCTCAACACCATGTTGACTCCATCCAAAGTTTCCTGAAGTTCAAAGGGAATTTCCACTTCTGGCGATTGACTGTCCGCACCAATTCGGGCAATCATTTCCAATTCTTCCATGATCTCCTGAAGTCGAAAAACAGACGTTTTCAAGGTTCTCAGGAAGTGAAGTGGAGGCGGAGCAGCTCCATTGGTCGTAAAATACTGCCCAATCAGACCATCTAAAGCATTGATGGGCGACTGAAGGGCCATCCGGAGGCGATCGTAGTATTGGTATTGGACTTTTTGAAAACTTTCGAGCAACAAGTTTTTCCGGAGCAAAATATCTTTTTGTCGACGAAGCTTCCGGTAGTTTTGCTCCATTAGATGACGCTGAATCTCTAGCTCATTCCGTCTTTGTTGCAACTCTCGGAATTGTTCGTACAACCAGGTGTAATCGTAGATACCCCAGAGAATTTGCTCCTGCCCATCCGTTTGAACAAGCATGAAGGTAAAATCGTAAATGCCAGGTAAGACCTTCATCCCAGGTTCGATACGGGTAAACCTGATTTCGGGGCTACCAACTGACAGCTCTTGTAGGGACGGAAAAATGCTTTCCAGAAAAGGATACCACTTTACGGCAGTCTGACCAGTCAAAAAATCTACAGAAAAGATGGAATCACAGCTCTCGAGTATGTACCCCTCGCGATCCATCAGTATGAGTTGGCTGAATGAAGGGGCCTGTGATCTGTATTTATCCAATTCCCTCATCTCAATCACTCAACAGCGCCCGACCCATATCCTGAAAAAGTGTCTCGACATTCTCACCGGTTTTGGCGCTCGTGAGTATATCCCAGGGAACGGAGACTTCCTCTTGAATGCCCGCAATATCCTCTTCACTGATCAAATCCCGTTTGTTGCCCACAATTCGCACAACACAACCCTGCACCAATTTATTGAGGTATTCCAGGTCAGATTGTATGTTCTTGTACGTAGAGGGGCGACTGAGGTCAAAAACGTAGATGATGCCACTGGCTCCGAGAAAATAGGAAGTTGGTACTTTATCCTGAGAAACTTCACCAGCAATATCCCACAATAAGATAGAAATCTCGCGACCATCGACTTCCACCAGTTTCTTATTGACTTTCACGCCAATAGTCGTCAGATATTTATCACTGAAGCGATTGAAGATAAATTGGTTGAACAAAGAAGTTTTTCCAACTCCAAAGCTTCCGGTTAAGATTACCTTTTTACTGGTCATAAGAGCAATTAGTTTTGCTGCTCTATCCTAGCAGCAGGCGTAATGAAATAATTTTTGAGTTTTTCGGATATGAATTTAAAATTATTTTCATCCAATACTTGATGGTCAGACAATTCATGCTGCGCAAAATCCATCATCATGCTGGACAGCTCATCTTTTTCACTCGTGGAGATGGAACCACTAAAAGCAATGGCAATATAATAAGAATGGATATTTTGAATGAAGATGTTGTAATTGCCGTACTGAATCATTTCCAGGTCTTGCCGCTCTCTTTTAAAGGCATCCTCCACAAAAGCCTTGATGGCAGTTAGCATTCCTGCTATCACCTCTCGATCAACCACCTCCTTTAGGGAGGCACTTCCCATCAAGAGGCCAGAATCCCGTTGGACCACATAGACCTCTTCAATCACATAGCCGTGCATGCTACTGAGTATGATGTCGCTTTCTTCTACGCCAAACAGGCTAGCTTTAATACGTCCCCAAAAGCCCTTCGCTGACAAAGCATTCTTGATTTTGAAATCAATATTGTCTTTGAGCAGTTGAAACTGATGCGCGATGAACTTTCGGATCATCTTGCCCAAAACCGGATAAATAACATTGAGAATTTCCTCTTGCGAATCTTTTAGCTTTCGATCCACAATCTTATCGACAGCCAGTTTGAATTCTTTTGGAAAATGTTGCTTAAAAAAAGTTAGCCGCTGTTCTATAATGGGAGAAACCTTCTCGGAGAGAGCGACCGGATCGTCCATCAGCTGCCGCAATTCATCCAAAGAGGCGCGATCCTCGCTTAGGAGAATATCTTTGAGCTGTTTCATCAAAAGCCCATCTGTGCCTTCCTTTTGTTTTCCCTCTCCGGTCATATATCAATAAAATCATTCGTCTAGCAACTGCTTACTGACCTTGGCCAACATTTTACCGAGGCGATTGCGATCCTCTTTGCTTGTCTTGCGAAGTTTGTTGTCCAGGTTCGTCACATTGTCGATCAACTGTTTTTCCAGCTTCTCGAATCGATCGAGCATCTCTTGCTCAATTTCCTTCACTCGCTTATCGTAATCTGCCTCCATCTGTTGCAAGCGGCTCTGAAATTCTCCTTCCATTGTCTTGAATCGATCGGAGATGTCAGAAAACTGACGCTCGTAATCATTCATCTGCTTGCCCATCAAGATGTCTCGGATGGTACTCAACTCGCCCATTCCAGGCATAGATGGTTGGTTGTTCTCTTTGTTTGCCATAAAACCCAATTTAAATAATACCGGCCGGAAGTTAAAATCAAAGGGGTCGACGCCGGATAAGATCGTCCAAATTTAACGGATTAATTTAATAAATTATAAGTTGCGCTCTATTCGATGAAAAACCTTTGACTCAGATATTTGCTGCCAAACCGCAGGTTTTCGATCAACTTACTTGACGAATTCTCCTCAAAAACTTTCGCCTATCGCAGCCCCAACGTATAAATAAAATCCCTCATCCACAGGGGCTCTTCAGTAGAATCCATATGCCTTTGTACCTACTGAACTGAGATTTTGTTTCCATCGAAAAATTTATTTAGTTTTGACCATCACGTGATCAATGCAAAAAACTGCTGTCAGAAATGCTTATTGATCAGCTGCTTAAGCACCTAAAACCAATATGGCAACCTTCAATCTAAAAAATAAAAATTCCATTGCAGGTCGATTCGTAGCCGAACTTCG
>JBCCSZ010000391.1:0-5852 GCA_039199225.1 Bacteroidota bacterium
ACCTTCAGTCAGCAGGTGAAAGATTTACAGGAAACCTACGACAGCAGCGAAGCGTTCCGCCAAATGCCTTTCGACAAATTGGTCAAAGAATTGGCACCCGAAAAGGATATGAGTCGGACAGCACTTTTCGATGTCTTATTCCAATACGAAGAACCCATCGACGCACTGCCAACCATCGACGGTGTAGCAGTCGAATGGACACATACAAATTTGGGTTATGGAAAATACGATCTCAATTTTTTCCTGCAGCCTACAGACCAGCACCTCAGTGGACAATTGGTTTACAATGCCGATTATTTTGACCACTCTACCATCGAGCGTTTCATTGCGCATTACGAGGAGGTACTACAAGCGGTCTTGAAGCATCCGGAAGTTGCTATTTCCGAGGTGGATATGGTAACACAAAAGGAAAAGGACTTCCTGCTAAAAGCCCTGGACCATACGGCTGTCGACTTTCCAAAAAATAAAACGATTGTCGATTTTTTCGAAGCGCAAGTCGATCGCCAACCAGATAAAACAGCCATAACTTTTGAAGATCAAAGTATAACCTATGCGGCTTTGGACCAACGAGCCAATCAAGTGGCCCATCTCCTGAAAGCCAAAGGCATCCAAGGAAATGAGATTGTCGGGCTGTTGACCGACCGCAGTTTGGATGTGGTGGTTAGCATGTTGGGAATTCTAAAGGCAGGAGGCGCATATCTGCCGATAGATGTGGATTATCCTCGCGAACGAATTGATTATATTTTGGAGAACAGTGGTGTCCGTTTATTATTAACGGATGATAAGTACCCTACAGCTTCTTTGTCGGATGCCTTGACAATAATGTCCATCGAAGCTGCGCTACAACAAGCAACGGATAGACTGGAAAGCACTTGTCAACCTTCTGACCTGTGTTACATTATTTATACCTCCGGCACCACCGGGAATCCCAAGGGGGTGATGGTCGAACATCGAAATGTGGTTCGTCTTTTCTTCAACGATGCTTTCCAGTTTGACTTTGGTCCTTCCGATACTTGGACGATGTTTCACAGCCATTGCTTTGATTTTAGTGTATGGGAAATGTATGGTGCTTTGTTGTTTGGCGGGCGACTGATCGTCATTCCAAAAATCGTCGCCAAAGACGCCACCGCCTATCTGCAATTGTTGGAGCGAGAAGGCGTAACCGTCTTGAATCAAACCCCCAGTGCTTTTTATCAGTTGACTCGGGAGGAGCTGTTGGGGACTGTACCTGATTTGTCGCTGCGCTATGTCGTATTTGGAGGAGAAGCGCTCAGTCCTGCTAAATTGAAAAACTGGAAAGCCACTTATCCGGAGGTTCGCCTGATCAATATGTATGGCATCACGGAAACCACCGTTCACGTGACCTTCAAGGAAATTGAAGAAAAGGACATTGAGCAAAACATCAGCAACATCGGAACACCTATTCCAACGCTCTTGGCTTACATCCTGGATGAAAATAGACGATTGGTGCCACAGGGAACGATTGGTGAATTGTATGTCGGAGGAGAAGGGGTGACCCGTGGCTATCTCAATAGGAGGGCGCTGACCAACGAAAAGTTTATCGCAGACCCTCATGGATCGAATGGCAAGCTCTACCGAACCGGCGACTTGGCGAGGTTGCTGAACAACGGAGAAATTGAATACATCGGAAGAATCGATAACCAAGTTCAACTTAGAGGATTCCGTATTGAATTGGGAGAGATTGAAAATCAATTGGCAACACATCAAGCCATCGGCGAAACGGTCGTTGTGGCAAAGGAGGACGAAGGCGATAAATTTTTGATTGCCTACTATGTCGCTAAGCAAAGCTTGGAAGTATCCGAGATGCGGAATTTCCTCTCGGCCAAGCTGCCCGACTACATGATCCCTTCCTACTTCGTTCACTTACCAACGTTGCCGCTGACCTCTAACGGAAAAGTAGATAAAAAGAGTTTGCCCGATCCGCAAATTACCAGCAGCGATACCTACAAAGCGCCAGTCAATGCGGTGGAAGAAAAGCTGGTAGAGATTTGGTCAGACATTCTGAAGCTGGAAAAAGAAGTCATCGGAACAGAAAGCAGCTTTTTTGATCTGGGAGGTCATTCGCTGCGGGCTGCCGTTTTGGTCAACAAGGTTTCCAAGGAGTTGGAGGTCAATATCCAGCTCAAAGAGATTTTTATAAATCAAAGCATCAAGGAATTGGCCAACTACATCCTGGCGCAATCCAAATCGACCTACACGCAAATTGAGAAGGCAGCCGAAAAGGAATACTATCGCTTATCTTCCGGCCAAAAGAGGTTGTATTTCCTCTACGAGTTTGACAAAGAGTCGCTGGCCTACAATATGCCTTATGTATTGGAGCTGAAAGGTGAGTTGGACATCGACCGATTGAACCAAGCATTTGAGCGACTCATCGATCGGCATGAAAGCCTTCGTACCGGATTTGAGATCATTGGCGGAGCGCCTGTTCAGCGAGTTTATGACAAAGTAGACTTCAAGCTTGCTTGTTTTCATGCCGGACGTGCGGAGGTGCAGGGTGTCATTGAAAACTTTATCCGTCCTTTTGATTTGAAGCAAGCACCCTTGTTGCGAGTCGGCATTGTCGAGCTGAATCCGACAGAACATTTGCTGATGATGGATATTCACCACATTGTAACAGATGGTGTTTCCCAACGGGTTTTGATCGACGATTTCCGTCAGCTTTACAGCAGCGATGTCAGCCTGCCACCGCTGCAAAAACAGTACAAAGATTATGCGGAATGGCAGCAGCAAAGTGAGCAGCAAAAGGAGATCGAACGGCAGAAGGCATTTTGGATGGCAGAGTTTGCAGATGAGGCCAGTCCCATTGATCTACCGACCGACTTTGCCAGACCGCCACTACGCAAGTACGACGGTGGTGCTTTCAGCTTTGAAATGAGTGTAGCAGAAAGTCAGCAGTTGAAGAAAATTGCTGAGAAGGAACAGACCACTTTATTCATGCTCCTTTTGGCTTGCTACAATGTTTTGTTGTCCAAGCTCAGCAACCTGGAAGACATTACGGTTGGAGTGCCGGTCGCTGGAAGGCAGCATGCCGACCTGGAAAAGATGATTGGCATGTTTGTCAATACCTTGGCCATTCGCAACCAGCCGGAAGGAAAAATGACCTTTACCGATTTTCTCGCAAAGGTGAAAAGCAAAACACTGGCTTGTTTTGAAAACCAATCCTATCAATACGAGGAATTGGTAGAGGAGTTGAACATCCCGCGTGATACCAGTCGCAATCCTTTATTCGACCTCATGTTTACCTTCGAGAATTTTGAGGAAGCACGATTTGAAATACCAGCCTTGGACATACAACCTTACGACAATGGCCATGCCGTTTCTAAGTTTGATTTAACCTTGACAGCCAGCGAAACAGCGGATCAGATTTTCCTCTATTTCGAATACGCGAAGGATTTATTCACAGAAGAAACGATCGAAAGATTTACGGGTTATTTCCGACAAATACTTTCTACCATTGCTACAAAGCCAAACAGCCGAATTGCAGACATCCAAATGCTGCAAGCTGCTGAACGAACGCAAATATTGAAGGACTTCAACGATACCAACGTCTCCTATCCACCCGTCGACAGCATCCTGGAAGTGTTTGAACAACAGGCAGCAGCCCATCCCGATCGGGTCGCCATTCGATTTGACAGAGGGGTGTGGACGTATCGCCGCTTACAGGTTGCCTCCGATAAGGTCGCTTACTTTTTGAGTCAGACCAAGGGGTGGAAAAAGGGCGATTTCATTGGCCTGATGTTGGAGCGGGAGCCTGCTTTTCTAGCCATCCTTTTTGGCATTCTCAAGGCGGGCGGCGTTTATGTTCCAATCGACCCCAAGTATCCTGCCGATCGCGTCCAAGCGATTGTCGAAGAGGCAGGTATGAAGGTCTTGTTTACCAGAGGACAATTTCCAAAAACAATTGATGCAGGTAGTACAGAAATCATCGACTTGGATACCGACTGGCGACTCATTCGAAACATGCAGTATAAACGCCAGGCGATAAAAATCGATCCAAAAGATTTGGCTTACATCATCTTCACTTCTGGCTCCACAGGACGGCCCAAAGGGGTGATGATCGAGCATGCATCTCTGGCCAATATCATCCGATACATGGAGGATGAGTATCCGCTAGGAGCGTCGGATAGCTACCTTTTGAAAACAACCTGCTGCTTCGATGTTTCAATTACCGAAATCTTCGGCTGGTTTTTCAATGGTGGCTCCATTACCTTGTTGCCGCCTCGCGCAGAAGCCGACCCGGATGTCATTCTGGATACCATCGAAAAGCATCAGGTGACGCACATCAATTTTGTGCCTTCCATGTTTTCCGTTTTTGTAGAAAGATTACGGGCAGGTGGTTTGGAAAAACTTCGCAGTCTGAAATACATCTTCTTGGCGGGCGAAGCATTGCCGAGGGAATTGGTCTCACAGTTTGACGATCTTCAAACGGGCATACTACTGGAAAATATTTATGGTCCAACAGAGGGAACCATTTACAGTTGCGGTTATTCGACCCGGGATTTGGGTTCGAAAAAGCGGGTGCCGATCGGTAAGCCATTGAGCAATATCTCCTTGTATATTTTGGATAAGAATCGGTCGATACAGCCAGTGGGTGTACCCGGCGAACTTTGCATCGGCGGTGCGGCTTTGGCAAGAGGTTATCTCAATAATGAAGAACTGACCGCTGAAAAATTCGTTGCCCATCCTTTCGAAGAAGGCGCTCGCATTTACCGAACGGGAGACTTGGTCAGGTGGTTGCCGGATGGCAATATTGAGTACCTGGGTCGCATCGACAACCAAGTGAAAATCCGAGGCTACCGAATTGAGTTGGGTGAAATCGAAATTCGATTGGCCGAGCACGAAGCCATTCAGGAATGCGCTGTTATGGTCAAAGAGCGAATGGGTGATAAGTACCTGGTTGGTTACTACGTTTCCGAAAATGCCTTGCGTGCAACCGAGCTGGTTGAGCATCTTGCTACTTCGCTACCAGCCTACATGGTGCCTCGCTATTACGTGCATATGGACAAAATGCCTTGGACGACCAATGGGAAGCTCAACAGACGAGCCTTACCAGAACCACAAGTTGAGCTAGAGGCCAACTATCAAGCGCCCATCGGAGAAACAGAAGAAAAGCTTGTAGAAATCTGGTCAAAAGTATTGGGTTTGGCGCGTGAAAAAATCAGTACCGATGCCAACTTCTTCGATCTAGGTGGCCATTCGCTAAAGATCATCAGCATGTGTAATATGGTGAATGATTCCTTTCAGGCAAACATCACCGTTGCAGAAATCTTCCGACTACCGCACATCAATGCCATCGCAGAGTTTCTCCACCACGGCGATCAAAAACTAACCGAAATTGAACAGGGGCTAGACGAAAGGTCAGACGCACTCGAACTACTGGGCAGATTGGGCGAATAGCTAAAAATCTCTATCTCATCATCTCTAAAATAATCCATTCAAAATTTTGTAAAAATGAAAGATTACACGGGATTCGAAATTGCTGTCATCGGAATGTGTGGTAGATTTCCAGGTGCTGGCGATGTTCAGACCTTTTGGAAAAACCTGGCAGAGGGCAAAGAATCCATTACTTTTTTGAGCGATGAAGAATTACTAAGCGAAGGAGAATCCCAACGCAACTTGGACAATCCCAGATACGTCCGGGCCAATTCATTCATCGAAGATAAAGGGTATTTCGATTCCAACTTTTTTGGATACCTACCGATCGAAGCCAGGCTAATGGACCCACAAATGCGTATTCTGCACGAATGCGTTTGGAAGGTGATCGAAGATGCTGGCTACGATCTCGAACGGGTTAAAGAAAGAATTGGTCTTTTCACCGGTGCCAAGGCCAA
>JBCCSZ010000392.1:0-5710 GCA_039199225.1 Bacteroidota bacterium
TGGAATATTTGGTCCGCTTTCAAAATACCGGAACAGACACCGCCTTTACAGTGGTGATTCGAGATACACTGGATGTCGATGTTGATCTGCGAACTTTGGTACCCGGACCGTCCAGCCATCTTTACGATTTGACGGTGTACGACAGCCGCGTGCTGGAATTTACCTTCAACAATATTTTACTGCCCGACAGTACGACCAATGAACGAGAAAGCCACGGTTTTGTCTTCTTCGATTTGGATGCACCCAAAAATTTGCCGCCAGGTACCCGAATTGAAAACACGGCCGCCATTTACTTTGATTACAATAAACCCATCATCACCAATACGGTCCTCAATACGATTGCGGCGCCGGATGTGACCACCCAATTGACACTTCGTGCTTGCGGCAGCATCGAATACAACGGAACGCTCTACACAGAGAATACCGTGGTGACCGATACCATTCCTCAAATGCTAAACGACAGCATCGTCGTTGCCCAATTAGAAATATGGCCAGAGTTGACTGTCGAGCTGATCGAAACCTATTGTGAGGGGGACAATCCGATGCCTGCAGGCAATTACACCTACACTTACGAAGATCAAAATGGGTGCGACAGTACAGTTTTGCTAGAGATCATCGTGCTCGAAAATTTCAATACCACCGTAACAATCCCCTTACAGTCTGGTGCCATTTATCAAGGGCAGGTCTATACGATGGATACGACCTTCACCACCGTTTACCAGTCTGCCAATGGCTGCGACAGCATTGTGACGACCCAAATCGACATATTGACCAGCCTGGATAACCTGACCAAGGAACAATGGCAGATACAAGTATTTCCAAACCCAGGAAGTGGACTGTTCCACGTTCGTTTGGAAGGAGAGGTACCGGATCAATACGATTGGGAATTGATGGATATGACGGGTAAGAGCATTCGCCTGGACCAACACCAAGGCACCAATCAAAAGCATTTCGAGCTACACTTGGAACATCTACCAGATGGCGTATACCACCTCCTGTTGCGATCTCGACAAGGGGTAAAGGCGACCCGTTTGGTAAAACTCCGCTCTTAATCTTTTATTGCAAAATTAAAATAACAGACAAAAACATAAGCAGATGAAAACATTGATCCCAGTTTGTATCCTTTTGTTTCAGTTGGTCCTTGGAACAGCTACCGCACAATGTAATTTTGATGCAACCATTACGACGACAGAGGCTCTTTGCAACAATACACCAAGTGGTGCATTAGACGTTGAATTGAGTGATTTTGCCTTTCCAGGTGTGTGGATTTTATCAGGTGTCGGACCCACCCGCTTGGACAGCATTTTCCAGAATAATTTTTCCATCCCCAACGTCGATCCCAGATCGAATACGTTGGTTCTCATCGATGCCAATGATTGCAGCCGTAATGTCAATTTCAGCGTGCAAAACCCTCCGCTATTGGTTACCCAAACGATTCGGACCATCCTACCGGATTGTAGCAATGATTCTTTGGGCGGTTTCATTGAGGTAATTGGTTCGGGGGGAACACCGCCTTATACCTATGCTTGGGAACCCAATGTCAGCACGACAAATATTGCCAATAATTTGCCCATCGGCGACTATCAAGTCACGGTGACGGATGCCAATGGCTGCCAGGCAGTATCTGGTTTTGGGTTGAATGGGGCCGTCAATATACGAATCGATGTTTTGTCCAATAACTGTAGTACACCCAACTCGGGCAGTTTGGAGGCCGTAGCTAATGGAACGCCTCCTTACGACATCCAGTGGAGTACTGGAGATACGACAGCCGTCATCAGCGATTTGGGTGCTGGCATTTATCGGGTGACCGTCGTAGATGCTTTGGGATGCCAATCTGTTGAAATTGCCGAAATTGAGGGGAATGGCGATGGACAGATTTTTAATCTGCAGGTTATAGTCGTCGATCCGGCCTGTGGTGGTATTAAGGACGGCCAAATACTGGTCGATCCGGAATGTGGTATTCCTCCTTACACCTTTAATTGGAGCGACGATCGCTTGGATGGCATGAGTGCGGTGAGTAACCTGGCTGCTGGTTTCTATGTGGTCACTGTCCAAGATGCCCTCGGCAATCAGGAGATACAATCGTTTTCCTTGACCAGCCCGTCCGATCTGGAAATGATCCTTACTGAAGTACAGGATGTATCTTGCTTTGGAGGCTCAGACGGACTGCTGAAAGTTCAGGTGGCTGGTGGCGTACCGCCCTACTCTTATTCCTGGTCTACAAATAACAGTTCTACCAATTGCATCGTCGGGATGTCTGCTGGTGATTACAGCGTAACTGTGACGGATAACAACGGTTGTACCATTGAAAGTCTCTACACTGTCAGCGAGCCGGAGGATGCAGTAGCGGTTACAATCGAAGTCGATCAATTTGCTTGTAATAACGAAGGCGCACTGGCGGCCATACCAATGAACGGATTGGCCCCCTATACCTATCTTTGGAGCAATGGCCAAACGGATTCTATTGCCACAGGTCTGTCTTCTTCCAATCACTCCCTGACGGTGACGGATGCCAATGGGTGTTTTATCATTGAGGAATATTTTTTGGATGGTCAGTTGGCCCTTCAGGTCAGCAGTACGACCGCAGATTGCGACAGCCTGCGCGGGACGGCAATGGCCAGTGTGTCTGATTCTGTGGCCAATCCGCAATACAGTTGGAGCAACGGCGGAACCGGCCCGGTACAAACCAATCTATTGATTGGCGGTTACTCTGTGACGGTCGTCGATCCGCTGAGTGGCTGCAGAAGTCATAGAAATGTGTTTGTAGAAAGAGACGATAGTTGCTTTGTAGTGATTGCTGGAACAATATCGATCGATTTAGATCAAAATTGTCAGCCCGATTCTTCCTATCAGCTGTCGGGTATTTTGGTGGAGTTGAGCGATGGACAAACAGCTGTGACCAATTTCAATGGCGCCTATGAGTTTCAGACCACTCCCGGAACCTACACGGTCAAGCCAATCCTGGACACGGCTCGCTATTCGAATGTTTGTGGTGACAGCCTGATTGTCGATGCACCAGATTGGGGGAATGTCTATGGAGGAAACGACTTTTATTTTGGTAGACGTTATTTGCTCGACTTGGGGCTGCGGCCCGTCAAGCCTGATCCACGGCCCGGCTTTGTGCGCACTTTGATCGTCGATATTGTCAACTTCAGCGATGGTCCCGAAGATGGCACTTTGACGTATACCTATGATGTACGCCACGAGTACATCGACGCATCCATTCAACCTACGACACATGATGTGGCCAATCGTAAATTGACATGGGAGCTTACAGATATTCCACGAAACACAAGCCGTCTGCAAATCCAGATGAGACTGCCGGCCACGGTACCTCTGGGAACAATCATCGATTATCATTTTAGTATCGAGCCGATCGACAGCGACTTTAATCCGGCCGATAATGAGGTCTTTTGCCAGAGGGTAGTTGTGGGTTCCTTTGATCCAAACGACAAATCAGCCGAACAAGCGGGGCGCGGTACCAATGGTCTTTTGGACTTTGGGGTCCGGGAACTGGGCTACTTGGTGCGCTTTCAAAATACTGGAACAGATACAGCCTTTACCGTTGTGATCCGCGATACCCTGGATACGGACCTCGACCTCAAGAGTCTTGTCCCAGGACCGGCCAGCCACCCCTATGAATTAAAGGTCTACGATAGCCGCGTGCTGGAATTTACCTTCAACGACATTCTCCTGCCCGATAGTACCACCAATAAAGAAGGCAGCAATGGCCATGTCTTTTTTGATATTCGCTTTAAAGAGGACGCCCCTCCGGGTACCCGTGCTGAAAATAAGGCCGCCATCTTTTTTGATTTCAACAAACCAATCATTACCAATACCGTTGTCAGAACCCTACGGGCTGCGGACGTATTCACGGAACTAGACCTACAAGGCTGCGACAGTTTGCTTTACAATGGGCAGATTTATACGGATGGTGCGATGGTCGTCGATACTTTCCAATTGGCCATTCGCGACAGCATCGTGACAGCCAGTATTGAAATTTTTCAAGATGTTACCACCACCGTCAATGTCCCACTTCAGTCGGGAGATGTCTACCAGGGCAATGTATACCTCAATGACACTACTTTGACGGAAGTGCTGACCGCTAATAATGGTTGCGATAGTATAATTATCACAGAAATTAGTATCTTAACAAATGCAAACGACCTGGCCAACGAAAATTGGCAGGTAAATGTCTTTCCCAATCCTAGCAGCGGGTTATTCCAAGTGCTCTTGGAAGGTGACATTCCGCTGTCCTACACTTGGATGCTGATAGACGTACAAGGGCGCGTTATCCAAATAAATCAGACCGAGAGCAGAAATGTTGACAAGTTCGAGCTGGATTTGACGACACTTCCCAATGGTATTTATCAGTTTTTGCTGCGTTCCAAAGAGCAGCTAAAGACGAAACGTCTTGTGAAAATAGATTAAGCATCAATCGGTCATCAAAACCCTTTTACTAATGATCAGTGCTACACAACTGACAAAAACTATGAACTTGTATGAAAGTACTGAAGTCCTTACTACTCATCTGCTGTATCTTTTTTAGTGGATTTCCGGCCATTGCTCAATTCAACAATTGCAATGATCAAGGAACTGAAGTTTGTACAGATGCCAAGTCGACCGTCTTTCCAGTTTTCAGCATTTTGCGCTCCGGCTTTGATGGCGATCCATTTCCAGGCTGTCCGGCCAACACCCTTGATAATCCCTCTTACTACGAAATCGAGGTAGATCAGAGAGGTGTTTACACCGTGATCATTACGCCTTCTAATTGTCCCAACGGAATGGGCGCACAATCTGGTTTGTATCTCAATTGCGATCCTGCGTCGCCTGCCTTTGGCGTTCAATGCGCCTGTACGACGGGGAGTATGGCACACACTGCCGTCCTGGACCCTGGCAGCTACTTCATTTTGGTGGATGGCTGTTCGGGGGATGAATGCGAATTTTCGATTGAAGTGACCGGACAAGGTGTGGTACCGCCAGACATCAGTGGTGAATTGCTTATGAGATATAATCGGATCGAGGTATGTCCAGGTGAGGTACTCTCTTTCTCCATCGTTACCGATTCCATCGACTTACCTAGCAATGTAGCCATCGATTGGTCTTTACCACCAGGCGTCGTTCCTATTAATGATCCACCTTTTTGCGAGACGATGGACGTGATCTGGGGACCTGAAAGTGGTATTATTGAAGCATCTGTTACATCTCCCCGAACCGGAGAGGTATTCTCTGTATCTCTTTACATGCCGGTGGTAGAATTTGAAGGTTTTGAATATGGCGCTTACTGTGCAACCGATGAGCCAGGGTATTTTTATACTGGTGCAAGTACATTCTTTCCTTGTGGCGATTGGGAAATTCCTCTTTTTACCGAAAGAGGATGCGATAGTACGGTCTTTCTGACAGTAGAATGCTTCTATTCCGAAACATTTTTTGAGTCTGGTTTAGTCTGTAGAGGCGATGTGTTCAACTCACAAGTACTTGGGCCGATCGTGGTCAACCAACCACTGGATACAACCATTATCATCCCCAATGGCTCGGTCAATGGCTACTGTGATTCTGTGATGAATGTATTCATTGGCTTGGCTGAACCAGTGATGGAAATCGAAAGAGAACGCATCAATTGCAATACGCCAGATTCTTCCTTTATACTCACGGCCAAATCCATTCCTTCGGTGGGCGTTGATTACCTCTGGTCGACCGTCGATGGCAA
>JBCCSZ010000393.1:0-5708 GCA_039199225.1 Bacteroidota bacterium
GCCCGCTGTATTGGCGGATGCCTCGGCTAGAATCGCCGCCGTCTGTGTCGAATTGGAGCATCCGATTGCCGCAAATGTCCACCTGTCCCTGCGCGCGCCCAACGGACAAACGTTGGATTTGACAAGCGGAAATGGTGGCTCTGCTGCCGGCATAACAAACCTTTGCTTTACACCATCTGCCAGCCAAAACATCACCGGCGCCACGGCTCCCTTATCTGGCGATTATCAGCCGGAAGGCAATTGGAATGCCTTGGACGGTGTAGACATCAATGGCAGTTGGACCTTGATCTTGTCGGACAACGGTCCGGATGATATTGCAGGCTTTATCCGCTCTTGGCACCTCCGCTTTGTCAATGAAAATGAGGTGAGCTACCGTTGGACAGGAGCTTCGGACCTCAGTTGTACCGACTGCCCCACACCGACGATCACACCCAGTAGTCCTTCGGTCTACGAGATTCAGGTGACCGATAGCTACAATTGCCAGGATACGGCAAGCATCCGCGTTGATTGGTCTTCCAATATTGAAGCACCGATGGTGGATTGCACACTTTCCGGCCCGGATGCCATTACGTTCAGTTGGCCAGCCGTTTCGGGAGCAGACCGCTACGAAGTCAGCTTGGATGGTGGTTTAACTTGGGTGGCAGCAAATGGCCCAAACTTCCACATCATCAGTGGATTGACACCGACGGTTCAAGTAAATTTAGAGGTGAGAGGGGTATCAGATGGTAATTTCTGCCTGGCAGTTGTCTGTTCAGGCAGTTGTCTGTTCGAAGGTTGTCTGTTCATGGTCGATACATTTTCGACGAGCAATCCTTCCTGCCACAATACAGATGATGGCAGCGTGCTTTTGTTTGATGTCAATGCCAACGGCAATGTCAACTACTTCCTGAATGGCAATGGTCCCATTGTCACCTCTCTCATCGAGAATTTGTCAGCCGGAACTTATCAACTGACGGCAGTGGATGCCATTGGTTGTCAATCCCAGATTGATTTCACACTCGCTTCACCCAATCCCATACAGATCATCCTGGTAGCAGACTCCGTCAAATGCAGTGGGGGGAGCGATGGCAAAATAGAGGCAGTCGTTTCGGGCGGTACAGCTGCTTATCAATTTGATTGGAGTGCCTCCAATGCGCCCGATGATTTCTTATTGGAAAATATCCCAGCCGGACTGTATGGTCTAACGGTGACGGATGCCAGGGGATGTACGGCCGAAGCTGCCATTGCGGTCGGCGCTCCCCTGCCACTCAGAGCAACAGCAAGCACAACAGAGGCCAATTGCAAGGGCGATAATACCGGCCAGGCCAACGCCAGCGCCCAAGGCGGAACACCACCTTACACTTATCGGTGGAATACTGGCCAAACAGGGGCCGACGTCAATGGCTTATTGGCTGATGATTATGAGGTCACAATCACCGATCGCAATGGCTGTACAGCCATTGCAGCAGCTACCGTAGAAGAACCTTTGTTTTCTCTGGAAGGCAGCATATCACAAACAGCTGTTGGCTGTAACGGCGCCAATCAAAACGAAGCCACCTTGGTTCCCAATGGCGGAACAGCCCCCTACACCCTCCGTTGGAGTAACGGCCAAACAAGCCTGACAGCCGTTGATTTAGGGGACGATACATACACTGTTACTTTAACAGATTCTTTTGGATGTACCTTTGAAACCTCTATCACGACCAATAGCCTCGATCCCATCGAATTTGCGATGATCACTAGCGATCCAAGTTGTTTTGGTTCTTCCAATGGACAGATCGAGTTGGTAGACATCAAAGGTGGTATCGGCAATGCCGACCCAGCGAATTATCAATACAATTGGGACATTCCAGGGGCCAAAGAAGAAAGTATTGTCGGCGGATTGGCAGGCGACAGCACTTACAGTGTGACCGTAACAGACCAACAAGGGTGCAGCGCCATTCAACAAACCAGCCTACAAAATCCTTCCAATATTGAACTCAGCTTCGATACCAATGCTTCGACTTGCTACGACGGTACCGATGGAAAAATTGAAGTGATCGCAAGCGGAGGTGTTGGAAATTTCCAGTACCTGTGGGATGCACAAACCGGAGGAGCAACCAGCGCCAGCGTAGAAAACTTGGCAGCATCCACCTACCTTGTTACAGTCACAGATGGCAATGGCTGCACCCAAACGGGGGGAACCACCATCACGGAGGCTGCGCCCATCGAACTGACTTTCGACTATTTGATGCCCAGCTGTGCCGACGATGCCAATGGCTCTATATCCGCCTCCGCCCTTGGCGGTACCCCTGGCTACACTTGGCAGTGGTCCAATGGCGGAAACCTACCCAACTTGGAAGAGCTGCGCAGCGATTGGTATACCGTCCGTGTAATCGATGGCAAAGGCTGTGTTCAGATAGATTCCTTCTTCCTGCCCGCTCCACCCCCTATTGTGGTCGACCTAGCGATTTCAGACCCTCTTTGTCATGGCGACGAGAATGGTCAAATCAGGCTGGAAGCCAGTGGCGGCCAAGGAGGTTTTCGATACAGATTGAATGATGGGCCGCTCCAAGGAGGCAACCTCTTCAATGGGCTTGCCGAAGGAGATTACGAGCTTTGGGTAGAAGATCAAGAAGGCTGTGCATGGAGTTCGGTTGCCCAGTTGAAAGAACCCGCCCTCTTCCAATTGTCTTTCGAGGAAGAGTATCAGATTGATTTGGGCGATAGTGTCGCCTTGGCTGTGGACCCGGTCAATGCAGCCGGTAGGGTAAATTGGTATTGGGAACAGGAACATGGGCAGTCCTTGCATTGCGAAGACAGCTTGCTTAGCTGTGCAGCGCCATTTGCCAAGCCACTCTACACCACGACCTATCGCGTATTTGCATTGGATGAAAACGGCTGTGAGGCCGAAGGAAAAATACTGATTCGAGTGGTCAAAGAGCGCAATATATTCGTCCCGACTGGCTTTAGCCCAAATGGCGACAATGTGAACGACCTACTGTTGGTACACGGAAAAGAAAGCCGAAAGGCAGTAATCAAATACTTCAGAGTATACGACAAATGGGGCGAAATGGTATTCGAGGCCAACGATTTCACGCCCAACGATCCCAACATCGGCTGGGATGGTAAGCTGGGCAGTGAGCCTATGAACCCTGGCGTATTTGTCTGGGTGCTGGAAGCAGAATTTGAAGATGGTTACCGAGAGGTATTCAAAGGTAGTACAACCCTTTTGCGTTAAAAAAAATGATCAACTCATGATAAAGAATTTTACCCCCATACTATTTTTCGTTTTGTTGGCGTGGACGCTGCAGGCCCAAGACAGTCGATTTTCGCAGTTCTATGCCGCTCCCATGCATCTGAACCCAGCCATGACAGGCGTTTTTGAGGGAAGCTGGCGCGTCAATGTCAACTATCGGGACCAATGGTCGAGCGTACTGGCAGACCATCCTTTTCGGACCTATGCCTTTGGCGTTGATATGCGCTTTAGAGCTGTGGAAGAGGACTATTTTGCCCTCGGTATCAGCGGACTGCGGGACGACAATAGCGGAGATGCCCGTTTTTCTCAGCAGCGAGGACATTTAAACTTTTCCTATCTCAAAAAAATGGGTGGTGGCCGATATAGCAGTGCAGATCAATACGTCATTGTAGGAGGCCAACTGGGCGCAGGCCAAAACCGATTAAACGCCAGTGGCCTTTGGTTCAGCGAGCAATTCAACAGTCAGATTGGTAGCCCAGACCCCAATGCCAACAGCGGCGAAACAGGTATCAAGGGCGATCGCTTGCAAAGCGATTTATTCATTGATTTCAATGCTGGGCTGATGTGGTATGCACTGTTCGACGACAACCTCAGCCTCTACGCCGGCGGTGCCTTGTACCACCTCAACGACCCAGACATTAGCCTGCTGGAGGGAGGCACGGAAAATTTGTATCGACGTTGGCTGATGCACCTGGGTGGCGAAATTCCGTTCACCGACGAACTGAGCTTGCTGCCCGCCGCCTCCTTCATGGGCCAAGGCCCCTCTCGGTCGACAACTTTCGGAGCCAATATCCGCTACAGCAACCACGATTGGTACGAACTAGCCATCCGCGCCGGCGCCTGGATGCATTTATCCAAACGACTCGACAACGGCATCGACCTGGCAACAGACGCCCTTACCATTGCAGCCATTCTCGAAATGGAACGATGGAATCTTGGCATCAGCTACGACATCAACACCAGCAACCTCACAGCTGCCACCAACGCCCGAGGCGCCTTCGAACTCTCTTTGATCTATACCCACCCAGCTAAATACCGGGAAAAGATCAATTGTCCGAACTTTTGAGGTATAAACCAAGGGAAGTAAGCAGCTTTTGTTATATTACGGATGTGAACTATATAAGAAAAGATAAAACGAGCAAAAAAATAATCCCACAGAGATTGATTCTGCCAGAATCGTTTCTGTACCTATAACTATAAACATACATCAAAACCTCTTGGGAATGTGGACTAAAGGCAATTTAGACGTTCTTTGAAGCCGCAGGGTAAAATAAACCGCTGATAAATGGAGCATTCCATTTTAAAGCTACTTTTTCCCGAAAACCGTTGGCCCTGTTGGATGATCTGAGCAACGCATTCCCATTTTTTTCTTCTATTCCACCACAATCGTATATACACTAAAGGAGTAGCCTCCCCAGATGCCCAATCCGCCCTGAATGTTGGTTTGAATGCGGGTGTAATTCGAAAATGGTCCCTGATTAAAGGTGTTGAACTCCAAGGTATTCCAAAACCTGAAATGGGGCTCATCGATATTGGTCCATTTGATGTGTGTGGTATCGCCGATGGTATACAGCCCCGCCAGCTCGTCGAGATCGGCATCAAAAGGCTCTGCTTTTGGCAGTGGAAACTCAAAGCTCTGGCCATCGAAAAGCAGGTCGTCAGCCACCGATCCCAGGGGCGCCAAGAAAGATCCATCATTGGTAGCCGTAAAGTAGCGGTAAAAATCGCCCTCGCCAGGTGTATCTTCGATGAAAGTTCGAAGCTCCTTCAGGGTATCAGGCACCTCCCCGACCGGCACCTTGAAAAACAGGGTATCCAACGGAATGTGGCGCGGGATGCTGGTGGAGGCCGACAATTGCTTGCCATCCGGCATGGTGACCGACAAGTCGTAGCGTTTGCCAATCTCCCCCCTCAACTGGAAGGACAAATCAATGTATAGACAAAACTCAAAGTCGATCGAATCGTCTATTACTGCAAATTGCCCAATGACTTGCTGCAGCAATTGTCGCTGGTTTTGATCCAGCTCACTCCAACAAACTTCTGTCAATGGAACAGCCCCTTCGTCGGTTGTAACGACCACCTCGGCATCGTGCAGAAAAATCTCGTTCAGCTCGTCTCGACTGATGGCCGTAAAGAATGGCAGGGTCCGGGTGAGCAGTACGTAGGGCGGTAGGGCATCCGGGCCGGCCTCGATGTAGCCCTCTACAACAATCTCATCAGGCTCGTTGGCTACCTCGGGAATGAATTCCTTTTCGCAAGCCATCGCTAGATAGACGATCCCGATCAAGAGGCATAAAAATGGTTTCTTCATATGGCGAACTATTGAAATTCTGTTGTCTCTTTTTTGCGCCCCTGGTTCCAGTTGAAGTTCCAGGTCACGGTTGGAATGATGGGAAACAGGGCAAACTTGACCGCCTCGGCATTGGCCGTACCGCTGGCTTCGTCTGTTTCGGTATCGTAAAAAATGAAAAAGGTATTGAAGTTGTTGTAA
>JBCCSZ010000394.1:0-5699 GCA_039199225.1 Bacteroidota bacterium
ACAACTATACAAAAGTCATTGTATCTTGACAGCGCCCCGAGTCGTTTGGCAACGGTTGTTGGAGACAGCGAGGGAAAATGTAACAACGAAAGCACCTAAAATACAACAAGCATGAAACACGAGGCAATCATTTTCGACATGGACGGCGTCTTGATCGATTCCGAAGGTTTCTGGGCAACGGCAGAACGGGAGGTCTTTGGTGCTTTGGGGGTCCCTTTGACGACCGCCCTAACAGAGCAAACAGCCACAATGACAACGGCAGAAGTCACAAAATTCTGGTACGAATTGGCTCCTTGGCCCGACCGAAGCCTAGCGGCTGTTGAAAACGATGTCATCGACTATGTTGAAGCACAAATAAGGCAGAAAGGTAAGGCCATCGAAGGGATTGAAAACGTCCTGGAATTGTTTTTTAAAGGAGGATTCAAAATCGGACTGGCAACCAATGCTCCGTATCGGCTCGTTCCAGTGGTCCTCGAAAAATTGAAAATCAGCCGCTACTTTTCGGTACTTTCCGCTGCTGAATTCGAAGCAAAGGGCAAGCCCGACCCAGCGATTTATTTACACACTGCCAACAAACTACAGCTCTCTCCCAGCGCGTGCATTGTCGTTGAGGACTCCAGATCGGGCTTGATCGCTGCTAAAAAGGCTGGTATGACAACGGTCTTTCTCGACCGCCTAGGAAGCTTTGACAACAGCATGTCAGAACTGGTCGATCTACGAATTACTTCCTTTGCAGAATTTATTGCACATCAATCCCTGCTTCCTCCATCAAGCCAAGGCCAAAATCCCTGATGGTATTGATGATGGGGATCACAGTCTTCCCTTTCTCTGTAATGGAATACTCGACCTTGGGTGGCACGACAGGATAGACTTTTCGATGAATGAAACCATTGGCTTCCAAATCGCGAAGTTGGGAGGTCAACATCTTGTCGGAAATTCGAGGAGTAATCTTTTTCAATTCACTGTATCGCAAAACTTTTTTGCGCAGCCGCCAGAGGATGGGCATCTTCCAAGTCCCGCCGATTTTGTCCAATGCAAACTCTACGGGATTGTAATACAGCTTATTATCGTGAATAAACTCAGGCATAGTGACTTAGTTGATGAAGATCACAGAATCAGACCGCATACATCTCGTCAATTTCCGCCTGAAATTTCTTGCGAATCACCCGGCGCTTCAGCTTGAGCGTTGGCGTCAATTCAGCATCCGATCCGTCGGGGTGCAAAGGCAGCCATTGTTTGGAAATCAGCTTGAATCTCTTGACCTGCTCTACATGATTGAAATCAGGATTGTACTGATCGATGACTCGCTGGTATTGGGCATACACCCTTTCGTTTTGGCAAACCTCATCCATACTCGTCCAATGGACACCATTTTCACTGCACCAATTCTTAAGCGCATCCTCTGCCGGAACGATGAGGGCAGACACAAATTTCTTTTTGTCGCCAACCACCATCATCTGTTCAATCAAAAAGTCTTCTTTCATCCGATTTTCGATCGGAGCCGGAGCGACATATTTACCACCGGAAGTTTTCAGCAATTCCTTCTTCCGATCCGTTATTTTCAAAAACTTTTTGCCACCGGGTCCATCGACAAACTTCCCGATGTCCCCCGTTCTAAACCAGCGCTTTCCATCGATTTCCTTAAACACCTTGGCATTGGCTTCGGGATTGTTGTAATAGCCCTGCATGACGTTCGGGCCGTGCGCCAATATCTCTCCTTCTCCCTCCTTATAATCCCATTCTTCCCGATCCAACATCAGATCGACCCCCTTGAGTGCATAACCGACCGCACCAATCACAGCGCCTCCCTCATAGAAAGTATTCACCGTTAGGGTCGGCGAAGTTTCTGTCAGGCCGTAGCCTTCGCGAATGGGAATGCCTGCTGCACAAAACACCTGCATGATTTTCTTAGGGCAAGGAGCCGCCCCGGTCACAATACCATTTAACTGGCCACCAAGCGCCTCACGCCACTTACTAAAAATCAACTTATCTGCGATTCGCCACTTCAACCCACTTTGGTCCATGCCCAATTCATAAGAGTCCGTCATATTCAAAGCCCAAAAAAACAATTTCTTCTTGAGACCAGTCAACTGCAAACCCTTGTTGTAAATCGCCTCGTATACCTTTTCCAGCAGGCGGGGAACCGTCGTAAAGAAGATGGGCTTAACGCTGGCCAAATCACCCGTAGGGCCGGCCAGGTTAGTGGTTCCAGTATAATAGACAGAAACACAGTTTTTCAAATAAGAAAAAGAAACCGTCCGTTCATAAATATGGCACAAAGGCAGGAAGCTCAAGACAGGATCACCTGCATCGGCCGGTAGCATCGAGGCCGTTTCTTCCACCACATGCCCAATGTTTCGATGCGTCAACATAACGCCCTTGGGCCGGCCAGTCGTCCCAGAAGTATAGATCAATGTAAGCAAGTCGTCCGGCTCGGCTGCAGCCATGCGCTTCTCCACCTCCTCCTTGTTCGCATCCGAAAAAATAGACTCCCAATGCGGCCGGCCGTCTTGCACATCAAAGGTATAAATAGCTTGCAAGCTGGGTACATTGGCCTTGGCCGTTTGAAGCTTGTCGTAAAGGTCAAACGCCCCACAAAATGCCAACTTACAACTAGAGTCGTTCAAAATAAATTCATACTCCGTAGGACTGATCGTCGGATACAAGGGTACCGAAACCATCCCTGCCATTTGAATGGCCAAATCCATGATCGTCCATTCCGGCCGGTTTTTGTAAGAACTAATGGCCACCCGATCCCCTTTTTCCAACCCCAAATCAATCAAGCCAGAAGCAACCTTTTCCGCCGTATCCGCAATCTGTTCGGTACTGTAAAATACCCAATCCCCCTTATCGTTCCGCTGCCCCATCGATCGGCCCAAAGGATTTTTTTCTTTTTGAAAATACAGATAATCGAAAAGTCTAACTGGCTTCATAATTCAAGATATTTCACCTAAAATACAAAATAAATGCAATTGGCAAAAAACAAATATAAAAACGGTGAACAGGCAAGTAAACCTCACCCATTCACCGCTTTTTTTAAAAACCGTCGAAAGGTATTCCAGTCAGCAGTTGACAGTTAGCAATTCCTCTAAATCACAGATCACCAAATCACTCAATCACAGATCACTGCTCACCAGTTCACCGCTCACCGCTAACTAAACAATAACCTCCTCATCCTCCTTCACAATCGTCAACACCTCCTCATCCATCAATATATCTGCCAGGCTACTGGTTCTTTGCATTTCGTATTTGAAGTAAAACTTCAGGCAGTGGACTTTACTTTCATAAAATTTCGCTGTGTAAGTATTGTCACCAGTCGTGAGGGCTTGCTTGGCGCGTGTAGCCATCTTCAGCCATTGCCAGCCAGCAACAATCGTATTCATCAACTCCATGAAAATGGTTGCGTCCGAAACAAAGCGCTCATACTCTCCCTTGAGGGCAAAACCTTGTAGGAAGGACATCACCTCAGCCAACAACTGTAGGTTTTTACCCATGGTTTTTGCATAAGGCTTTAGTTCATCGAAAGTCATAGCATCTTCAATACTGCGCTGAATTTCTTGAGCAAGCAACTGAGCCCCTTTACCGCCCTGCATAACCATCTTACGACCCAGCAAATCCAAAGACTGAATGCCCGTTGTTCCCTCGTAGATGGAGAAGATGCGGATGTCGCGGTAGTATTGCTGCAAGATGTATTCGGAACAGAAGCCATAACCTCCCAGAACCTGCAGTCCGTTGTTGATCGATTCCTGCCCTTTTTCGGCTGGGAATGTTTTGACCATTGGCGTCATCATCTCAAGCAACAAGTGGTATTTTTCTTTCTCTGCCGGGTCCGTAGTAGCTTCCATATGATCGGCATATACCGCCCCTTGTAGCACCAGACTCATGGCAGCTTCTGAAAGGGACTTTTGAAGCAGCAACATGCGGCGCACATCCGGATGGTTGATGATAAGTGTTTGCTCTGTATGAACATCTTTCTTACCAGAAGATTCTATTTTACGGCCTTGCGGACGCTCCTTGGCATACTCCAAAGAAGCATAGTAAGCAGCCATTGAGATGGCCGCGCCACCTCGTCCTACACCAATCCGAGCCCCATTCATCATCTTAAACATATATCCCAAACCACGGTGTGGCTCTCCTACCAACCAAGCGTGGCAGTCGTTGCTTTCACCAAACATCAGGTGGGTCGTGCAATATCCCTTCTGCCCCATCTTTTGGTAGTCCCCAGCTGTCACAACATCATTGGCTGTCAGTGATCCATCCGCTTGGATTCGCTTCTTAGGCACTACAAAAAGGGAAATCCCCTTAGTACCTGCTGGCGCACCATCGATCCGTGCCAACAATAGGTGGATGAAGTTATCCGCATACTCGTGGTCTCCACCGGAGATGAAAATCTTCTGTCCCTTGATCTTGTAGCTGCCATCCTCTTGTGGATAAGCCGTCGTTGTAATATCAGACAAAGAGCTACCAGCTTGTGGCTCGGTCAAACACATCGTTCCGCCCCAGGTTCCAGTCAACATATTGGGCAGGTAGGTCTTTTGCAATTCTTCATTTCCAAATGCCAGAATGAGTTCTGCAGCTCCCTGCGTCAAGCCAGGGTATCCCATCAGGTGGTTGTTGGCTGCTTCCATAACGCAAAAGGCGGCCGTGTGGGCCGATAGAGGCATTTGCATTCCACCGTGTTCCATTGGAAAAACAGCCGAGATAAGGCCCATTTCTCCTCCCTTTTTCATAATGGTACCAACCGCTGGATGCGTCACAATTTTTCCATCCTTGAAGTGCGCCGGATGCTCATCCATTTCCCTAAAGCTGTCGTACAACTCCTGATCGGCAAAATCCTTTGAAGCATCCAGGAACATATCGATGCTTTCCTTGTCTAGGTGGCTGTAATGTTCATAGTCAAATACTTCATCCATCTTGTGTACGTCGAACAATTGGAATTTTACGGTTGAAAGGTCGATATATTTTTTAGCCATTTTAAATGAAGTTTAATCTGGTGAATTCTTAAGATGTTTTAAATTTTATCCTGACAAATACCACGAATGGTATTGATGAGCAGGGTCTTCCATTCTTCGTTGTCGGCATGTATAAAAGTCTTGGCAGAAGGCTGGTAGTTGACTTTGGCAAAGCCCGTAATCATCGACCACATCATATGGTGAATAATCCAGGGCGACTTCTTTGTCTTGATGCTTCCGTCCTTTTGGCCCCGAACAATCTCTTCGACGGCCAATTCGATCGATACATTTTGAATTCCTCTCAATTTGCGGTAGTAAATGCTCTCCTGAAGGGATTGTGAGAGCTTATCCAGTTTTTCTCCGGCAACCGCCATCCGAACCATCGAAAGATAGTTGAGCATGAGGTCAACGTAGTGGCGCTTGCGAACGCAAAAGTCCAGGTATTTAACAGAAAGGGCTATGAAGGTATCAAAGCCGGATTTACCCTTTTCCTGTTCCAATACGGCATACAAACCATTGATAAGGTCTTGCATTGCATTGTAGGTAATGGCCATATAGAGGTTGGCCTTACTGCCAAAGTAGGAGTAAACCGTCACCTTGCTGAAGTCTGCTTTCTTGGCAATGTCCTCCATTTTGGCATTGGCAAAGCCCACAGAAAAGAACAACTCTTCAGCTGCTTGGAGTATTTTACTCTCCTTGTTACTATTTTTTATAGATATTGCTGGCATAACTGAACTCAAAGTAAAG
>JBCCSZ010000395.1:0-5644 GCA_039199225.1 Bacteroidota bacterium
CCCAATAGGACGCCCGATTGCCAATACGCAAATCTACATACTGGATCAACACCTCCAGGCAGTTCCAGCCGGGATCAGTGGCGAGCTGTATGTTGGAGGAATCGGCGTCACACAGGGTTATCTCAATAGACCCGACCTGACCGAAGAGCGCTTCATTCCAGACCCTTTTAGTCAAGCTGCCGGTGCCAAACTGTACAAAACCGGCGACCTAGCCCGCTACCGACCAGACGGCCTCATCGACTTTCTCGGCAGAGCCGACCACCAGGTCAAGATTCGAGGTTATAGAATTGAGCCAGATGAGATTCGAGAAAGAATTTTGCAACAGGATGGCATCTCAGAAGCTGTCGTCGTGGCACGCGCCGAGGCCAATCATCCCAAATTTCAGGAAGGTAGTTCTACTGTCGATGAGTTGGCCAAAGCGCTGGAATCATTCCCCCAAGAACAAGCTGAACATTTTTTGCGAATTGTCGAGATGTTACCAGAAGAAGCGTTGGAAAGTTTGCTCAGTGAACCAAAGAATTCACCAAGTGTTTAACCCGCTATAGATAGCTGGACGAACGACGACCCTCACAGAAAGGGATTGCTAATACATTGAAATGACTACGACAGATTTACTCTCTAGGCTACAAAAACTTTCGCCCCAAAGGCGACAACTACTCGCCCGACAAATAGCCGAGCAGGCCAGTTCGACCGCATCTTCAGCCAGCAACAGCAGTCAACAAAACTTACAATTGGTTGCTTATCTTGTCAAAGATGAAAAGGTCGAATTAGCATCCCTTCAGTCAAGACTGAAAGGCCAGCTGCCAGACTATATGGTCCCGAGCCATTTTGTAGAGCTGGATGAGTTTCCAAGGTTGCCCAATGGCAAAATCGACCACAGTGCGCTCCCTGCTCCCGACAGGCGAGCCCCCTCCGGCGAACAGCAATATACGCCCCCAAAAACAGATATAGAAAAGCAACTGGTCAATATTTGGGAAGAGGTGCTAAATGTGCAACCCATTGGTATCCACGATAATTTCTTTGAAATCGGTGGAGACTCCATACTCAGCATACAGATTATTGCAAAGGCTAGAAAAGTAGGCATCCAACTGGCGCCCAATCAATTGTTCGATCTGCAAAGCATTGCAGAATTGGCACTCTTCACGCAGACAACCGAGCAAGAGGAGGTCGCACTTCCAGCAAGTTCCGGGCCGGTCCCCTTGACACCTATTCAACATTGGTTTTTTGAAGAACACAAAGCTGCCGTCCAACACTGGAACCAAATCTTTTCCTTTGATCTGCGAGTCGATCTAGCGGTGGAGGCACTCCAAAAGGTCATTGACCAATTGTATCAACGACATGAATCTCTGCGTTTGCGTTTTGAAAAATCTGAGACAGGATGGCAAGCCGAAATCATGCCGCCAGAAGAAGATTCTATTTTTCACGCTTACGATATTGGGCAGCACAATTCAATCGAACAGGAAGCATTTATTCAAGCTACTATACGAGAAACGCAGGCGGACTTTCAGCTAGAGAATGGAAAGCTCTTTCAAGCTCTTCACTTCGAATGCGGCGAGGTACAGGCCAATAAAATCGTGCTCATTGCACACCACCTGGTCATAGACAATGTTTCCTGGCAGCTTCTAGTGGAAGAACTCCAGACTTTTTGCTCTCAGCTTTCACAAGGAAAACAGATCAGCCCTCTCCCCAAAACTTCCTCCTACGGGATGTGGGTGCAGCTTTTGACGGAAATGGCCAATGAAGAGCAGGTACAGGCGGACCTTGATTTTTGGCAAAAACAAGCGCAGAGCAAGGAGGTATTTCCCAGTGATTTTCCAGTGAAGCTTCCACAGACGGAGGCGAATATTCGTACAGCCTTCCTTGAACTCCCCAGCGATACGACGCAAATGCTGGTGAATACGACCAACCAGGCTTACAATACCCGCACCGACGAACTATTGATAGTCGCACTACTAGAGGTTTTACACCAGTGGTCGGGCCTGTCTGAAATATCGCTGAGCTTGGAACGCCACGGACGAGAATATGAGGACAAAGATTTCACTGGGACCATCGGATGGTTTACCAGCTATTTCCCACTGAGCTTTCAAATTGATTCCAAGCTAGATACAGGCTCCTTGATTAAGTCTGTCAAAGAAAAGTTGCGAAAAATTCCCATTGGAGGCTTGAGTTATGGTATCTTACGTTATCTAGCATCGGATACCAGCGAGTTTTTACAACAACAACCTGCAATCATATTCAATTTCTTGGGTCAGCGCCATCAGCAAGCCTCCTCGATTTTTGGCAAGCAACAGATGGTCTTCCAAGACGCCAGAGCTGATATATCCGAACGTCACCAGCTACTCGAAATCAATGCTTTCATTCAAGAAGGTCAATTGCACATGCGCTGGGACTATAGCCATGAGCTTTACAAGGCGGAAACCATTGAAACACTTATCGATAATTACCACAACTGTTTGAATCAATTAATCAACCACTGCGCATCAATGGAACAAAGTGAACATACGCCAACAGATTTTCCGGATGCCGACTTGAGCCAGTCGGACCTGGACAAACTGATGGATTTGTTTTAGGAAACTATATCAGATGAAAAAATCCAATGTACAAGCTATTTTTCCGCTGACCTTTATGCAGCAGGCCCTTTTGCTACATAGCCTGCAAGAACAAAGAGATGAGGGTCTATTACACGTACAGTGCAAACTTACAGGGCCACTGGACTTAAATCTGTTCAAGCAAGCCTGGCAGCAAACCGTCCAGCGACACTCCGTCCTGCGGACTTCCGTCCACTGGAAGGACCTAGAAAAGCCTGTCCAAGTTATTCAGCGACAATCCATTCTCAATTGGGTTTTACACGACTGGTCCGACCTGTCTGCAGATCAACAGAAAGAACAACTGACCAATATCAAAAAAGCGGACCTTTCACAAGGACTCAACCTCTCGAAGGCACCCGTATCTCGCTTGATGCTCATCAAGATGTCCGAGCAGGCGCACTATTTGGTTTGGACCTGCCACCACATATTGTTTGATGGTTGGTCGGCGGCCATCGTTTTACAAGATTCCATGGCTTATTACGATGGTGCTTGCAAGGGAAAGATGGTTCAATTGGAGGCCATCCCCGCCTACAAGACCTATTTCAATTGGTTGGGACGTCAAGATATGAAAGCGGCAGAAGGGTTTTGGAAAGAACGCTTGGAAGGCTTTCACGAACCTAGCTTAATAGCAGAAGATACGTCTACTACGTCCAACGAATTTAAAGTCCAATCCTTTTCACTGGATGTGGAGGCAAGCCGTCAGTTGGAACAGTACGCTCGAAAGAAACACGTGACTTTCAACACCTTATTAAATGGCATGTGGGCGCTTTTACTGGGTCGGCTTTTGCAAAAGGAAGACATCGGCTTTGGGATGACCGTTTCCGGCCGGTCCGGCGATTTACCCAACCTGGAATTGATGGCAGGATTGTTCTCCAACTTACTACCTGTACGCATCCAGATAGCGAAGGGGCAACGCATTTCTGAGTGGCTGTCGAATATTCAAAAGCAATACCTTGCCTCACAACGTTTTGAGCAAGTAACATTGGGGCAGATAGAATCCTGGATCAAACGCCCGGGCCACTTGCCGCTTTTTGACAGTTTGCTCGTTTTTGAAAACTTCCCCTGGAAGGAGCTAAAGGGTGGGGAGCTGGCCGTTTCTGAATTCTCAGGAGGTTTCACAACGACCTATCCACTGACGATGGTTGTCCTTCCCGGAGATACACTGCATTTTTCACTCTACTACAAAGAAGACATCCCAGAGGAAGTCATCCACTGGATTGAATCGCAATTCAGCAGACTGCCACGATTACTTCAGTCTTTAACGGACGCGTCGGTCGATGATCTTTTGCAGCAAATCGCCCCTTCCACCTATGTTCGCTCCAATGCCGTTCAGGCCATTGCCGTCCATCCCAATGGCAAGGCGGGCAATGGTCAACTAAAAGACTATGTTGCTCCTCAGAATAAAATTGAATTGCAGCTGTCCAGCATGTGGGAAGAGTTGTTGGGTAAGGAATTGATCAGCGTTACAGACAACTTCTTTGAAATTGGCGGCAAGTCCCTTTTGGCCCTGCGGCTCCTGAATCGCATCAACACCGAGACGCCCTACAAAACCTCTCCTGCTACGCTGATGCAAAATCCGACCATTCGGGGCTTGGCCAATGTCCTGACCGGAGACCATTCGGATAGTTGGTCATCGATGGTTCCATTGCGGACAAGCGGCTCGCAAACACCACTCTTTTGCATCCATGGCGGTGGCGCCCATGTCTTTTTTTACAACCTCTTTGCTAAGGCCATGTCTCCCGATCGGCCCATTTATGCCATGCAACCCGTTGGCCTGGATGGCGACTCTGCCTTTCACAGCAGCATCGAAGAGATGGCCAGTCACTACCTCAAGGAAATTCGAAGCATTCAGCCCCACGGGCCTTATGCATTCCTAAGCTACTGCTTCAGCAATGCCGTTGGCCTTGAAATGGCCCAACAGTTGAAAAAAGTTGGAGAAGAAGTTGGCCAACTCATCATCGTCGATTCCATCGTACCGACCAATACACCCAAGAAGGTCGAAAAAACAACAGCCGTCCAAAACCTCACAAAACTGCTGAAAGATGGCAACTGGAAAACCATCTATAGACGCTTACAAGGTCGCGTGCAGCGCCTGACCAATAAAGTCAATGGCAAAGAGGTCGTCGAAGAGAAAAGCACCCTAACGCTCATGCAAGAGTCCCTGGGAAACATTCTCTCCAAGTACATATGGAAACCATACGATGGAAATATAACCGTTATCATCAGCACCCAATTCAAAGACCTACCAGGAAAACAGGAGCAAATCGAAACCACTTGGAAGGATATAGCCGGTGACAAGGTCAGCTTCCGGATGGTCGATGGCCGCCACAGAAATTTATTCAAAGACCCGGATGTTTACAGGCTTGCAGAACAAGTAACCCAATGCTTAGAACACATGCCTCAAAAGCAAACGGAAGCCGTTTAAAGCAATAGGTTCTATCAATCTACAATGTCCAAGTGTGCTGGAATGTAAATCTTGTAAGAGGTTGTTGTTTGCTGCTGCTCCCCCTTTATGAAAATCTGTGTGTTGACCCTCTTCGAGCGGATGCCCAGGGTATGGGGTCCTTCTATGTAGGCTTTTAGTTCGTAATGTCCTCTCCGCAGGCTGTAGGCCAGGCCGTAAGGGTCTGCCAAGCTGGAAGTGACGTATGTCTCGATCCTAATTTCGGGATTCGACCATTTGATCCATTCAATGTCATTGCCATTCAAATCCGGGCGGAGGGAAGTAATGTATGGGTCTACTTGAAAAGACTGAGCCAGGGTGCTTGTCTTTGAAAAGTGACTGTTCATAGAGATTGTCAGGCAAATAATTGAGGCGCATATTAATTTTACCATGCCCAATTATTTTGTGTTTGTTCGACCTAAAAATACATCTTCTACTGCCTCAGATCAATCCCTTGGTAGCAATTGCAAACCAAAACAAGCATTTTTCGTGACAGCTCCTTAAATCAGTAAAAAATCCATATAATTTTATCAACTATTTAATCAGTCGCTTGTCAAACTTGTATACATTAAAGGGGAAAACATACGCCTATGGGACAGACAGAAACGTGACA
>JBCCSZ010000396.1:0-5634 GCA_039199225.1 Bacteroidota bacterium
ACTGCTAAAAGCGATGAAAGCAACCGGGAAGCCACTGATGATTTCTACGGGTATGTCTACCATGGACGAGATTCATCGAGCTGTAGAAGCATTGGGAACCGACAATTTGATGATTGCTCATTCCACCTCTGCTTATCCCTGCCCGCTACCGGAGCTCAACCTATCGATGGTGCAAACATTACAGCATACTTTTCCAGGTTTACCCATCGGTTATTCTGGCCACGAAACAGGCTTAGCGACGACCCTGGCAGCCGTCGTTTTGGGTGCCGATTTTGTCGAGCGTCACTTCACCTTGGATCGGGCGATGTGGGGTTCGGATCAAGCCGCATCCGTCGAACCAACGGGCATGCGTCGTTTGGTTAAAGACATCCGGAATTTCGAATTGGCAGCAGGTGATGGCGTGAAGTGTGTATACGAAAGCGAGCTGGGTGCCTTGAAAAAGCTACGTCGTATTCGCTCAACGTTACAGGTAGACTAAGCGGCTTTTGGACGCCAAGCTCAAAAGTAAAACTCCGTTAACATACTAAAGCATTTAACGGAGTTTTATACTTTTTCTGACTTTTTAGGGTTTATTGATTTTAGTTGAAATAATTTTATTGGAGGGTAGGGGCGATGCGGCGCGCAATTCTATGATCCGATCGTCTTCCGCTGTTCTCAGCACAGAGCCGTTGCCGTTGGTTTCTCTGTTGGAGGTGCATAAAAATACCCGTCCGTCCGGAGCGACCAGTACATCGCGCAGTCTACCGAATGTTCCATTCAAAAAGTCTTTGTAGTAAGCGATCCGATCGCCTGCCTCGTTGAGTTTGACTTGTTTCAGACGTGCGCCCAACAAAGATTCGCCTTTCAGAAATACTTGCAACAAGGAGTTGCGCCATTCTGGGATGGCAGGGTGGTCGTAATAGTCTAGCCCCGCCGGTGCTTGGGTCGGTGTCCAGGTAATCAGTGGTTGAGCGATGTTGTGCTCGCTACAGAAATATTTTTCTGAAGGGAGATCGCACCAGCCTTCTACCTCCGGCCAGCCGTAGTTGCGCCCCTTTGTGATCAAGTTCAATTCGTCGTCATTGGAGGCGCCATGTTCAGAAGCATAGAGCCGACCATCTTCCGTCAGGACCATGCCCTGCGGATTGCGGTGTCCATAGGACCAAACCGGATTGTTTTCGAATGGGTTGTCTGCTGGAATGCGGCCATCCGGCCAAATGCGGAGGATTTTTCCATTGAGCTTTTTGATTTTCTGGGCATGGCGACCTTTGTATGCATCGCCTACGCAAAAGAACAGACTGCCATCTTTGGCAAATTGCAATCGCGAGCCATTGTGGGTTACATGTCCCAAAATGATTGGTAGGATGGTGGAGTCTTCTTGAAAAGTCTCTTGCTGCAGGTCGTACCGAAGGCGCACGAGCTTGGAGTTGTAATTTTCATTGGTATAGTGAACATAGCCATAAGGGGTATTGGGAAAGTCTGGATGAAGGGCAAAAGCGTGCATACCAGAATTATCCTTGGATTCAAAAACGTCTTCTGCTTGATAGACGAGTCGCATCCTTCCGCTCTCGGGGTCCATTTTGCGAATGGCTCCTCCTCTTTCCGAAAACCAAAGATGATTATCCGGCCCCCATACCATGTCCCAAGGCAACCGGAGATTTTTTGCCAAGACGCGAATTTCCAAAACAGTGGAATCCAACCTAATTTCATCCGTTGGCGGTATCGTCGTAGCGTCTTCGTCTGCAAGATCGGTATCTCCACTCTCTGCAACCAATTCCAGAATTTTGTCTGAGCCATCCGCTTGTCCACCGTACATATCTGAATTGGAGGTGCAAATGAATACACGTCCTTCGGGACTCACCAATACATCCCGAATGCGATTGTGCATATCGCTCAGAAAATCTTTTTCTTCCAAGATGTCATTTCCGTTTTTGCTCAGGCGTAGAACCTTTAATTTTTGTCCCTTCAGACTGGCCATCAAAAGGCTGTTTTCCCAACTGGGAAAAGTACCTGCTTTGGCATAATGGGCCATGCCACTTGGTGCGATGGTTGGTGTCCAACTCTGTAAGGGTGCTGATAGATTTTTGAAAGTACAAAGTGCTTGAAATTCTCCTTCGCAAGGACCACTCAAAAGGGGCCAGCCATAATTTGCACCTTTGGTAATTCGGTTGAGTTCGTCATTGTTGAAGGTGCCGTGGTCTGAACCATACAAGCGTCCGTTCATTAGTGTTAAGCCCTGTGGATTGCGAAAACCATAGGCCCACAGTGGATTTCCTGGAATTGGATTATCAGCCGGAATACTGCCGTCGAGTCTATAGCGGAGGATTTTACCATTGGGAGACAAAGTATCTTGGGCGCTATCCCCAAATTTTCGGTCTCCAACACTAAGGAATAAATAACCGCTGGGGCTGCAAAGCAATCGCCCTCCGATATTGGTCGAACTGGCAGCTAGTTTTTCCACAATTGTTTGATCGAACTGTAAGTTATCCATCGTACTCTGGTATGTCAGTCGATCTACTTTTAAAAATAGCCTTTCTGCTTCATAATAAGTATAGGCGATAAATACTGAAGTATTTTTCGGGAAATCTGGGTGCAAGGCCAATCCCATTAAACCGGCCTGTAGTTCACATGCAAGTCCTGGAACTTTATAAAGTGTTTTGACTTGCTGAGTTTGGATATTTACTTTTCGAATTTGCCCGGACAGCTCGGAGAAAATAATCTCATCTTTTCCCATCCAATCCATTTCCCAGGGAATGGTCAACTGACCACAAATCAATTTTGTAGAAGGAGCGGCCAAGGTGGAAGATTGAGCGATCGCGGAGGTGCAAACTAGGGAAAGCAGGGCAAGGGAAAGTGGAAATGCTAAACCTTTTAAACAACGCTTCATTACATTCACAACTATTGGGTATTAACAATGAGTAAAAGAAAAAGGGGAACAAAGATAAATGCTTAAATACTTTTACTTAAGTTTTTTTTGATAAATGACTGTGATGAACTGGAAGTTATTGCGATGATGGTAAACATAAGCTTCAGTTCTAAAGTCAGTCTTAAGCTTGTATTACTTAAACATTAAATTCTATAATCGTAGTATCTGGATGAATAAGCGAATGAGTCGCTTAGAGGAGCTTTAAGTATCTGTGTAAAATTTCATTTTGTCATGATTCATTCTTCGAGTCATGCAGTAATTTTTGTCATTCTTTCGGCAGTTCATATTGATATGCGGTACAAAATGTGCCGCCTGCAAACTTTAGTAAAAAGATGCCAGCCGGGGGATCAAGTTGCCGCCCATAAAAAATACATAAACGGTGACAGTCCCCAAGAGTAGTATGAGAGCATACATGCTTCGGAAAGTCCATTTGGTCAAAGTAGTAACAGCGCGCCTGTAAGCAAAATTCTGTTGCTGTTGAACAGCTTTATGAGCCTGCCATAGGTAGTGACTGATGATGGGTGTAAAGAGTGGAAAACAGGTGATTCCCAAAGCTGCCCAAGCTAGTAATTTTATCCATTTAGTTTTCATTGTACAAGTTGATATAGGTAGATGCGCCAATGCGAATCTGGTTTTTCAAATACTTTTCGAAGTTTTAATTTTAGGTCTTTGGAATTGCGAATTTCTACTGCTGAAAAAATATAGCGTCCACCCATTTCATAGAGTGGCTTTGTTTCAATATCCAGCTGGTGAACGACGCCTTTTATTTTGCGGCTTTGCATAAAAGCTATGCCTTCATTTTTGCCAAGTTCGGCAGAAAAGAGATAACAGCGGTTGCCAAATTCATCAAATTCTTTTTTAACTAATGGATTTTTATCCAGTTCCCGAGCAATAATATTTCGAAACTGTTTTTTGTGTGATAAGCTGTACAAAGATTGATGGGCGTCCAGGGTGTAAAATCCATTGTATTGTGCAATAGCAGGATGCAATCCCAAGCTGACCACCCGGTAATCTTTCTGAGGTCGACCGATGAAATTTTTAATTTCGCCGAACAGCTCCGTGTCGTAAAAAGCTTGAAAACTGGGCTTGCTACTGTTGCCGGAAATGAGGCGAACATTGTGTAAAAACTCGTCGTTGGATGCGATGCAATTGATGAGTTGGAAAGCGATTAAAAATAAAATACTGCGACGAATACGCTGCTTAGAGTGCAGCTCAAATAGACTCTGTGCAAATAAAATAAATAAAAATAATGGTACTAAAATACCAATGCGATTGAATTTATAGCTCTTCAGAAGTGGGAAATAATCTCCACCCCAATACACCAGCCAATTGTACAAACCATAGAACACCAATATGCCTGCTAAGGCAGCTCCTATGCGCATCATCCGCTGCGACCAACCTCGTCGAAGCAACAAGATGAAAGCACTAAATAGCATGGGAATGCTTACTAAAGTTGCGACGTGGTAATGCCCAATAAACAGCAGGTGAAACGCTTCTTGAAGGCTGAATTGCCAGGATAATTCCTTGTTATAGAAGTAGTTGTATTCCTCGCGCTGAGAAATGAAGTCTCCTTTGTCTAAGGCGAATTGAAACAAGGGCCAATCGGCAATCAGATAGCCTAGCGCCAAAATGAGACAGGGCCAAATCAAATGCATTTGCCATTTTGCAGTCTTCCAATAGGTATACGCCGCCAATCCAAAGCCCATCAAAAGAGCTGCTGGCCCGCCCCAAACTACAGAGGAATAAAAAGGAAATAAAAGGATGAAAAAATAGGATAGTATCTGGTGTTGATTCCGATATATATTTAGTAAACAATAAATCAGTAGTGGGAGTCCCAATAGGCTCAATCCAAAGACCGTAAAGGCCGGAATCCAACTAAAGCAAAGGGCTACGCCTAGGCTGATGTACTCTTGCCTCGGATCTTTTAGTAGATGTTTTTGCAACAATAAGTACATCCCCATAAAACCCAATAAGTGTGTTAGGCAGTAGTTAAAAATGTAGCCACCGTAAATACCAAACAGACTGATCCATAAAATTTCCATGGACCAAGGGCTGTGCAGAAATCGACGGGGTAATCCATTCATTACCTGCTCTATTACTGCTTGACCACTTGAGTCGAAAACTAGGTTGTTTTCAAATAGTAAATGATACCACAACCATTCTCCTTCCAAGGTATCGTGGATGCGAATATATGCTTGATCCCAAAGTATTAAATAAGGAAGGAATTGCAACAACAGCAAGGCAGCCGCTACCCAGCGATACAGGTAAGTATTGAGGGGCCGTTCCGAACCTAGGGGTGGTTTGGAACGGAGAAAATCTACCTTTTCTCTTGCCGACTTCTTTTGTCTGATTTGTGCAAAAATCATAATCAATTTAAAGAGTCCAAAAATGCCTAAATGGATGTAAACAATACTATAATTAATTGATAATTTTAGATAAATTACTTACATAACAAGTTGTCTGGCTGAAATAAATAAAATAACTGAGCACCTTCAGTTTATTTAGCTTATTTTGGTGGAACTTAAGAAGTTTAGTATGTCAATTTTTGGACTGACTATTTGATAGCTCCATTGCTACCCACTTCTTCACTTAATTTTTAGCTATGAAAAATAAAAATAATTTCCTTTCAAAAATGTTTGCCTGGATTCGACGCCGTGAAGTGACACTGGGTCTGCCCATTCGATTGTTCTTATGTTTCAATCTGGCCTGCTGCTTACTTTTAAGTTTTC
>JBCCSZ010000397.1:0-5562 GCA_039199225.1 Bacteroidota bacterium
AGGAGACTCTCGATTTATGCTATGGCGATCTTTTTGACGGGCAGATTTATACGGAGGATGCCGTCGTCAATAGGCAGTACCAAAGTCAGGCGGGTTGCGATAGTTTGGTGGCCTACCGAATTATGGTTTCCGAAAATATCGAGACAACAGTATCCGCCGAAATTTGTCAAGGTGATACTTACGAATTGGCTGGCCTTCTTTACACAGATGCTGGAAATTACCAAGCCGAGTTGCAGGCCGCCGAAGGTTGCGACAGCACCGTAAATCTCAACCTAGCCGTTTTACCGACCTATGATTTGGAGCAGATCGTCGATTTGTGCTATGGCGATCTTTTTAACGGGCAGATTTACACGGAGGACGCCGTGGTTGATAAGCAATACCAAAGTCAGGCGGGTTGCGATAGTTTAATAACTTATCGAATTGCTGTCTCCGATAAAATCGAAACGAACTTGGTGGCCAATATTTGTCAGGGTGAGCAATACGAATTTGGTGGCATTACCTACGAAGATGCTGGAAATTACCGTACAACGCTTACTGCTGCGAGCGGTTGTGACAGTACGGTGCAATTGGCCCTCACGGTTGACCCGAGCTATGAAGTAGATCAAATTGTTGGATTGTGTTTTGGTGGTACCTTCGACGGCCAAGTGTATACCAACAATGCAACGGTCGACAGGACTTATCAGTCTGTGGCAGGTTGCGACAGCTTGGTCCACTACGATATTCAGGTCTCAGACGATATTTTAATCAACATTGATGCAGCTATTTGTATGGGTGAAAGCTACCAATTGGGGGCGGAGACATACACAGCTGCTGGGAAATATACGGCAGCTTTCCAGGCAGTCGGAGGTTGTGACAGTACGGTTGTTGTGGACCTTGCGGTTTTACCCACCTACGAGCAAACAGCAGCGGTATCGCTATGTTACGGTGGGCAGTTCGATGGACAGACATACACCTCCGATGCCGATATTCAAAAGCTGTTTCATACGGTGAATGGTTGTGATAGTTTGGTGTATTACGACATTGATGTAGCTGAGCTTTTGGAAAGTGATTTGACCGCCTCGATTTGCGATGGAGCAACCTATGCGCTAGGTAATGAGACTTTTGCGCTTGCTGGAAACTACGAAGTTGTATTTTCTGCCAAAAACGGCTGTGACAGTACCGTCCATCTGAGCTTGGAGGTGGCCCCAGTTTATGAGATTGAGCAAACAGTCAGCCTGTGTTTTGGCGGTACCTTCGACGGTCAAGTCTACACGAGCAATGCTACTGTAAACAAGCAATTTCAAAGTGTTTTTGGTTGCGACAGCCTCGTTCAATATCAGATAGAAGTATTTGACAACATCGAAACGGATGTAGCTGCCAGTATCTGCCAAGGAGAAACCTATCAATTGGGGTTGGAAACCTACAGCCAAAGTGGCAATTACACAGCCGTCCTACAAGCCAGTGGTGGCTGCGACAGTACTGTCATGCTTGCGCTGGAAGTCTTCCCCGTTTATGAGCAAACCCAAAACCTGGAGCTATGTTTTGGCGAGCGATACAATGGAACGGCCTACTTTGCCGATACCAGCCTGGTCGAATCTTATACCACGGCAGCCGGCTGCGACAGCAACTGGACCATCCATCTACAAGTCTTTGATCGAGTGGTAACCAATCTAAATGAGTCGGTTTGCCAGGGAGAATTCTTCGAATTGGACGGCGAGAGATATGGCGAAGAGGGCATCTACACAGCCATGTTTGAAAACAATTCTGGTTGTGACAGTACAGTTGTGCTGGAATTGAGCATTTTGCCAGTCTACGAATCGGAAGAAAACATCACCTTATCACCCACCGAGCCTTATGCCGGTCAAACATTCGCCAGCGATACGACCATTGTGCTGCAACTAACGGCAATCAACGGCTGCGACAGCTTAGCGACCGTTAACATCAGCATTTTGACAACGAGTATCCTGACACCTTCTTTCGACGAGGAGATACGACTGTTTCCAAACCCTACTACGGACCAATCGAAGCTTCAGCTGACGGGCTTCCCCTCTGGAAAAATTGAATGGTTCTTAGTCGACATCACTGGAAAGGAGGTGTGGAGCAAGCAACAGAACCACATTACCAAGGAAGGTAGCTTTGAGGAATTGCTAGAGCTTGGGGATTTACCTCCCGGAATTTACACCCTGATTTTGAAGACCGACCTAGGCGTCTTTAGTCGAAAGGTCTTGAAGCTATAGAAATTGGGTCAAGAACCCTGGAATTGGAAATCTTGTTAGCTTTGTATGGTCTAACAAGATTTTCTTTATGAGTGAACAACTCTTTAGCAAGGAGGAACTGTCTCGCTACGCTCGCCATTTCAGCTTGCCAGAATTTGGAATGTCTGCACAGCAAAAACTGAAGACTGCTAGTGTGTTGGTGGTTGGAGCGGGAGGGCTGGGATGTCCGCTGTTGCTGTACTTGGCTGCTGCGGGCGTTGGTAAAATTGGCATCGTAGATTTCGATAAAGTGGACGACAGCAATCTGCAGCGGCAGGTCTTATATGGTGTGCAGGATGTAGGAAAATACAAGGTGGAGGTAGCGCGCGAGCGCGTCGTTTCGCTCAATCCGCATATAGAAGTTGTGCTTTACAAGGAGGCGCTCAGCAGTCGGAATGCTTTGGACACCATCAAAGACTACGATGTTGTGGCAGATGGAACCGATAATTTTCCGACCCGCTACCTGGTCAACGACGCTTGTGTGCTATTGAATAAGGTCAATGTCTATGGGTCGATTTTTCGCTTTGAGGGCCAGGTGTCTGTTTTCAACTATCCATTGCCGGACGGAGGGCGTGGTCCCAATTACAGAGACCTATTTCCAGAGCCGCCACCGCCGGGCTTAGTACCGAGTTGTGCAGAGGGCGGGGTGTTGGGCGTGTTGCCTGGCATCATCGGCAGTATGCAGGCCAGCGAGGTCATCAAGGTGCTGGCAGGCGTAGGGGAGCCCTTGGCAGGTCGCCTATTTTTATTCGATGCAGCAGCCTTCACCTCTCGGGTTTTACAAATCCAAAAAGTCAGTCATACCCACGCCCAAATCCAAGGCTTAATCGATTATGAGGAATTCTGTGGCATTCCAAAGGCCGAAGAAGCCAGCTACCAGCGCATCAATGTGGAGACCTTCCGCCGATGGCAAGCATCAGGCGAAGCATTTGTCTTGATCGATGTGCGGGAGCCTTACGAATACGAGGCAGGCCATATGGGCGGCAAGAACATCCCTCTGGGGCGCATTGCTGATGCCATCGACCAAATACCCAAAGATCAAAAGGTGGTCGTTCACTGTCGCAGCGGCCAGCGCAGCGCCAAGGCCATCAAGCAGCTCCAGGAATTGGCAACCTTCGACCAGCTCTACAATCTCGAAGGGGGGATACAAGCCTGGCAGTCCTTCGAATCAAGCCTTTAGTGCTTCCAGCTTTTCCATCAACCAATCCCGCTCTAGGTGTGGCTTGGAGAGTAGTTTTTCTTGCAGTTTATCGATGCGCTTGGTATTGTTCATCGTTTGCGGATTGTGGATTTGGCGCAGTAAGTTGATGAAGTTGTTATTGGCTTCCTTGGGTAGGTCTGGGAGCAAATGGCGCGAAATCCGAAATAGGTAGACTTTCAGACTGTCGATTTTGGATTCCAGCAGGGGAGAGTGGAGCTCGTAGTAAATCTTTAATTCCAGTCGTCGCGTAGCGATTTTGTAGTAGGTATCGGCCGGATAGTCGTTCAATAGGTCCAGTGCCTTGTCGTACTGCCCGAGCATAAAATGGTAGTGTGCCAGGTTAAATTGGTAAATGCCCTGGGGAAACTCCGTTCCGACGATGCGGTTTTTGTGTGCTTGGAGAAAGGCCAATACCCAGTCGGCCTCGTGCAGCTTCATTCCGAAGGTTACGATGTTTTTGACAGTCGCTGGTAGAATGCCCATTTGGTAGTAGAGATAGCCGCCTTCGAGATGGGCTTTGTACAAATCGAATCCCTTTTGTAGATATGCCTCCTGGCCTTGATTGTATTTTCGGATGCAAAAGCTTCGACAGATGGTTTGCAGTGCCTTTAACTGTTCCAGTGGAATGGCATCGCTGTACTGCTCGATGGTTTTTTCCAGTTTTGTGAAGATTTGTTCGTTCTCCTTGTCTTTTAGAAGTTGATAGGCGTAGTAGTAGGCTTCGATGACAGGGCGATCGGTACAAAAATCGCTTTCGATGATCGGCGTGATTTGCTCCAAGAGTTGAAGGCTCTCTTGTATTTGTAGTGGGACGTGCAGATTGTTTTGGGCGATGATCCAATTGGCGTATTCCAGCTTGGCCGTCACATAGAATTCGTCCAGACTCTTCAGTGTATTGGGAAGGTTGAGGTCTTCTTTTCGGCTGTTGTACAAACCGGCATATTCGGATATTTCCTGCTCGATCCGGTATTGATTCAGATAGTATTGTTTATCTTTTCGTAGGACTTCCCTTTGGGTAGTTTGAAGGTTGCGAATACTTTGCTGAAAAAACTTGTGTAAATTTTTTTGTCGGTAAAAGCGCGCTTGTATCAGTAGGCTTTCCAGTTGTTGGTCTTCAAGGCCAGCATATTCATAAATGATGAAGCGTTTGACTGCCTTGAGCAACCTGGCCATCAACTTATCCATTTTGGCGTTGGAGAAGTTCTGGCCTTCGAATATTTTGTCGAAGACATCCTCTTTGTCTGGAGTCTCGCCACCGCTTAGCAGGTTTTTCTTCAGCAGCTCGAACAGCTCGTAAGCCTTTTGCTTCTGCTTGATGTCATTCAAATAGGGAGAGTGTAAAAACTTATCCAGCTGTCGAAGTTCCGATTTGTCCAACGATTGAAGAATAGCGTATAATTTACTTGACTTCATGCATGGATTAAAAGGTGGAAGAATGTTGCAAAAATGTAATACGAAACAAAAGTAGCAAAACTTTATATTTCGTCTTGTCAACACATTTGTTCGTTAAAACCAAAATTATGTCAACACTTAGAATGCGTGTATTGGGATGTGTGTTATTTTTTGGACTTTGCTTTCAGAATGGACAAGCCCAGCAATATTATCAGGTAGATTATAGCAATTATATGGAAGTGACAAGAGCGATCTATAATAAGTATCGTTTTTTCATGGGAGATCGGGTGGATTCGAATCGTATCCGAACGCATATTTTGCAGCAATTGAATGCGCGAACCTATGATCCGGACCTGGCACGCCCACAGGCGCTTTGCACGGGCAAGCAGTTTCAGCGTTGCCTCTTCCGCTGGAATTTCCTTGGAGCGCCTTTCTTGGTCGGAACTTCCTATCTGGATTTTTACGATGGACAAACAGGGGCGCAAACGGTCGCCAGCCCAGGGGCTATGCTCCATTATTCCATCAATCAACACACCCTCTATACCTTTTTTCGCGAAATGGGAGACGGGCGTAGCAGCATGGAGATCATCATTGTCGATAAGGATGCTTTTTCGGTGACTACCCAAGTGCCACAGCCTGCTTTTTCCCATCCGGAGAATTTGCTCGCTGTATCCAAGCCCATCCTTCAACCCAATATCATCCGTAATTTCAGTCGTTTGTCTTTTTATCTTTCGG
>JBCCSZ010000398.1:0-5557 GCA_039199225.1 Bacteroidota bacterium
GGTACCAATGGCATCACGCGCGGCTGGAAAAACACTTTGGAGCGCTACCAGAAATCCTATCCCAATCGAGAGGCTATGGGGCAACTGCGATTCGAAATATTGGACGCTCGCCATCGAAGCCGCAAAGTGATCAGCATGGTCGGTAAATTCTTCCTTAGCCGTGAAAAGAGCGAAGACCTAAGCGGTACTTTTTTGCTGATTTGGAAAAAGATCAAAGGTAAATGGGTGATTGTATCAGACTTTACTGCTTGATTGAAAGACAAGCTGGGGGTCAATTGTGTTCGATCAAGCGTTGGATCATGGTGAAGCCCTTTTGCGCTTTGTTCTCCCAAGGAGTAGCCTCTGAGATTTTTTGCGTATCTAAAATGCGCATTTCTTTGTAGACCAAGCCTATGCCCCTGGCGTATTTTTCCTGGGCAAAACGCAATTCGATGAGGTTTTCACTATCTGCCTGCACGATGGTCGTAATGTTGTCATAAGACTGATCCCCGATCTGCTCCGCCTGGTCCACTCCTCGAACTTCATAGAACCAATCCTTGAAAATCTCAACGCTTTCTCCGGCAATGGGAATAGAGGTTGTTTCGTCGATGAATAGGTTACCATTCCAACTGACCCCATCAATAAGTGGAAAAACCATTTTGATGAAGCGCAAGTTCTCCTCGACTCTCTCGGCTTGGTCGTTGGTGCGCAGAGAAACCCAAATGTCGCGAATCTCCCAAGGCAAGGTATCCTGCGCCCGATAGGAACGTTCGATCCGATAGACCAGTCGACCGCTGTTGTCGCGAAGCGTATCGGTGATGCGCTCTCTGACAAAGGAAGTTGTTTCGTTGACCACAATGCCATTTACCAAGGTGTCATATACTACACTGTCAACCTGATAAATGAGGTATTTTCCAACTTCTAGTGGAAAGTATTCAAACTTCGGGTCTACTTCAAAGTCTTCTACATTGGTATTTTCATTGCAGGCAAGCAAGGACAAAAGGAGTCCTAGGACGGCAATGGTTAGACAGGCGCAACTAAGCTTTTTCATAATCATCGGTTCTATGCAGACAAGAACAGTTTTCTTCTGGTCTTACGGTCTTCAAACGCATCAAAAAATACGCCATATCAAGATCGACAATGGCTGCCATAGATGATGCCTCCACCAACGACATCGTCTCCCTCGTAGAAAACAGCCGATTGGCCAGGAGCCACACCTTTGACGTTGGCATAAAACTCCACAGCAATTTGCTCTCCCTGGCTGGTCAGTTTGCTCAGCGTACCAGGATCGTTGTAGCGAATTTGGGTCGTTGCTTCCAATCCTTCTGGCAAGCTTTCGTATTTCATCAAGTTGGTTTGAGAGACCAACATACCGTTGCGAACCAATTTGTCCATCGTCCCCAGCACCACCCTATTGGACGCTGGCTGAATTTCCGTCACATACATCGGTTGCCCCAGAGCGATGCCCAAGCCTTTGCGTTGCCCAATAGTATAAAAGGGATAACCTTTGTGTTTGCCCAGCAAGTTACCTTCGGTATCGATGAAGTCTCCCCCATCCACTCTTTCTTCCAAACCATCGACACGGCGACGTAGGAAGCCCCGGTAGTCATTGTCTGGCACAAAGCAAATTTCGTAGCTCTCCGCTTTTTTGGACAAGTCCGCATAACCCCAGTCGTAGGCCATTTGGCGTACTTCCGGCTTGCTGTAAGGGCCTAGCGGGAAGTGGCTTCGATTGAGGCATTCCTGACTCAGGCCCCAGAGTACATAGCTTTGATCTTTGCGATCATCCTTGGCCTTTGTGATGAATTTGCGGTTGTTGTACTCACTGATTTTAGCGTAATGCCCGGTGGCAATGAACTCACAATCGAGGGCGTCGGCCCGTTTGAGCAGCGCGCTCCATTTGATGTGGGTGTTGCAAAGCACACAAGGATTGGGCGTACGGCCGGCCAGGTATTCATCCACAAAATTGTCAATGACATAATCGCCAAACTCATCCCGAATGTCTACAATGAAATGGTGAAAGCCCATTTTGACAGCCACCTGGCGGGCGTCATTAATAGAATCGAGGCTGCAGCAGCCGGTTTCTTTGCTGGAACCACCCGAATTGGCATAATCCCAGGTTTTCATGGTAATACCAACGACTTCGTAGCCTTGATCGTGCAACATCATGGCCGTCACGGTACTATCAATTCCGCCGCTCATCGCTACTAAAACTCTTCCTTGCTTACTCATTTCGATAAAATTGCTTTAACGTAGCTGGTATAAAAGTTGAATGAACAACAAAAGTACAAAAAAGCTATAGTAAGAGTTCATTTCAACAGTCAATTGAAGAACACAAAAGGTTCGATAACCATCAAATCCCGTAGACATTATTGTGTTCTACCATATTATTCAATATTTTTGAACGTTGTAAACAGTCTATAGTATCAATTTTTCGGACTTACAGCAAATCGTGAGGCTAACAAATTGAGTCAGCCACTTAACATCTAAACCGGTAATCATTATGAGAATCCTACTAGCCATTCTGAATTTATTATTGATTTCAAACCTCTCTTTTGCCCAGGAGGAATACGGTATTGCCTCCTACTATTCCGATGCTTTCCACGGCAGAAAAACGGCCAGCGGTGAGTTGTACGATAAAAACAAACTGACAGCAGCGCATAAGGAATTAGAATACGGGACCATTATTAAGGTCACGCGACTGGACAACAAGTCCTCTGTGCGCGTCCGCATCAATGACAATGGTCCTTACATCAAAGGGCGGATCGTTGAACTGTCTCGAAAAGCAGCAGAGCGCATTGGTATTATCCGGGATGGACATGCCGAAGTAAAGATCGAAGTCGTAGGAAAAGCAACCACTGGTTCGCCTGATCAGGAGGCTGAGGCACCTGTTGCTGCTTCTCCGGCGGATTTGGCTCCGGTGGAAGCACCAACGCGACCCAAGGTAGACGAGTATTCCGAAGAGTTGGTCCTAAATGAAAAGCCAGCGGAAAGTGATGGTACATTGCAGCCCATCAATATTGAAGTCGGCACTACGACTGCTCCCAAGCCCAAGAAAGAAAAGCCAAGCCAGTCCAAGGAGGCTGCTCAGGAAAAAGTGGCCACAGCAAGGGCGGCGGAAGCCAAAGTCGTAAAGGTGGCCAGAGAAGAAAAAGTAGCAGCACCTGAAGCACGTCCGTTGCCACAAGTTCCAAAGGCTCCCTTGGTCAAAGGCAGTGACTACAAGGAGTATGACCTATACAAAATCCAGTTGCTGCGCCCAGAAAAAAGTGGATTTGGTGTCCAATTGGCATCCATGACCCAGTATGAAAATGTGCTGAAAAAAGTGGCAGAACTACAGGAACAATGGTTCAAAAATATTCTGATCAGCGTTGAAAAGGGCGACAATAATATTCCCATCTACAAAATTATCTTAGGCCCTTTTGGCGATGCTGAAACTGCGCAGGCTTACAAAACCCAGCTCAAAAAGAAAAAGAAAATCGAGGGTTTTGTCATCGACTTGGCCGGCATAAAATACTGATTATCAACTATTAAATTCTTTCTTCAGTACCTCCTCTAGATGGTCCACTACTGTCAAACCATCTGTTGGGGCTGGACAGATAAACTTCGCCTGCTCATAGTCCTTGCGGCGTTCAGCAAGCTTTTGTGAGATGAACAATTGCAGTTCTTCCCGCGATTTCTGGGCTATGAGCGGGCGGTGTTCTTTACCAGCTTTCAACCGCTCCACCAACAAGGGTATATCGACATCCAGAAAGACCGTCACGCCCCTTTGCTTCATCCAATGCATGTTATCAAAAAAGCAAGGCGTACCACCTCCGCAACTCAGTATCAAGTTTGTCCGACCTTCAAAAGATTGCAAACACTGTCGCTCTAATGCCCGAAAATGCGCCTCCCCACCCTCCGAGAATAACTGAGGAATCGACTTGCCCGCTCTTCGCTCAATGGCCTCATCCAAATCAACAAATGCGTAGCCCAATCGCTCGGCCAGCCGCTTGCCAGTATACGACTTTCCAGCTCCCATAAATCCAAGTAAGAATATCAGCATATTTATCGTTTTGTCGTCTGTTGATGGGACTCAACTATCCATTCGAACAATTCTAGGGCGGAAGGTCCCTACAATATCTACCAAATCAGCTTGGTGTTGCATAACCTGATTGATGTCTTTGTAAGCCATCGGAGCTTCGTCCAGGCCACCTCCGATCAAGGAGACATTGTGGTCCTTGAGGTATTTTTTCAATGTTTGCTTGGTGATGGAATTTCGGGCTTTGGTACGAGACATTTGACGGCCCGCGCCGTGCGAAGCCGAGTGCAAAGACTTAGGTGCTCCCCGCCCCCGGACAATGTAACCCGTCGCAGTCATGGAGCCAGGAATAATCCCCAATACACCTTTTTGTGCCGGTGTAGCCCCTTTGCGATGTACAATCCCCATTCGACCGTCCGGCAACTTTTCCTTCCAGGCAAAATTGTGGTGGTTTTCTATGCATGCCAGTGGTTGAGCCCCTAGCGCACGCGACATGCGCAGATGGATGTGGCGGTGGTTGGCAGAGGCATAATCGCCCGCCAGATTCATCGCCAACCAGTACTCCATTCCCTCAGCCGTGTTCAAATCGAGCCAGGCCAGGTGCTTGGCTATCTTAGGCAGCGGACATTTTTCTATCGCCAAATTCGTATAATGACGAGCAATGGTAGCCCCCAATCCTCTGGAACCAGAATGTGTCAGTAGACCCATGTATTGCCCTGGAGGAAGTTGGAATTCATTTTCCAAATCATTAACCTGTACCATACCAAATTCTACAAAGTGGTTGCCAGAGCCAGACGAGCCAATTTGGCGACGGGCCTTGTCCTTGAGATTGCGCAGAAAAGGAATGGTGTGAAATTCTTCCCGGTCCAGCACCGGATCGTCCATTGGATCGCTGAATTCATTTCGTCCAAATCGAGAATGTTCTTTGAGAAACTCCTTGAGTTCCTTCTCTTTATCATCGATGTAGCTGGATTGCATTTCGTAAATGGACAAAGCCATTCTACAACCAATATCTACCCCAACACCATAAGGAATGATGGCATTTTCGGTGGCTAAAACCCCACCGATCGGCAAACCATAGCCATGGTGCGCATCCGGCATCAAAGCCCCGGCCTCCGCCACTGGCAATTGCATTGCCACATCCATTTGCTCCCGGGCATTCAAACCAATGCCTTGCTCACCAAATACCTGATAGGCTGTTTTTTCACTTTTCAAAGGGATGGGGCCTGATTCTTCACTGGGAATCAGCAATGCCGCAGCAGGCGCCAAAAAGTCGTGTTCGATAAAACGCTCCGGTTCTGCCAACAAAGCACTGAATAAAGTCAGTATGTCTTCCTTGTTGGAATGCTTTAGATTTTTCTTAGCCAAACCAATCAAAAGCCCGATGACTGGTCCTTGTGCAAAACCGAGCTTTTTCAATTCCTTACCTCTAATTTTTATTGTTGCCATAATCATCTGTTTGAAGTCAATCAGCCATAGCTTACGGCCAACAGCTGATCCACTCACTTTATAACATTTGCATTACTACAATTTGCCTCAAAAAGTTCAGAGGAGCGA
>JBCCSZ010000399.1:0-5486 GCA_039199225.1 Bacteroidota bacterium
GTCACTGTCCACCCGCTCAATCAATTGATGTTCCTTCAAAAACACCTTGAGCCGCCGCTCCTCCAACTCCTCCCCTTTACGCACCCGTTGTCCCATACATTTCATAAATTAAAAGATCAAAAAATCTCCACTCACCCGCTCCCCCGTTAATCGTCCACCCGTTCACTCCTCACCCGTTCACCGCTCACCCGTTCACCGCTCACAAAATCACAAAATCACCGATCACCCCTCCACTTCCCCTCAAAACGCCCCCCCATTCGCATGCAACGTATGACCACTCACAAAACCCGCCTCCTTCGATGCCAAAAACAAATACGCATACGCCATATCCTCCGGAGTACCGATGCGCCGAACCGGGATTTGGGCAATACCCGCCTGCACGACAGCCTCCGGCATACTATCGGTCATATCTGTTTTTATGAAGCCAGGCGCCACAGCATTAACAGTGATCCCATACTTGCCGACTTCCTTCGACAAAGCCTTGGTAAAGCCGATGATACCCGCCTTGGTAGCAGAGTAATTGGTCTGTCCAAAAGCACCCAAAGCGCCATTGATGGAAGAAGCCGAAACAATGCGACCGTAATTGGCCTCGCGCATGTATGGCAATACAGCCTTGGTGACATTGAAAATACCTGTTAGATTGACATTTAGCACGCTGTCCCACTCGTCCTCCGTCATTTTCATAAAGGAACGATCGCGGATGATGCCAGCATTGTTGATGAGAACATCGATTTTACCATGGGTTGCAATGACCTCTGCAACTGCCTTTTTCACATCCTCCCGATCAGTGATGTCGACTTTCCGAAAAGAGATGGTCCCACCATTGGCGGCGATGGCCTCTGCTACTTGCTGGCCCTCTTCCAGTACATCCCAGCTTACTACACTGGCCCCTTCGCGGCAAAATACTTCGCAGATTCCTTGACCAATGCCCTTGGCACCGCCGGTAATAATGGCTACTTGTCCTTCCAGTCTGTTCATTTTATTGATGGATTCGTTTGAGTTAATGGTAAAATTTTGCTCGGGGAGCGATTACAATCGCAAACTAACAAGCACAGTTCAAAAAACTCAATAAGTCGATGGAAAAATCCGAGAGTGAACCACCAAAAGGCTCTATATTAGTCCCCAAGTAGTACGTTTTCTCATTCACCAACATCCTTTAACATGAAAAAGCAAGCATCCAGCAATTCATTCGCCCGTTACGTCATTGGATTTGGCCTCTGGATGAGCCTATGTCTATGTCCGCTCCTCGTACAAGCGCAACAAACTTTGACTTTCAATCACCAAGGATTGGAACGCAGCTACATATTATACATGCCATCCAACCTGCCCGACAATGCACCCCTTGTTTTTGTATTGCACGGCTATACGAGTGGGGCCAATATCATTATGAATTATTGCGGGATGAATGCTGTTGCCAGGCGCCATCGCTTTGCGGTATGCTATCCGGAGGGTACGCGGGCGGTGACCAACGAGACGCATTGGAATGCGAACTTGAGCATCAGTTCTGTGGATGACATCGATTTTTTGACACAGCTTGCAGCTCATTTGCAAGCGACCCATAAGCTGAGTGCAGAACATACTTTCAGCTGCGGCATGTCCAATGGCGGTTTTATGAGCTATACCTTGGCTTGCGAGCGGCCGGATGTATTCAAAGCCATTGCCTCGGTCACGGGTACGATGAGCGGAGGTGATTGGGGCAGTTGCGATCCCACGGAGGTCATTCCGGTTTTGCAAATCTCTGGCTCGGCAGATAATGTCGTACCCATCGATGGGAGTTTAACAACCGCAGGCGATTGGGGTGGCGCGCCCGGGATGGCAGCCGTCACCGAGTTTTGGGTCAACAAAAACGAATGTATGGACAAAGAAAACGAAATACTGGCAGGCAATTTTCCAACGCGGGTCACCAGATATGTGGACTGCATACAAGAGAATGAAGTTTGGGAATATCTCATCAGTGGCTGGGGACACAATTGGCCCCTTTCTTGGTCAGGAACTGGCTTTGCCGCCAGCGAAACCATCTGGGAATTTTTCTCCAAAGTCATCGAAAGAACAACCGTCAATACATCTGATGCTGAACGGCTGCCCAATCGCATTCAATTGATGCCCAATCCAGTCCAAGACGTTTTGTACATCCAGTCGGACGATCAGAAGCCGCATCCCTATACCCTCTCAACGATGAATGGCCGCCTACTACAAACAGGGAACGCCCGTCAGCTAGACCTCTCCGATCTGGCAAACGGCCTCTACCTCTTGCGCATCGGTGAACAGGTATTCAAAGTTATGAAAACAGATAAATAGGGATGCATCGACCATTTCTTGTAATTTTGCGTTAAAGAAAAGAATAAATTATCCGCTTCGACTAAAAGAAAGAAAAACTCAACAACGATCAGCAAACCATCAGGTAAACAAAAGGTTATCCGATTTTTAAAAAGAACAGCTATTGGTTTGCTGCTCCTCTTAGGTGTTATTCTATTCCTATCCCAACTGCGTCCCGTCCAACAATACACAATGGATGGACTGACGGCAAAGCTGTCTGATCTGCTCCAAACAGAGGTGGAAGTCGGCTCCTTTCGATGGAAAAAATTTCAGTGGCTGGAATTAAAAGATGTCCTAATTCGCGACGAGGCGGCCGATACCCTGCTGGCTGCCGGAAGTTTGTTGGTGCATTTCCAGCCCATGGAGTTGTTGCACAATCGAGTGGTGATTCACCAAGTCCGTTTGTCCAATGCCCTAGTTCGGTTGAAACGAGCGGCCGACAAGCGAATGAACACCGATTTTTTAAGCGAAGCTTTCGCAACAGATAGCGCCCCAAAGCAAGGTAGCTCGAAAGCCACTCCCTGGCAGATCATTCCGGATCAATTGGACCTGCGAGCCATTCGCTTTGAGTTTGTGGATGAAATCGCTCAGACAGAACTATTCGTCAAGCTGAAGGCGTTGGACAGTGATTTTGAACAGCTCGACCTGCAATCGCAAACCGTTGCCCTCGCGAACTTGAGTCTTCAACATCCAGAAATACAATTTCTTCAAAATACACCTGCAGCAGACTCCCTTCCCATCGAACCTTCAACAGATACATCCACTGCATTGACCTTTCCCTCTTTTGGTTGGAATATCTATCTGCAAAACAGCCAATTGGAAAATGGCAAAGTTCGTTTTCAACAAGCCTCAGACGACTCGACAAAACAGATCGGCTTCGATCCTTCCATGCTCGACCTATACGACCTCCAATGGGACATCCGCCAGTTGACCATCGACAGCCAGCGCATCGCCGCAGACATTCTTTCTCTTCAGGGCAGTGACCATTCCGGCCTGGCCATTCAACACTTGAGCAGCCAGCTCAACATGAGTGACTCCCTGCTCGCACTGCAAGACTTCAGCCTAAAAACCCCACACTCTAAGTTCGAATTTTCAACGCAACTGACATATCCCGGATTCAACGCTTTTGAAGCTTTCCAATCCAAAGACGCCCTGGTCTTGAAGCGCATCCTGGCCCATGCAGAAGTCAAGCAGTTTCGCTTGTCTCCGGAAGATTTGTATCTGTTGTTGCCAAACACCCTACCAGCTGGCCTCAAAGATGATTTTGAGCTGATGGCAGTAGTCGATGGTTCCATGGATCGCCTGAAAGTGGAAAACCTAAAAGCCCGGCAAGGCAAGAACATTGAATTTAAGGCGAGCGGCAAAATCCTCCATCCGTTTGATGCAACGCAACAACAGCTGGATTTGAAGATCGAAAAACTGGCTACCAGCTACGCGCGGCTGGCGCCGCTGCTCCCTCCCAACAGCTTGCCAGAAGGCTTGGCTCCCTGGGGCAAAATCAACCTCCGTACTCAGCTACAGGGGCAGCTGGGCGACCTTCGCAGTAAGGGACTGCAACTGGCCAGCGAAAACGGCCCTCAACTAAAAGCCAACCTACAAATCAAAGGACTGCCAGAGATCAAAAAAGCGCAGTTTCTAGTCGAAATCGACACTCTCCAAACCCAACTTGCGCATTGGGAAGGCTTCGCCAGCGACAGCCTGCCCACCCTCCTTGAGCCCCTCGGAAACATGATGCTTGCCGGCACCTTCGACGGAAGCATCTACCGCTTTAATAGCAAATTGTATTTACAATCCGAAGTAGGTCGCCTACAAGCGGACACGCGCTTCGCCTTCGAACAAGACTACTCCAATGCAGCATACAGCGGTCAGGTAAGATTGGTGGATTTCGAGCTAGACAAAATATTGAAGGATTCCCTCTTCGGCCCGCTCACCCTGGATGCCGCCATAGATGGCCAAGGGTTGCAACCCGCCGACTGGGCAAGCAATCTCAAAGCTACCCTAAGCCAATTTCGCTACAGAAATTACACCTACGACAGCCTCCACCTGCAGGGACAACTCGAGCCCTTTGCCTTCGAAGGGGAAGCCAGCATGAGCGATCCCAACTTGCAATTCCTCTACACGGGCCGCCTACCTATAGCAGACAGTAGCCCGGTTTATCGCGCCGATTTGCAAATAGATACCATAGCTTTGCAGGCGCTGGGGTTCTATCCAACGCCACTCGGCTTGCGCACCCACATCGAGACAATAGTCGACGATGCCAATATGGATGCCTTGAAAGCCAACATCTGGCTGCGTCAATTGAGCATTCAGGATTCAATCAATCGATTTTTTGTGGATAGCATGTACCTGTGGAGCGAGGCCCTAGCAGATGAAAAACAGCGCTTGCAGCTCCAAAGTCCATTCTTGCAGGCCGGTCTGGAAGGGACCTACCAATTAAGCCAACTCCCCACAGTGTGGACTCAATGGATGGATACTTATTTCCCCTTGGCACAAATGCTGTCTGATTCCATACAGGTCGACCAAGCAGCCTCGACGCCTGCACCAGCTACAGACCTGCGCGCCTGGCTTCGAATGAGCTTCCCAAGAGCATTGGCAAACATGTTTCTTCCAGAACTCAAGCAATTAAATGATTTGTCAATCGATGGGCAATTTGCGCCCCAGGTCAATCGCTGGTCCATAGACGGCCAGCTGCCTCGATTGAAGTATGCCAATATCGTAGTGGATAGCCTGCAACTTCTATCCCTGGCCAATGAATATGCCGTGCAAACAAAGCTGCAGGCAAAGCGCATCCAGAGTGGCGAAAACACCCGCTTTCCCTACCCGACCCTTGGCTTTGATGTGCAAAACGACAGCCTCCTCTTCGCACTCCAATCTGCGCGATCAACCGACACCATCATCTGGGGCCTAAGTGGAGCCTTGTCCAGCCAAACCCTCAACTTTCGCCTGCGGCTACAACCCGACCTCTATATAAGTGGACAGCAGTGGCGGCTGTCGCCAGACAATCTGGTCAGCTACAGCCTGGACGGCCCCTGGCAGATGGCACACTGGGAACTGAGCAAGGAAAGGGAATTCATCTCTTTGCAAGCTGTCGTCCATTCGAAAGACAGCAGCCAGGCCGTCTTAGCATTCCGGGATTTTAGCATCAGCGGTTTATCGCCCCTGCTCGACTA
>JBCCSZ010000400.1:0-5454 GCA_039199225.1 Bacteroidota bacterium
CTAAAGGTCACACAGCAGGCGTCCCAAAAACTTCAACAGTACATACTAACTGAATATTTCACGCTATTAAACCATCTTCTTGCAGTCATGCAGGATGATGATTTTATCATCTATTACCAATAAACCAAAGGTTGTTTTGACAACTGCTGGGTGTCAAAGTCTATGTATGGGATAAAGTTTTTTGTGATCATATGTGCTTTGTTCTTTTCGTTGGGAGCAAATCAGTTGCTTGCGCAAGATTTAAGCTTGCTGGGAAACACTGGTTTGATGGTCATTCCAACAGCTGATTTACAAAGCGATCGAACGCTGTCTTTTGGGTATACCTATGTACATTCAGAAGAAGTGCGTTACAACTTTAGTAAATGGCCTTTCACTGAAGGGTCTGCAGCCCGCGTGGTATATGCCAACTTAGCTTTTTTACCTTTCATGGAAGCGACCGTTCGCCTGACGCGACCCTATGCTGGTAAGGAAGAGTTGGGCTTGGGTGATCGTTCCATATTTTTGCGTTTTCGATTGTTGAAAGAAAGAAAATACCTACCTGCTATAGCCATTGGTTTGCATGATTTGATCAGTAGTCCGGGAGGGTATTTTCAGTCTAATTACCTCGTAGCTTCTAAGCGTTGGGGGGTGGAGGAAAAGGTGTATTATCAGGCTTCAGGAGGCTATGGTTTTAAGTGGTCGGATGCCAATCAAGGCTATCTTTTGGGTTTGTTTGGTGGTGTTCGTGCGGACTGGAAATTTCTCTCGGCAGTTGTCGAGTACGATGCAGAACAGTTGAACGCAGGGCTGAAGGCTCATTTTTTTAAACGGCATATTTATTTGAATGTCGGCTTTTTACAACTGAAACATTTGTCTATTGGTTTGGCGGCGAATTTACGATTGTAATATGAATCTGCCTTCACCACCGAGTTGCTGGAAACAGTAGTTTGGTAGGGTTTAAAAAATAGAAATACCCCCATGAAACATTCCTTAAAATCGTGCTTTATAATTGGTTTGTATCTGCTGTGTTTGTCGTCGTATCAGTCTCTGAGTGGGCAGGATTGGATGGGAGCGCAGAGCGATCAGTGGAAGGTAGAGCAGGAGGTGATTTCTCTTTTAGAAGATGAGGGCTTTCAGAACATTGCTGTTCGTTTGGATTCAACTACTTTTCAACTGACTTTTGAAAATCGCCTCTATCGATTCGAGCCAACAGCCATTCGACGAATCATCGAGTTGATCAGTCGGCCATTGTTGAATTCGGAGGCAGAAAATTTAGTGCTGCTTGTCCAGAGCCAGGGGGTTGTCTTGATGTCTGTTGAGTTACCTGTAACGGCACAGTTGTTTTACGATCGTTCCTGGGCGTTGATTGGTCAACAGATGAAAGTCGAACTGCTGCCGTCGACACAGCCTTCGTTTTCCAAGAAAATGGTAAATAACAGTGGCAATTACTCTTTCGAATTGTCTGTACTGCCGGGCCTTCGCCTGGCTTTGGGCGGGCAGCCAGACCCCCTTGCCTACGAGCTGGATTTGCGCCCAAGATTGACAACCTACCTGTGGAAAGGTGCCAAGCTCAAGACGGAGTTGATCCTGCCTATTTCTACGGAATTGAATATTGCTGAAAATAAGATGGTACGTCCTGGGTTGCTGGCCTTCCAGCAATTTATCCGCTTGCCAAAGAACGTATTGATGAGCGTTTCTGCGGGTTATTTTTCGGACTACCGATACGGAGCTGAAATGGAGGTCGGACGGTTTTGGTTGAACGGTCGCCTGTTTTTGAATGCTCGTTTGGGGCGAACAGGTTATGCGTCTTATCCGATCCGTCTGGGGCTGGACGAGCCCGAGAAAGGGTGGCAATTCTCTCCGCTGTCGTACTGGAACTACTACCTGGGAGCAGCCTATCGCATTCCACGCTGGGATTTGACCGTCGAGTTGTCGTACGCCAAAGCACTGTACAACCAACAGGTCGTAGAACTGAGTTGTACCCGCCAGTTTAACGAATTGGACATAGGCTTTTTTGCTTACCGGACAGAGGAGGGCGACAACTATGGGTTTCGTTTATCGGTCCCCATATTCCCAGCGAAATATTTTCGTCCAGGTCGTTTTCACTTTCGTCCAGCCAAGCATTTTGAGCAACGCTACCAAGGAAGCCTTCATTTTGCCAGCCATTATGAAACCGGAGGAGATTTGCGGACTTATTTTAAAAAACTCAATCCCGATTTCGTCAAGTCACAAATATCTAATCGAACTCAATAAAAAATTAATCACTGTTTAAATTACAAGTCATGAAAAAATATGATGGACTCTCTCGCTCGCTGTGCCATTATGCCTTATTGCTATTGATATTTTCCTTTTCGGCCTGCGAGGTTAGCACGCTAGAGGAAGACTTACTCAACGAAAGCTCATCTTCACCCAACCAGGTTACCTGTAGTTTTTGCGAAATCGTCTTTCAGGGAAAAGTTAAGGATGGAAAAGAGATCATGGGTGATCCCAACAACGGTGAAGCCTTAATGGGACTGTCCGATGCAGTTATCTGCTCTCCATACTTCAAGGGAGAATCCGACGAGAATGGTTGCTTTCGCATCGAAATCAGAGACCCTTTTGACCTCAGCTCTCTCAATCGGGAAATCGTATTGCGAGCCTACAAAATGGGTTATGTAACAAGTGTGATTCGCATTAACCCTTTTGATTATTTTGATGTCAACGATTGTCCAGGCTCTGCCATTGAAATCAACCTCGACTTTGTATTGACACCAGAGCAGTCCAACGTTTTTTCCATTACCAGCGAGCAGTCTACCAATCAATTTACAGATGTCTTTGTTTCCAGCGTTGAATTTGAAGGGATGGAACTGCGCGAAGAATTTAAAAGCAACTACCTTTTCAATGTGCCAGCAAATGCATTGCCAGCCGGAGAAGCGGCAGAGGTGCGCATTACGCCACTGCACTTCGATCACTACGCGGGTGCTTTCAAAGCAGCAGATGGAAGCTTTGGTGAACCCATCAAACACTTGAGCTTCCAGCCAGCCGGCCTGACCTTTACAGAGAAGGTGGTCCTGACGTTTACACCCGATCGCCCCCTATCCGATGATGAAACGCTTGGCTTCTTCACTTTGGAAGAAGACATGTTTGATTGTCAATCTTTGAATCCGGATGATCTGTATTGGGAAGAAGAGCAGGAGGTAGAATTTTCTTACAATGCTGCTACCAACGAAGTCTCTATGACTTTCCAACGTTTTCCTTCTTATGGCTTAATTACGGTTGATTCTAAGCCCATTGAAATTGGCTTGAGCGAAATCAAAACTGGGCCAGGTCTCAATCAGGCAACTTATTCCAACTGTGAATGTGGTGATCCAACCGTTCGCACCTTCGAATATGCCTACCGATCTACTGCCGAGCTTTGTTTGGAGGAAGAAAGTACAGAGAACGAAAGGATTCGGATTCGCCGACTGCTGAGAACTTTTCTGAACGTCCCTGGTCCAATGACAACCTTCTCGGAGGTGGAGAAAACGGAAGAAGAGGAAGATGATTTGTTCTGTGATGTCTTTACCATTGGCGATGTACAAAAGGGCAGCCGTTTCATTTGCATCGGCAAGTGCGAACTGAAGAGTGTAGAAGCTTTCCAAAGAGGCACTTTCGTCGAAGGTGAATATTGTGGCCAGCCATTTACTTTCTGTAACCTCGCAGTTGTAAGCGTCCTGGAAACCATGGAAGTTTGTCCAACGACTACTGAATGTCACCAAGGTTGTACGGATTAGAACAATCGCCTATTTGACAGCCGTAAAATCCTTCCTAGGTTCCAATACCTCCTGCAACAATCTAGGCCAGCTTATTTCTTACAGCATGCTCTTATTTCGCCCACTTTTCGACATCCTGAGAGTGGGCGATCTTCTTTTTAGCCTTTTTCTCTAACAAAGCGATGCTTTTGGTGTAGACAAGTATGACATAGTTTGTGAACAGATTGATATTCAAACCAAGTTGTACGATGCAGTTGACAAAATTGAAAAACCTTACTGTAGAAGTTGTCCAGATTGGATTCGCCATATTTTTAGCGAGTATTGGCTTAAAGGCGTTTTTGCTGCCCAATGGCTTTTTGGATGGTGGCGCTACGGGAATCGCAATCCTGCTGAGTAAAATATTTCATTTCAAGCTTTCCATCATCCTTCCCATCGTATCCATCCCGTTTTTCATCATTGGATTTTTTACAGTTACCCGAAAAATTCTGATTCGATCGTCTGTTGCCATCTTTTCCTTATCCTTGGTTTTATACTTCGAAAATTTTCAACCCATCACAGAAGACAAGTTAATCATCGCCATTTTTGGAGGGATATTTTTGGGTACGGGCATCGGTTTGGCCATACGGAATGGGGCGGTATTGGATGGCTCCGAGATTTTGGGTATCTACCTGAACGATAAATTCGGCATCTCCATTGGCACCATTATCTTGTTGTTCAACATTGTCTTGTTTGGCATTACGGCCTTGGTGCTTTCTCCCGAAATTGCCATGTACTCAATCCTAACCTATATCGTTACGGGCAAAGCCATCGATTTTACCATTCAAGGGTTTGAGAATTATGTCGGTCTGATGATTATTTCCAACAAAAGTGAAGAGTTGCAAAATTCTTTTTTGGATGAAATTGGACAGGGCATCACCGTTTACAAAGGCGCCAAAGGCTATGGCAAGAGAGGGGTGACCAACAATCGGGAAATCATCCACGTCATCATCAATCGAATTGATGTGAGAAGGATCAACAGCATGATCGACAACATCGATACGAGCGCCTTTGTCATAGAGTTTGATGTGAATCATGTGAAAGGAGGAAAAATCCGTCGCTATCTGAGCAAGTAAAATACTAGGCGTTAATAGGTAAAATCAGGGAGTCGTTTTTTCTGAATACTCCGTTCCCATCCACCGATCCCAAAAGGTAAAATACAAACCGTAGTTGTAGTTGAATTTTTTGTGGTGTAGGTCGTGGTGCGTCGCTCCGATGATCCAATAGCGAAACCACCTGAAGTTTTCCGTTTTGGGATAAATTTCTACCGCTCCATGATTGATGGTTGCCGACAAAGTCATCAATAGAAGTATCAGGAAAAAGCTGTAAACATGGATGGGAACTAGGAGCAAAAAGGCTGGAAAGAAAAGTGATTGCAAAATGGATTCTGAGGGGTTGAAAGAAAAGGAAGTCAGGCTGCTGGTTTGTACACTTTCGTGATGCCACTTGTGTAATCGGCGAAACAACTTGGGGTGGTGCATCCATCGGTGTAGCCAGTAGTAGTAGGTGTCTTGTAAGAGGAGAAACAGTAAAATGCTTAGAGGCGCATACCATAAGGGATGGTCTGACCATTGGTGATACAGGGCTGTGTAGTCGTTGAGGTAAAGCCAAAACAAGGCCAGTGCAAAGGCTGCGAAGATGATGGAGCTGAGGGCCGAGCGTAGAATTTCGAAACGTACCTGGCGGGCAGGGAGTGCCTTGGTTTGCA
>JBCCSZ010000401.1:0-5424 GCA_039199225.1 Bacteroidota bacterium
AGCCAAATACAATCCTATCTTTTTGCATTGGCAGTCTTCTTTCTGGCGGCTTACTTTTTCCTCCGCATGCTCACCAACTTAGGGAGTGGCCTGTGGAAAAGTTACCTGGGCCACGCACTGCTACAACTGGCCTTACCGATGGGCGTCTTCCTCCTGTGGATGTCCGCCAATGACCCCAATCCCGACCGTTGTGCCACACCCTACGGCTTTTTGACCTACATCGCCTTTTGGCACACCGTCTTTTTTTCACCCGAGTTTTGGAGCGGCGAGTGGACCAAGCAATTCATTCCAGCCGGCACCTGGGTTACGGGGGAAGGCTGGGCGTACATCGGGCTGGCAGCCACCGCCTTTTTATTGAAAGAAACGCTGTGGCGAGTTTACCGCCTTTTCGTACCCGCAAAACCAGCTTCGCAAAACCAGCCTTCGCCCCCAAGCAAGCAAGCAAAGGATCGTCGCTTTCTAGCCTATATTTTTGGTGCCAGTGTACTCTTATTGATTTTGTCAATGGGCATTCCATTTATCTTCCAACCCTTCGAATTTCTGGTGGACTACGTGGGTCCCATTCGGCAATTCCGTAGCTTGGGGCGCTTTGCCTGGGCCTTTTACTATGCTGCCAACATCGTCACCTTCTATCTGCTGTACCATCAGGTAAAATACATCCAAAAAGCACCCCTTAAGTGGGGACTACTCGCCGCTTTTACGGGTATGCTATTGCTGGAGGCAGGCTTTTTCACCAAGCGACGAATGGTGGAGCTGTATCCTAGGCCAGAATTGCGGGAAGGTCTTCGGCTAGCAGACAATGCCTGGTTGGATCGTATTGATGTGGATCGCTATCAAGCCATTTTACCTTTGCCTTACTACCATATTGGATCAGAGAATATTTGGATGGAACCCTTCGGGAAGAGTTTGCAACACACCTTTTGGCCATCCGTTTATACGGGCCTACCCAATATGGGCGTATTTTTGGCCCGTAGTTCCCTTTCACAAACCATCAATCAGCTGGCTTTTGTCGGAGAACCTTATCGCTACCCCAAGCTACTGGATGATCTTCCTTCGGATAAACCGCTCTTGGTCGTCATCGACAAAATTGCGTTCGAAGGACAATGGTATCGCTTCGATCATCTATTGTATGGTCTGAAGTCTATGTATGAAAATCAATGGGTCAAAATATATGAACTGCCACCTACCTTGATTGCCGAGCGCGTGGCACAACGATCCATCAGATGGCAGGCAGCATTCGACACCGCGACCACCTATCCACTGGCCGGTTTGCTGTCGATCGATAGTCTAGCCAATTTTGCTTACCAGTCTTATGACCAAAACCCCTCTACCAAAATCTATCGGGGCAAAGGAGCCTGGCAGGGTCCAGGTGAAAATAAGAATGTCTTGTTTGAAGGTTTTGTACCTGACCTGCAAGCCAAGCAGCGCTACGTCTACTCAGCCTGGCATTACATCCGCGAAGACCTCCACCTGAAGTCGCTCATCGAAATCAGAGAGTTTGATCCTACAACCAATGAGGAAGTCCAATATCGACAATTGCGCATGGCCAATTACATCCGATCCATCGATGGCGATTGGGCTTTGGTAGACATTCCTTTTCGTCCCAAACAGAGCAATAGCAAACTAAAATTCATCATCGAAAACAACGATCTGAAGGAAAATCTCATCTTCGTAGACGAATTTCAAATCCGACCACAAGAGGCCGTACTTTTCAAAAGAACCGCCGAAGAATTTGCGCGCAACAACCGCTGGTTCCCCTATCAAGACCGAGCAAAAGCCAACTAAAAGTATGACCTTACCTCCTGGCATACGACTCCTACGACCAGCACAATGGATTAAAAATACCTTTGTATTGCTTCCAGCTTTTTTTGCCGCTCGCCTGGATGATTCGACAATCGTCCTCAAGGTGCTCATGGCGTTTGTCGCTTTTTCCTTGACAGCCTCTTTTATCTACATTTTCAACGACTGGGCGGATCGGGAGAAGGACCGACGGCATCCAAGGAAGAAAAACCGCCCCTTGGCCAGCGGTGCCATATCCGTTCGAGCTGCCTTCCTCATAGGCTGCCTACTGTTGCTACTGAGCCTACCAGTCGCCGCGATGCTAAAGCTCAACTTCCTTTACATTTTGCTTCTTTACATCGGCATCAATTTAGCCTACTCGACCTGGCTGAAGCATCTAGCCATTGTAGACGTTACCATCATCGCTCTGGGCTTTTTACTGAGAGTCTTTGCAGGAGGGATTGTGGCAGCGGTCCCCATCTCCCACTGGCTGATCGTTATGACCTTCCTGCTGGCCATGATTTTGGGTCTGAGCAAGCGACGCAGCGAGTTCCTACTGCAGCAGGCCGACATCCCAACCCGCCCATCCCTAAGTGGCTACAACCTAGCTTTCATCGACCAAGCCATGACCCTGATGACCGCCGTAACCATCGTCGCTTATCTGATGTACACCCTTTCGGAGGAAGTGATCGGACGAATAGGCAGTAACCAATTATACTTTACAAGCTTTTTTGTGATCATCGGAATTCTTCGATATTTGCAGTTGTCCATCGTTTTTGAACGGACCGATTCGCCCACCAAAGTTCTTTGGACCGACCGATTTTTACAGGTCATTATTCTGGGATGGATCGCCGTCTTTGGATGGCTGTTATATGGTGGCTGATTTCAAAACAACAAACACCTAAGATGCAACTCTTTTACACCTCCGACATCCGTGGTAATTTAGCTCATCTTTCAGAGACAGAGTCCCGCCACTGCATACAGGTGCTTCGCCATCAACAAGGCGACCGGCTCCATTTTGTGGATGGACGAGGAGGTTTCTACGAAGGCGAGATCATTGAAGCGCATAAGAAAAATTGTGTTCTGAGCATCCTATCCCATACCCCTTCGTATAATGTAAAGCCCTTTCGATTGCACATCGGCATTGCTCCTACCAAAAGCATCGATCGCTTTGAGTGGTTTTTGGAAAAGGCAACCGAAATTGGCATCCATGAAATTACGCCTTTGCTCTGCAAACATTCCGAACGAAAGCGTATTCGATTGGATCGGCTGGAAAAAGTCTTGCTTTCTGCCATGAAGCAATCGCTGCAGGCTACTTTGCCGAAGTTGAATGAATTGACAGATTTTCGAAAATTTCTGGATACCCAGTACTCGTCGACCGACCAGAAGTTTATCGCCCATTGTCAGTCCGATAAATTGTCGGCCCTAAAGGAAAATTACCAAGCCGGTCAAAACGTTACTATACTGATTGGGCCGGAGGGTGATTTCCAATCAACAGAAATCGAATGGGCTCAGCAACAACAGTTCAAAGCCATTAGCTTGGGCAGCAGTCGACTCCGAACTGAAACAGCCGGAATCATAGCTTGCCACAGTGTAAATTTTATAAATGAATATGCTTAACATGAAAAGATATTGGCCCCTTTTAATGATGATGATTGGCCTGACGATGGCCTTTACGCCTTTCGAAAATGATCCACCCGCGCTCAAGATGGGCTTGCTCAAATACAATGGTGGGGGCGATTGGTATGCCAACCCCACGGCGCTGCCCAATCTCGCGCTTTTTTGCAACGAACAACTGGGTACGAATTTCAGCAAAGAATACGGTACAGTCGAAGTAGGCAGTGCAGAGCTGTTCAACTACGCTTTCGTACATATGACAGGGCATGGCAATGTCGTTTTTTCAGATGCCGAGGCAGAAAACCTGCGCAATTACCTGATGGCGGGCGGCTTTCTCCACATCGATGACAACTACGGTATGGACCCTTTCGTGCGGGCCGCCATGAAAAAAGTGTTTCCAGAAGCAGCCTTTGTCGAGCTGCCCTTTGAACATGAAATTTATCAAAAACCCTTCGAATTCAAAGGTGGCTTGCCCAAGATTCACAAGCACGACGATAAACCGACGCAAGGATTTGCTTTGATGTGGGAAGGCCGACTGGTGTGCTTTTACTCCTTCGAATGCGACTTGGGCGATGGCTGGGAAGACCCCGATGTTCACAAAGACCCCGAGGAGGCTCGTCGCCAAGCCCTGCAAATGGGTGCCAACATCATCCGGTATGCCTTCGAGCAATAGCCATCGATTTTTGTGGAACCCAATAAAAAGCAAGAACGCCGACTACTAGAACGATGCCTCAAGGAGATTGAGCAGCACTTGCAATGGCAGCAAGCAAGCCTTTGGCAAAACCGCGACTTTGAGGAACTGTCGGACCAAATTTTTGAAAAGGTCGGCGTTCGACTGAGCCATACGACACTGAAGCGGGTGTGGGGCAAGGTAAGTTATTCTTCCTTTCCTTCCGCCACGACACTGAATGCATTGGTCGCTTTCATTGGCTATAAAAATTGGCGGACCTATCGGCAACAAAAACTGGCCAACCACATGGCTCCCGAGCAAGTCCCCATCGCCGCTCCCCCTTCCGTTCCTGCCAAAAAGCCAAACTCCAAGTGGTGGGTTTTAACAGGTATTACCATCGTTCTGCTGTGCTGCATTTCCCTACTTCCCATCCGCCAGCCCAGCCAACTCAACTTTGAAGCGCTGGAATTTAGCTTTGAAAAAACCACCGAAGACATTCCCAACACCGTCGTCTTTCACTACGAAGCTTCCAACTCCAATGCAGATTCGGTCTTCATCCAACAGTCCTGGAATCCAGCACTCCGGCACCAGGTCGATAAGGAGGGGGACACCTACACTTGCACCTACTACTACCCCGGTTACTTCCGCAGCAAGCTGGTGCTTAACGATCAGATCGCACTGGAAAAAGACCTCTACATTCGCTCAGATGGCTGGCTGGGAACCATCGATCAACAGCCCTTGCCACATTATTTTCGGCAAGATCGCATTTTGAAGGACAGCATCGTTGCCATAGAACCGGCTTTCTTCGAAGAAAAAAACATCGATATACTAAAGGATGCTAGCAGTGTCCGCTTGACTTATGTAGAAGATATGGGAGAGGTCAAGAGTACGAATTTTGAGCTTTCCACCGAGTTGCGCAGCACCTTTGGCGAAGGGAATGCTGTTTGCCAAATTACCGAAGTACTCATACTTTGTTCCGATGGGGCCTTCATTATTCCCCTATCTGTCAAAGGCTGCGTGGGTGAGCTGTCGCTGCTGGTTGGTGAACAGGAGTTGGATGGCAAAAATTATGATCTGTCTGCCTTTGGCGTGGATTTTTCCAACTGGGTAGGCTTGAATGTGCGGGTGGAAGAAAAGGCCATCGCCATTTACATCAACGGTCAAAAAGCCTATGCAGGTGTCTTTCAAAAGGATATCGGCAAGGTGGTTGGTTTCCGCTACATCTTTCAGGCGGCCGGTGCGATTCGGAAGCTCGAACTAAGATCGCTGGATAGCAGCATTCGGCATCAGATACTTTAGTGCATCAACTCAAATGGTCCGTCCCACCTGACTTGTACCAATTTGTACAGCTTTTGTAC
>JBCCSZ010000402.1:0-5405 GCA_039199225.1 Bacteroidota bacterium
AATTTTAACTATGGAGCAGAGAAGTGGAATGTCTACGGAACCCTGAGTTACCGCTTTGCTGAAACGGAGTTGACCTATGATGAAAACATCCTGAATTACAATCGGGAGGTATCGCCCAACTTCATTCGCAACCTGCACATTTGGGAAGAATCTCTGGCGACGCAAAACTACAAATTGGGCTTTGTGTCCGATCCTTTCAAAAATCACGTCTTTGGTTTTGAAGGCTATGTCAGAGTACAAAATGAAAATGTCGACAATGATGGAACCATATCGGCCGAGCACAACGGTACTGAGCTGGATGTCGGAACGGCAGATTTCGACCGCGAGCAAGACAATAATTTGTACAACATGACTTTCAACTATTCCTGGAAAATGGATAGCATCAATAGTCAGTTCAATCTATTCGCCGAATACCTCAATAAGCAAACCGATGGTTTTAGTGCGGCCAATAGTGTTTATCAAAAAGGTGTTTTCGACAACAGTGCCGAGCGCTTCAACTCAAAAGTAGGAACGGAAATTTACTCGGTGCAAGCTGACTTTACCAAGCGCTTTAAAAAGAACCTCAATCTCGAAATGGGTCTTCTGGCAACCTACATTGATCGGGAGAATGATTTGTTGTCTGACTTTTTGGTCAATAACGAGTGGGTAGAAAATGAACGTTCCAATGCTTTTACTTACACCGAGGAAATCGTTGGTGGTTACATATCGATGAGCAAGCGATTCAAGGAAAAGAACTTTTTTCAAATTGGTTTGCGCTTGGAAGATACAAAGTTGGAGCGCATAGAACTGCTGGACAATTCTGTGATAGAGCAAGATTACCTCAACCTCTTTCCATCTGTTTATTTTTCCAGAGACCTAAAGAATGGCAACAGCCTGAGTGCCAACTTTTCCCGGAAGTTTCGCCGGCCTGATTTCTACTTTTTGAACAACTACGTCATCAAGCTCAATGATTTTAGTTTTGAGCAAGGTAATCCGGATTTGCGACCAGAATTTGTCAATAAGTTGCAGGTGAGTTTCAATCAAAGCAATCAGACAACAGCCGCTTATTTTCACAAAACGACCAATGCCATCAACCCTACCTACACACTCGACGGTTCGGTTGCTTTTTTCCAGTTGAAAAACATTGGAGAGCGTACGCAGTACGGTATTGAATACAACCGCTTTGGAAACATCAACAAGTGGTGGTTCATCAAGGGAATGGTTGACGTGTTTTATCGCTACTTTACCGATGACAATGGACAAAACAGTTTCAAAACATTTGCTGGTTATATGACCCTTTCGAATACCTTCAAAATTAACAAGACAACCAGTTTTGATATTTCTGGTGAATACGAATCGCCACACAAAGATGCCTTCATCAATAAGTCTTACAATTACTACATCGACTTGATGTTGCAAAAAACTTTCCTAGATAACCAACTCACTTGCCGTATCTACTTGTTCGATGTTTTTCACAATTGGCGGCATGTGGACAAACGTCCTTTCGAAACCTTCGAGACCAATTTCAACCTGCGCTACAGAACCCGCATGCTTCGCTTATGGGTAGGCTACAATTTTGCCAGCAAGAGCAAAGTGAGCGAACGAAAAATCCAGTCTAAAAACGACGCGAAGGATAGAGTTTGGTAGTTATTGATTGACCAATTAATTACACCCCTATGTTCCAAATATCTTTCAAAGACGTACTATACCTCATCCTGTACGCCATCCCCAATACCTTATTCAGCTTTGGTATATTGTTCATCATCAATAATGTCATTTCGGGCCATCCGGAATTTCTGACCGACTACATGGGTATGGTGTTCGTAGCTGTGGTGATCTATACCTATTTGCTGAACATCATTTTTCAGAAGCAGCTCAATAAGTATTCCTTTTCGATTCTTTATCGGAATGAAAAAAACATCTTCGATAAAATATTGAAAACGCCGCTGCTCACCCTTGAAAAGCTTGGCTCCCAACGCTTTTTTACGGCTGTCGAGGACCTCCGGATTTTTGCTTTTCTGCCTGAGACCATTACCCATACGGTCAATTCTTTATTGATGCTACTGCTTTGTATGGCTTACTTATTTACCCTGTCCGTCTCGTCGGCTCTAGTCATTGTGGGTTTGATTGTCGCCATTGCCGGGCTTTACATGATCGTTATAAAAACGATGTCCAAGCAGGTGGCTCGCCTGCGGAGGCTCAATGAAGACTACTACGAGTATGTCAGTGATGTCACCAAAGGGTTTAAAGAACTGGGTATTAGCAGCCTGCGACGCAGCAACTTGATGAAACGCTTTTTGGTTCCCAATCGCGATACCGCAGAGGGCCTGGATTTCAAAATCAGCTACATTTTCTTATCAATCAATCTCATCAGCCAATACGGTTTATACTTGGTCATTGGTGTAGCGCTTTTCCTCTTGCCGGAATTGGGCTTGTTGAGTCGGGAAGACATCATTGCTTATGTGGTTGTACTGCTGTTCATCTCTGGGCCGATCAACAATCTGATCAATATGCAAAACATCTACACGCGCTTCTTAGTGGCGAACAGCCGCCTACAGGAGTTCTTGAAAGATTTTGCAAGTGGGCCTATTCCCGTTTCGACGCCTGCGCTGGAAGCCAGTCCGTTTCGGTCTTTGTCTTTTGAGGATGTACGCTTCCGCTACGACAGCGAGGATTCGGAAGGGGGCTTTACGCTCGGGCCGATCAACCTGGATGTTCACCAAGGAGAAACCCTCTTTGTGGTAGGTGGAAATGGCAGTGGTAAAAGTACTTTTATCAAATTGCTGACGGGCTTGTACACTCCGTCTAGTGGTCGAATTGGCCTGAACGATGATCCTCGGCAAATGACCGGAGAAGACCTGCAACAGCGAATTTCAGCGGTGTTTACCGATAACCATTTGTTTTCCCATAATTACGAATCTTACAAGTTAGAAGACAATCCGCGATACCGCGGCTTGCTCAAAATGATGGAGTTGGATCAGGTTGTTGTCGACGATAAGGAAGAGTCGGCTCGTCGCCACTTTTCCAAAGGACAAAGCAAACGCATGTCGCTCATCTTTGCCTTACTGGAAGACAATCCAATTCTTGTACTGGACGAGTGGGCAGCAGACCAAGACCCTCACTTTCGGCGCTATTTTTACGAAGAGTTGGTGCCTCGTCTCAAGCAAGAAGGAAAGACCATCATCGCCGTTACCCACGACGATGCCTACTTCAAACATGCCGATCGCATCATCAAGTTTGATTACGGCCAGGTCATTAAAGATGTGGTTGTAAAAGACGAATTGGTTAACAGCGATTTGGCCATTTGGTAATCCATCACCCCAACACCAAAACCATGAAATTAACCCTTCCGCAACAGGATGTTTATTTCGAACAACTGTTGTATCCGAATGATCCGATTTACAACATCGGTGCAAAAATAGAAATCAAAGGCCCCCTGTCAGTCGAGCTTTTGAAGGCGGCTTATGTGGCGCTCATCGATCAACACGATGCCTACCGTGCAGTCTTTCACCAAAAGGGAGAGGCTGTGGAAATGCACATCCAGGAAACCCACCAGACGAGCTTGGGCTTTGTAGATTTTTCAGCCCATCAAAATCCGGAGCATGTCGCCGAAGACTTCATGCAAAAAACTTTTTTGGAGTGCTTCGACTTGCTGGGCGGCGAACTTTTACATCGCTTTACATTGGTGAAAGTACGCGAAGATTTTCATTACCTATTTTCCGTTTACCACCACATCATTACCGATGGGTGGGGGACATCGCTGATGTTTCAACGACTGGTCAAAAACTACAATGAATTGGTCGAATCGGGGGCGATTGCGTCAAGCTATCCATTCAGTTACCAAACGTTTGTAGCGGAAGATCAAGCGTATCATCAGTCGGATACCTTTCAGCACGACAAGGCTTATTGGGTAGAAAAATTCAAGCATTTACCCGATAATTTATTTGAGAAGATTGAAGGAGGGGATGCCTTGCATCGCAGTCGTCGGGCTGTTTTGATGATTCCTCGTCAGCGCTACAACCAAATGAATGAACTGGCCAGTCGGTACCGGGTTTCTTCTTTTCATCTCATCCTGGCATGCTTATATTTGTACTTTGGTCGCAAGCAACAAAACCACGATTTTGCCATCGGTCTGCCAGTGCTCAATCGGAGTAAGCGAATCTATAAGCAAACAGTTGGCCTATTCATGGGCATCTCGCCTCTGAGGATGCAATTGGATATGGAGGCGCGTTTTGAGGACCTACTGATCAGCATCAAGCGACAGTTGCGGCAAGACTATCGCCACCAACGCTTCCCCCTGGGAAAGCTGATTCAGGAGTTGCAGGTTTTTGGAGAAAAAGAAAAACTGTTCAACATCACCCTCTCTTACGAAAAGCAAGACTATTCTCACAAATTCGATCAAACGCAGACAAGGGTGATTCCGATGACCCATCAGTCCGAGCGAGTGGCGCTGGCACTGTATATCCGGGAGTTTGATGCATCCGAGGATGTCAAAATAGACTTTGATTACAATCTCAATTATTTCGATGCAGACAGCATTGATCAGGTGGTGATGCATTTCGAGCATCTGCTGAAAGAAGTGTTGGCTAATCCGGAACGCCGACTCAGAGAATTTGAATACCTGCCATCTGCCCAGCGCTCCAAATTGCTGGAAGGATTCAACCAAACGGCCCGTCGCTTGCCGACCGATCAAACTTTGTTGGATTTATTTGAAAGCGAAGTCCAAGAACGACCCCATGAGGTGGCAGCGATGGATGATGCTCAAATCCTCACTTACGCTGAATTGGATTTATTGAGCCGTCGAGTAGCCTCTTATTTATTAGCTACTTTTGGAGAAGAAGACCGTTCGCCCATTGCTTTGCTGCTCGATCGCTCGGTGAACACGCTGGCGATTCTCTTGGGCATTTTTCGGGCCGGCCGCAGTTATATTCCACTCGATCCCAACTTCCCACAAGAGCGTTTGAATTACATTGTGGAAAACAGCCAGACCAATCTGCTCATTCGGGAAAAAGACTACCAATTGGTGGGAATGGAACATCTGATTGTTGTGGAATTGGAAAATATGCTCCGGGAAATATCCCTATTGGATGGCAGCTTGCTGGGCAGAGTATCGCCAGAGGATACGGCCTACATCATCTACACTTCTGGCTCGACCGGGCAACCCAAGGGAGTGGAAATTGGTCATCGCTCGCTACTCAATTTTCTGCTGAGCATGCAGCGTCAACCGGGTATGAGTGCAAAGGATGTGTTGTTCTCAGTGACCACCTATTCATTTGATATTTCAATCTTGGAATTTTTTACGCCACTCATCAGTGGAGCAGCCGTCTACATCGCCAATCAAAAAGTATTATCCGACCCCAGTTTGACCATTCAAAAATTGCAAGACGTTTCGCCGAGTATTTTACAAGCTACTCCCAGCTTCTACC
>JBCCSZ010000403.1:0-5361 GCA_039199225.1 Bacteroidota bacterium
CAACGGCTGAACCCCGGCCAATATATGTACAAATTAGCCTCAATATCTTCGGAAGATTCCACCGTACTGTACCTTTTTCAACAGCCGCACTTGGTAAAGATAAATGGCATTCACCGCCATGATTCTCTGATTGCTGCTATCGAAAACCCAAGACAGTTAAATATCAGATACGAAATTTACAGAGGAAAAAAACTGGTAGATGCAGGACAAACCCAAGAGGCTTATTATCCCATCAACCGAAAAGCATCGAATGGGCAAGCCTATCGAATAAAATATTTCTTTGGATGGGGCGGAAACGATTACCCCAAAAATCAGAAAACCTTTTTCCATTATCAAAAAAAACTTACTATTCAGATCGATCAGCCACAAGCAATCGTTCCCGGTGAGCAAATGCAAGTGCGTGTAAAGGTATTGGACCACCGGAAAAAAGCAGCAGCTGGTGTCAACCTTTTGGCAGGCTCAGTAAATGCACAGTTTCAAAATGCCCGACAATATAAAGCGCCCAGGCTTACCTACAAGGTGGGAAAAACGCCCGCTGTAAAACATCGAAAATTAAAGTGGAAAGAACCAAATAGCCATTACTGGCAACTCCCTTTGGATACTAGCTGGATTCGCCGATTGAAAGTTGAGCAGGACTTATTTTATCGTTTGCGTTTCCCGCGCAAAACAATTTTCGCTCAGCTCGACACCATTGTCAACGATGGTTTTTACCGGGACAAAGCCCTCTTCGCTCCCTACGTTGTACGGAAAGGACGCAGCAAAAAAGTCTACCTAATTTATTGCAATCGACGCTTGATCTATTGCAGTGAAACCAGCGACCAGTCTCCATATGTTTTCAACGGCCAGCCAGGTTACAATACCATCGAAGTGCGCACCCAAGATCATAGCTATACGATAGACAGCGTCTTTTTGAAGGCGGGCCATAAACTTGAAATTTCTATTGACGAAGACCATATCCTGCCGCACAAACACGTCAAGTCTAAAAGTAAGCCTGATACACTCGAGCAGTTTGAGTATAACTTTTTGAAAAAGCACCTCCTCGTCATCCGCAACCCAACGAATAGTCCACTCTATCTGATACAGGGCGACAGGAACATCCGACGCTTGGCCTTCCATCGCTTTCAGCTCCAAACCCGGAGGAAGAACAGGGAAGAACTTTTATTCGTCGGCCCCTTCATCCAAAATGTCCCCCTCACCTACATTCGTCCCAATGCATTTGTCAACACCTTTTTATTTGAGCCGGGCTTCCTCTATGAAATTGCTCCTCAGAGAGAAAGGCTATATCCTCTACAGTGGCCCAAAACAGTGCAACTAAAAGAGCCATACCATCTCTACAGACCAGGAGCACTCACTTACAAGCCAGACGATATTCGGCTAAAAACCAGTGAATACAACATCCACTACAGCCCCCGTAAACGATACGATCCTACTGCCGGTCGTGGCAGCTACCAATGGAAGCTTTCCAAAGAAGATACCCTTTTCAAGGCATTGGTTTTCGTTCGCGCCGATACCGTATATGGCGTATACAAGCTGCAAAATCGAAAAGTTAGAAACCTTGATCCCGGCCTGTATCAGGCATTTTTCATAGCCGAAAATGGTTTTTACAAACAGCGGGATGTTCGAATCGAAGCCAATGCCCTGACTTTCCAAAACTGGGCCGCTACCATATTACAGCGAGACAGCAGCAAATACCTTTACGATCAAATCACCTATTCCGATAAAGCACAAGCTCCTCCTCCGGGTTCTATTCAGGACATTCTTTCTCGCCCCAATAAAATCCTACTCAAAAATTTTGACGAAGCTACTCGACTTGTTCATGGGAAAGTCATCGACGGTCCTACAGGCGAAGCCATCGCTTTTGCCTCCGTTTTCATCTCAGGGACTTCAACCGGTACAACAACGGACCTAAATGGAGATTTTGAGCTCGAAGTGCCAGCCGGAAAGTATATAGTAGAAGTTCATTTTCTTGGATATGAGGCGGTAAAAATAGATATGCTGGCTTATTATGGCTCAGAGCTAAACGTCGCAATGTATGAGCGCCAATTGTCCTTAGACAATGAAATTACTGTTACAGCTACTGGAAGATTAAGTAAAAGACGATCAAACGTCTATCGCAGAGGTTCTACACCCAATTACTTAGACTTGAAGTTGGCAGGCATAGAGACCGAAAATACCAATATCCGCATTCGGGGAATCAACTCTTTGGAAAACAACGGTTACCTGACGGTCATCGACGGAATCCCAGCAGCCAGTGGTATCAAGACAATCGAAAGAATGCAGCGCGAAGGAAAAATCAAAACCCTGGAACTGATGCCAGCCGACCAGGCACGTGTTCGTTTTAATCTCGATAAAGCTATACCAGCCATCATCATTCAGACCTACAAGGACAGACCGCCAAGCGAAAGGGAAAAGGAATCCCAGTCCATTCGCAACAACTTCCGGGACTACGCCTACTGGCAACCCAATCTGATGACTGATAAAAAAGGCGAAGCCACTTTTCAAGTCCACTTTCCGGACAATGTAACACAGTGGAACAATTTTGTCATGGGCATGGATAAAAAACAAAGGGTTGGCCTTGTGCGTAGCAAAACCAATGCAGTCAAACAACTGCTGGGCCAATTGGCACTTCCTCGTTTTCTCGTTGAGGGAGATAAAAGCAGCCTGATAGGAAAAGCCATCAACTATACGGCAGATAGCTTTCGCATACAGACTACGTTTGAACAAGAGGGTATGGTTCTGCAACAAAAGGAAGCCTTCCTTCGCGATGCCCTCATTGAAAAGGTGAGCGTTCAAGCCAACGAACGGGCAGATAGTCTGACTTTTCAGTATCGCTTGCAGAGGGGCGACTACGCAGACGGAGAAGAACGCCGTATTCCAATCTTGCGTCGCGGAGTAGAAGAAAACAAAGGCCACTTTTGGGTACTCGAATCCGATACCAGCTTTCAGTTGGACTTCGACCCAGCTTACGGTCCCGTTTACCTGCGTGCAGAATCCGATCAACTACAATTGATGCATTTCGCTGCAAGCAAACTGACGGTCTATCCACACGACTGCAACGAACAAGTAGCCAGCAAATTGATAGCACTCCTCCTGACAAAGATGGTTTGTAAGGCATCGGGAAAACCCTTCAAATCTGAAAAGCAAATCAAAAAAGCAATCAAACGGTTGGAGAGTACCCAGGCCAACATCGGCGCTTGGGGCTGGTGGAAAGACAATCCTACCGACGTTTGGATGACCAGCCACGTGTTCCGCGCTTTATTTCTGGCCAAGCAAAGTGGCTATGCCGCTTCGTCTACCCGCAAGGCACTCCAATACCTTACCAGCTACCTAGACCTTTTTGGAGGCAATGAGTTACTAAATGCACTCGAAATTTTAACACACCAAAATCAAAATCTCGACTACGAATCTTATATCCACAAAGCAGAAAAGCAACTGCCCAATCCCAGCTCTTACCAAAAGCTCGTTTTGTGGAAGCTCCGCCAAAGTAACAATTTGGAATGGCCTGTAGACAGCTTACTTCAGTCCATGAAAAAAACTTTTTATGGCGGCCTTTATCATCCAGGTGATCCTCGGCATTGGTACAACAACCACATACAAAACACCCTCCTTGCCTACTGCATTTTGCTGAACGCTGGCCGAAAGGACTTATGCCAAAAAATCGAGCGCTACATCATCAGAGAAAACCGAAATGGTACATGGGGCAACACCGCCCGAACAGCACAAGTACTACTCACTGTCCTACCAGAGCTACTCAAAAACCGTAGCAACCTACTCAAAAACACCAACCTACAAATCACAACGGATGAATCCGTGAACATCCATAAATTCCCATACACCCATACAATCCCTCCAAATCAAAAGATCAAAATCCATAAAGAAGGCTTGAACCCGCTCTACCTAACCGCCTACCAAAAACGCTGGGAGCCAACCCCCAAAGCCCGCGCCAATGGCTTCGAAGTCACCTCCCAACTCCTACAATTTGGCAAAACAACAAAACACCTCAAAACCTCCGAAACAGCCCAAATAAAAGTGTCTGTAACCATCGAAGAAAAAATGGAATACATCATGGTCGAAGTTCCCATCCCAGCCGGCTGCTCCTACGGTCCAAAATCATCCAGATGGCTCTACCGACAACGCACCAACAAATCAGAAGTCCACAGGGAATACTTCAAAGACCACGTCGCCATCTTCTGCCGAACACTCCCCCCAGGCACCCACGAGTTCACCATAGACCTAGAAGCCCGCTTCGATGGCCACTACACCCTCAACCCCGCCACCGCCCAAGAAATGTATTTCCCCACCCTCAATGGCCGCACAAACAGCAAAAAAGTAAAACTAACCCCATAAAAAGTACAGCAAACAGCTCCCCCCCAAGCACCCTCCCGTTCGTTCCCCCATTCACTACTCACCGTTCGTTCACCCGTTCACTGCTCACCCGTTCACCGCTCACCCGTTCACCGCTCACCCGTTCACCGTTCACCCGTTCACTGCTCACCCGTTCACCGTTCAACAGTTCACCGCTCACCCATTCACCGCTCACAAAATCACAAAATCACAAAATCACACCCCCCTCCCCCTCCCTCCTGTCCGAATCTGTACAGAAATGTCCGAAAATGAACACCACAAAAATTATTTAATTTCATAAAAAACTGTTTTACAGATACTTACTGGATTGGCACAGCAATTGGCATTTTTTACACAACATTCACAATCAAAACGAATCTTAAGATGTGGAAAAACAATATCAAGATTGCCTTTCGGCATTTTATGAAAAACAAAAGCGCTGGCATCATCAACCTAGCTGGCCTAACTGTCGGAATCTCCTGCTGCCTACTCATTATGCTATACGTATTCAATGAGCTGAATTACGAAAACTGGAATCCATACCAAGAGCAAATTCATCGCCCTTACACCGACATCAGTTTCGGGGAAACCAAGATGACCATGGCGGTTACGGATGCTCTGGTCGGTCCGGACTCCAAGCGGGAGCTACCCGAGGTACAAGCGTTTTGCCGCTTGCGGGTCAGGGGCAACTCGCTCATGCGTCGGCAAGGAACAGACCAACAAAGTTTTAAGGAGTTAAACGTGACGTATGCCGATAGTACCTTCTTTGAAATTTTTCCACTGCAGCTACTGGAAGGAACGACCCAAAAAGCGCTGGTACGTCCCAATACCATCGCCATTTCCCGGACAGCCGCCGAAAAATATTTTGGCTCCCACCAACTGGCATTAGGCCAAAACCTCATACGCGACGACAATGTCACTTACCAAATAACCGCCGTTTTTGAAGACATTCCTGTCAATACGCACTTTCAAACAGATTTTCTAATAGCTATGAATGGCTATGAAGGAGTAGAAAAC
>JBCCSZ010000404.1:0-5352 GCA_039199225.1 Bacteroidota bacterium
GGGATCGGTTGGTGTAATTCGACGCATCGTCCTTTTCAACTCCCTCGAAACAATAGTGGGGATGAAAACTGGCCAGTTGGTAAATACCCTCATAGGCCTGTAGGTGCAGCAGCTGATTGGCCAAGTCCAAAAAAGTCAAATAATCTTCAAAATCAACAAAAGCCGCGGGATAAATCAATAAAGTCGTTTCGATGGCTGGCTCCTGGTCGAGTTCCAAACAAGCAGCGATCAAATTTTCCAAACAGCTTTCCGGCTCACTCATTCGTTCCACCTTATAGCAAATGCGATTTTTCTTAAAGGGAACAGCAGCAAATGGACATATTTCGAACTGTACAACAAATGCATCGATCCACCGACTGGTAGAGCCGACGACCTGTTCGTCTGTCCAAGTGTCCGCAAGCGGTTTGTTTAACATTTTAGCGAATTTGTCTTTAAGAGATAAAACGATTTGCCAAAATTAGCATAATTTTGACCTTCAACTAATCGAAACTTACGACAAGAATGAAGAATTTACTACTTTCTCTATCTGTTTTCGGCATAGCCTGCTTTTGCTTCTCCTGTGGAAATGACGGCGGTGAGGACTACTGTGTCGACCAAAATGTACTGGACGAAGCCATTATTCAAAACTATATCGATACGGCTGGACTGACCAACGTGCAGGTCACCGAAGAGGGAGTCCACTACATCGTAGAGGTAGAAGGCGACGGCCCAAGGCCTGATGCAACCAGCCGGGTGACCGTACACTATGAAGGCTTTTTGTTGGATGGCACCAAATTCGATTCGAGCTACGATAGAGGACAATCTGCCTCCTTTAGCCTGACAGGCGTGATTCCGGGATGGACCATCGGGATTCCGCAATTTAGAAAAAATGGCTCCGGGGTACTCATCATTCCATCTTGTCTGGCCTATAGACGCAATCCACCCTTTGGTTCTCCCATTGGTGAAGATGATGTCTTGCTATTTAACATTAGGCTACTGGAAGTCAACTGATTCGCGCTGGCAGCCGGGTTCAGTCGGCCAACGCCTCTGGCTCGTTCATCTTTCGCATCGCATCGATGTGCTCCTGGCTCAATCGCATCTCCTCTTTGAGGAATTTGTCGACAAAAAAGCGCGCCATGCCCGCAAATACCTCGGTTGCTCGCGTAAATTTTAGCAAATCGACAATGGATCGCTCTATTAAGTTGCGGTAGTAAGATCGTACGACGGGATTGCTTACAGCAGGATTGTCCTTTCCATCCTTCACCTTATCGTTGAATGATCGCATGGCTTCCCGCACCCGCTCGCATTGAGCAAAGATTTCAATCAATCGCTTTTCGCGTTCCTGGACCAAATACAGCCTTTGCAGAGCGTATACTTCGATGGATTTGACAGCCTTTTCGTAAAGCGGCCCCTCTGAAAATCTGGGTTTGATAACGCCTTCCTTGGTATAGGCAAACAGCTCCTCGGGGTCTTCCAAACAGGGATTGACCAACAGCCGCTGTTTTTCTTCCAGCGGGAAATTCTGATCCCAATTGCGGTGGTTCCGCTTTTCCAAAAAGGTGGCTTCATCATTTAGCGGAAAGCTGTTTTGCTTGCCAATGGTAACCACAATGATTTTCGATTGTTGGTTTCGCGTCACCTTAACCATTTGCTTTTTGGCCTGGTTGCAGAAAAGGCAGGACAGCAGCAGGTTGTCCCAATCGTTGCACAACCAATAATAGCCAACTCTTTCCACCTTTTGACCTTGGATTACGCCGATCACTTTTTTCTTTGGCCGAAAATGCTCGATGTCCCCATAGTACACATGCAAAAAACTACTTTCGCAATAAGCGCACTTTTTGCGGCACATCTTAATCAATTCTTTTTTTACCTTCTCATCACTGTATTGGCTGAATTTGAATTTCTTCCGCTTCTCTTCGATTCCTTGCTCTCCATCGCGTTCGGGATCAAATAGCTTGATCGCCTCATTGGTTTCTCGCTTTACAGAAGGCTTTCTCAAATGGTCAGGTGGGTCAATGCGGTTGATTAGGATCATGGCAATTCGTTTTTTGGATCATACTGTTTCCAGAGCTTCTCTACCTCCCGGATGGTTTCGGCTTCCATATCTTTCCAGTTGATGGCTTTGCTAGCCCCCAATTCGTTTCGCTTGGCCAGCAATTTATCGACGGCATAATAGACCAATTCTTCTCGAAGACTGCCTCCTAGGTGGTTGTAAGTGCGTACTTCATCGGCCAGCTCGCTCAAGCGCTGGCTTTGCGTATCATCCAGGGAAGGTTGCTGCAGCAAATCATAGTACTCCCGAAAAACAACTTCTCGTTCTGGTGAGATGACAGAATGCAGGCCAAAGAAGGGAGAAGTCAACAATTGATCGACCCGGAAAGAACTGGGGTCGGGTAAATCTTCCAACATATGAATGGCTTTTTGGGCCATATCGTACTGAAGCACCCGGACTTCTTTTTCTTTGGTTCCCCGCAAGCAGAGCGGTTCGTGGCTGGTGACAATAAACTGAATGTTGGGGAATGCTTCCCGTAGAGCACCGACAATGCGCATTTTCCAACGCGGATGCAAATGGGTTCCCAATTCATCGACCAGCACCAACGCATACACATTCCCAAAATCCATTTTCAGCTGCTCGTTAACCGTTTTCATAATGTCACAAGCCAATGCAAGGGTAATCTTATATCCATCGCTCAGAGAAGGCAAAGGAATGGCTGACCCTTGCGAGGGACGCAAGACAATCTCGTCCATTTCTAAATCGTAATCGATTTTTCCCTCCTCTCCCTTTTCATTGAGATTGAGTAAGTCCTTCAGCACCACCGCCACCCGATCAAAGGAAACCTTGTCCTTTTTGGTAGTAGATCGCCACAATTCAATCAACCAATCACGAGCATTCACCAAACCAGCAATGGGATCAAAAAGATTTTCGATGCGGGTTTTCTCCTTGTGCTTTGCTCGCTTAATGCGGTTGCCATCCACCATCAAACGAGTAGAACCATAGCCCAATAAATAGCTCCCAATACCCACAGCATTGGCTTGTATGCGGTTCGCATCAAAAGTCATACGATACTGCTGGCCTTCTTGCGTGTAAATTTTCACAAAGCCAGATTCCTTGTGGTACTGCAATATATCTTTGGCCTTAATTTCCAATCGGTCGACGACGGCTTGTCCTGCCAAGGTCAAAGCGATGGCCTTGAGAATGGAGCTTTTTCCTGAACCATTTTCCCCCAGCATAAACAACCAAGGCGATTGTGTGTCACTGGCAAGCGACTCTTTGGAGGCACCCGCCGTCAGCTCAATGGTGAGGTCGGATATATTCTTGAAGTTGTGAATGACCACCTTATGCAAATTGATCCTATCCGGCGAAGGAGGTGTTTGGTTTTTGACCGATCTCAATTCCTTGGAAACCTTCGGAGCCACTTCTTGTATTCCAGGACTTTGATAAGTTTCCAGCTTTTGCAACATCGCTGCAAAATCATTGGAGGCCGAATCGCCTGAGATGCGAGCCTTTTGTATGCGGGTCTTGACAATATCCGGATTGGCAGAAAGTACTTCCAACAACATGTAGCGATACATCCCCTGAAACTCCTCTTTGGAATGAGTAGTCAGCAAATTGTTGATCCGATCGATAAAGGTACGGCTGAAGCGCTTTTTTCCTTTGATGTCGATGAAGTTTTTTAGACTCCGGCGGATGCGCTCGGCCGCCTTCTTTCGTCGGGCCAGCAGGTCGGGGCGATTGAGCTTTAAAATCTCGATGGTCAACTGCCCTCTTCTGTCCAGACCAATCATTCGACCATTGGTATCGTATTTTATATGCTTCGCAGGATCGTCTTTGCAGACATCGAGTAAAACATTGGTTTCTTTGTCTACATTCTTGGAGCCTTTGCGCAAGCGTCGGCCATCCACGGGAAAGTATTTCCCTTTGTGGAAATCACAATCCGAACAAGATAGAAACAGATTGTCCCAATTGTACAACAGCCAATAATAGTGATCGGGAGCCGCCACATTGTCCATCGTCAAAGCAGACCGCCGTGGTCGAAATCGATCGGCAACAGCCTGTCGATCCTCAAAATTTACCTCTTGCTCACAGTAGGAACACTTGTATTGAAAAGGGTCCAGCATGGACTGGATAATGTCCCGCTCAACCTCGTCCGCATCTTCCGTACCCTTGTAACGAACTTGCGAGCGATCAGTGCGCTGGTAGAAATTACCAGCCTCATCACTCAGTTTCTTGACTGCATCTGTAGAAAGTGAAAAAGGTAGTTCTTTGGGCCTTTTAATGTAAATCATTGTAATGGTAATTCATAACAAAACGAATCGCGCGATGCGCTAACCTAGCTTTGAATATATTGACGAGGTAGCAATCGCGATCGCTTGAATTGCATTCCCAATAGAGCAATGCAATCTACTTTCAATTAATTCTTTTTAAATACCTGGACAAAATATGTCATCCTTAGTTCGAGCGGAGTTTCATCTATAACCTAGGCAAAAAACACGGACGTAACCATCGCTATGGCGCGTATTTTTAACGAAGTATAGAGGTCAAAATCGTTCAAAATAAGTCATCATTCAATTTATCAGGCACTTATACTTATTTATGCTCTGTCCGACAACATCACTAAAGAAATAGTGAATTATTACAGTTTCAAGATACTTAAAACGCAGAGAAAAACACAATAAGTAGTTCATTTGTCAGGATTGTATCATAGTTAGTAGCTATCAAAATAGAAGAACTCTCAGGTATCTAGTATTATGTTAATAATTTGATATTCAGTTAATTATGGAGGTTGTAAAGAAGTGATAAAAGATGAAGGCCAAATTCTGATCAAGTAGATGTAAAATCGTGTTCAATCTCTAATTTATTGATACATGTAGGTTATATACTGCTAATCTTTCATTCAGCTGTAAAGTGATCCCATAGACAAATGTATGATTCTAGTATACGTGGAAAGCTAATTTTTATCAAAAAAATGTTAAGTATGTGCTAAATTAGATAAGCAAACTTTATAGATTGAATACAAATGAGCAAACCAGAGAAACATATAATTTACTGGATTCTACCAAGCCTGTTCGTTGGAGTATGTATGTGTATATATTTTTTTGATATTTTGGGAATGTCTTATCTTATTGCACCAGAGTATAATAGAGAATTTGGAGTTGTTGAAAATACCCAATTGCTAGTAATACTTGCTATAATTATATTGTCGTTTAAAAAATTAATCATAGCGAAAACAAAATCAATTAAATTAGTTTTTGCTCTAATATTTATTAGTTCAGTATTTATATTTTTAGAGGAGATAGATTATGGTCTCCATTACTATGATCTTTTCTTAGGAAAATCCAAAGAGCAACTCAAAATTGAGTCATGGAATAATA
>JBCCSZ010000405.1:0-5327 GCA_039199225.1 Bacteroidota bacterium
AGAATATTTGGGATCAACCTCTATGGATTTTAAGTAAGCTTTTTCAGCCTCTTCGTATCTAGATAAATGATTTTTATATAAATTTCCTAACCCATTCCAGGGATAAGCGCTTTTTGGATCAAGCTCTATAGACTTCAAGTAAGCCCTCTCAGATTCTTCATACCTCGATAAATGATTTTTATATAAATCACCTAAATTATTCCATGGATAACTATATTTTGAATTCAAGCTTATTGCTTTCAAATAACACTCCTCCACTTCATCCATCTTTTTTAAGTCATACTGTCGAGTGTGGCCCAAGGCATTCCAAGCAGAAGCCGATTCCTCATACTTTGCCAAAAAGTCAAGCAGTAACTCCTCCAATTTCAAGTACTGTCCTTCATCTTCTAACTTTTTAAAATCTTCATAAATCGCCTCGAATCTGGAATCATCGGGTAAATCAAACTGACTCAATACAGACCGATCCTTCTTGGAAAATGCAACCAATTCGGAATAAGCGCCCTCTTGTAACTTGGAGCGTAGACTCTTCGTCCGTGTCGCTTCCGACAGCGCCAGTTTGATGGTCACATGGTGCAAATGCTTGCTCTTAACCTCAATCATATGCCGGGCCGCTTCATCTATTTTTTCGCCATAAAAGGCTTCTAAGAAACGGGTCAGGCTGATCAAATTGCGTTTTTGTCGACGGCTGCTTCGGCGCATTAGGTACCAGACATTGAAAAAGCGCTCACCAATTTCGTAGGCTACCCCCTTTCCCTTGGATGGTTTTATCTTGGTGATCCAGCCCATGTCGACAAGCCGCTTGAGCTGTGGGGACAGCTGATGGTTTTCCAGGCGGGTCAAGGTGCGGAGGGTGGCCAATTGACAAGGGTCCCAATGGAGTGCAATGGCATCGACGATGACCTGTAGCTGGGTGGAGAGTTCTTCGAAGCGCGCCTTGTATAGGGGCGTAATCGATTCCAACAAGGCATCCAAATCTTTGTAAATATCAACAGAAAACCCATTGGTAAAGACCTGAAAAAGGAGGACGGTGGTACGCGGATTGCCACCCGTCAAAGTGTACAATGCCTGTAGTCGCCCTTTTTTTGTCGGCAAACTGGCCACCAATTGCGTGTTCTCCACCCGCTCTGCCAAACTACGGATGACCTTAAAAAACTCTGCATAGGAAAGCGACTCCAAGTAGTTGAACAGAAAGGAATCGTAAAAGGCAGCTCCATACTCATAGGCTTCCTCCAAGGGAGCAGCACTCGCGCCAATCAAAATGGGACAACCCTTTTTGGTGATTTGGTTGCGCAGCCCCCAATGCTCTCTGTCCTCTAAGGCATCAAAAATCTGGTTCAAATTATCGATCAGCAAGACCGGACGCTGTTGAAGTTCTTCCAACATTTTTTGGAATAGACGGAAAGCTTTATCGACCAATTCGGTTTCCTCTTTTATTTTTTCCAGCACCTGAATCTGCGCATCCAACCTTTGGACATAGTCCATTCTTTCTTGGACCTCCAAGGTATCCGCCAAAGCATCCAAGCAGTTCAGCCAAAATTTGGAAAGGCGATCCAGATTGTACTGCTCTTCGGGAAAAGACAATGGGATGAAATCTTTGTTGTAAGCTTCATTGTTTCGAAGCTCTACCTCGATTCGCCGCAGCAAGGTTGTTTTCCCCATTCCTCTTTGGCCAATGATCAGGTGGTGCTGTGGAATGCTGTCCGATTTCTCCTGACCGATGCGACTGAGCAATGCATCGAATAGCTTGTGCCGAACGATGAATCCATTCACCAATTCTTTGTCGTCCAAACGGTGTGGATTGTAAATGCTGATGCGATTCAGCTCTAGCTTAAAATGACTCATAGGTGATTTCTTAATTTCCACCAGTCCCTGACAAATGGCGACCGGAAAGCATAGGTTTCGTTTTCAAAGATGAGGTAGCCTTCATTCACCAGCAGATTCAATACGGTTGCCAGCTCATCGTTCAGCTTTATGTTGTATTGGACAACTTTCACGAAAGCAGCCTTTAATTGGTCGAACGTCCGAGGAACGGCCTTGGCCACTTGGTTCAACATTTGGCAAGCCTTTTCAAACTGCTCTTTTGTCAACTGCTGCCGCAGACGCTGTACCCACAAATCCAAAACGGATCGATTGCTGCGGATCGCCTGCGCATAGGCTTGCTCGATTTGTAATTCTGTGATAGGCCCATTGCCAGCAAAGGTTTTGATGACTTCCTCAACAATGAGTCGCAGGTAATATGGAATGGGCCAGCCCGTCTTGCGGATGAGATAGCGAATGTTTTCTTCTGTCAAAGGCAAGTCCTCCTGCTGGCTCAACACTTTTAAAAAGGCAACAGCCTCTTCCTCCTTGAAAGCCCCAATTTGGTAGGGCAACAAATCATTAATGGTGGAGGATAGGCTGTGGACCAAGGCGTAGTTTTCTAAACCAATGGAGCCACAGAAAAACCAAGACAGCTTTTTCCGCTTTCCATCGGCCTGCTGGGGCGCAATGCGGTAGGCTCTGAGGCGATGTAGGAAGTTGCGAACCCTCTCCAAACCATTTTCCTGGCTCTGCAGGTGCAACAAAAATACAGGTAGCTCATCGACAACCAACAAGAAAGGGTTCTCTATGCTTAGTAGAATTTCACCCAGTTGTTCCAACAGTTGGTCGGCCTGAGCCGCTTTGCTGCTGCCAATTTTCACACTGCCAAATCCGCCTGCCTTCACTTCAATATTGAGCCTGCTTAGTAAATCAGACACAGACTTTCCAACCTTTTGCCAGAGGGTTTTATTCCGTTGAATGGCCTTGATGATCTCCTGAACAGCCATCAACTCGTCTTGCGCGCCCTCGACATCCACAAAAACACCCTCCCAGCCACGTTTTCGAATAAGCTCTAAAACTTTGAGCGCAAAGGAGGTTTTTCCAACCCGCCGAGGGGCGGTCAGTAGAATGTGGTTACCAGCCAAGAGCTTCCGAATGATGTACGCCAGCTCTGCTTCCCGACCAAAAAAGTCTTCTCCTACCACAGGAGGTCCTAAAACATTTGCCATGAGGATTTAGGTATTGATACCCTACAAATCTATATACAAATTTGCATATATGCAAATTTGTATACTTACACAGCTCTATAAATACAACTGAAAATACGCTATTTCCTCACAATATATCCACTCAAACCAGCCAGCTTTTCCTTCTCATATGGCTGCCCCAACAACTCCTCGCCCTCCAATTGCAATGCCGCTGGAAGACGCACCTCCTCCGTTGAATTGTTCAACACCACCACTACCTGCTCCCCATCACCTGAAAGCTCGTAAGCCAGCAAATCGCCCTCAGCTAATAAAAACTTCAGTTCGCCGCTGCGAAAGACCGGATGGGCTTTTCTGAGGCGGATGAGCTGTTTGTAGTAGTCGTTTAGAGCTTGGTGGAAGCCCACTTCGTAGGAGGCAGGGACTTCCTTGTAGGGGTCGGCAGATTCGTTGGCAAAGGTCATCTCGGGCCACCAAAGGGGCTTTCGGCAATCGGGATCGTCTGCGCCCCACATGCCCATTTCGTCGCCCGCCCAGATTTGTGGCGCACCGGGCGTAGTAAACTGATGCAGCAAAAAGAGGCGGACCCGATCGTAGGTTTCGGCAGAAGGGCGGCCGGTTATATAAGTAGAATCATCGGATGACTTGGATTTGTACTTGTACTGCCCCTTGTTTTCGAAGGATGTCAATAGACGGGGCGCATCGTGGCTCGAGCTCATTTTCATCATGCTGTAGGCGGTTGCCCGAGGCATATCGGCGGTTGCAGCTTGCAAGTCGGCCACAAACTTTTCGGCACCGCCATAGCCAGAGGTTTTGGCAAAGAAGGCGCGCGTAGGCCGGTAGCCCTGATAGAACATAACGATGTCAAATACTTCCCCATCGTTTACGTAGGGCCTTGGGTCCATGAGTACATCTGGCCATTCTTCCCACCAAATTTCTCCAACCAACAAAGCTTCTGGATGCACCGAACGGACAAACCGACGATACTCCCGCCAAAAGTCCATCCCTATTTGATCTGCGACATCCAAACGGTAGCCGTCTATGCCATCCTCTATTCGGCCATCGCCATTGGGGTCCAGCCAACGCTTGGTAACATGAAAGATATGGGCTTTGACGTCCGGATGAATATTGCCCTTGTAAGGCTTGCCATGCACGCGATTCTCCACATCTACCTTCTTCAACTCTGGCAGTCCCGCCACACCGGCCCAACCAGTGTACTTAAACTCACTGTCGGGCGTCGACGGATCATCGAAGGACTGAATCTCATACCAATCGGCAAATTTAGAATCGGCACCATTGGCAAGAATATCTTCCCAGGCCCAAAATCGGGTGCCGGTATGGTTCCAGGAGTAATCGAGAATGATCCGCATATCGCGACGATGCAACTCCTTGATGAGCTTGAGAAAGAGCTGGTCGGCGCTCGTCCATTGCCAGGTAGTGGGGTCCAAAGGGTCTTCACTGGCTATGATTTTGCGGTCGCCATCTGGATCGGGACCAAAGTTGACATCGACATGGCGGTAATTGCGCACATCGAACTTGTGCAGAGACTGCGCATCATTGATGGGATTGAGGTAAAGGGCATTGACACCCAGGGATTCCAGGTAGTCCAATTGGTCCAAAACACCTTGCAGGTCACCTCCATAGCGGCGGCTTTGAATGTCCAGATCGTAAAAATCTTTAGGCGCTAAATCTCTTTTATTGTCGTACCAATCCGATGTCCAGTCGGTCACCTTCCAGTCTGCCGGAAAACTATACGGCCAGGAGCCGCGGATGCTCTCCATTGTTGGATTGTTGTTGGGATCGCCATTGCGAAAACGTTCGACGAAAATCTGGTACCAAATGGCATCCTTGGCCCAATCGGGCGGGAGCAATGAAATGGCATCAGACGATGGTTCCTTGGCCTGTTCATTGGAAGAAGAAGATGTACAACCCATTGTCAATAGCAAAAATATACCGATGAGAAAATACAGTGCTTTCATATACTGGTTTTGCACCAATATACCCAAAATGCTTCAACCACACGGCCACTTTCGCCATCGGTTGTTTCAATTTTCTGAAAGCAAATGCATCTATACAAGGGGATCGTTCATACCGCAACGCCTCCGCCTGATCACTCACCGCAGTTCGAACAGTTTGCAGTGCAACGGTCAGTCTTTAACACTTACAGCCCAATGAAAAATGTCGATCTCAACATCCTCGACCATTAAAAATGCAAATTGCAGTCGCATGACAGGGAAGTGCTTACCCACTTTATGAAACACCTACCACTCCACTTCTGGCTTTGAAATGACAGACAATAAGCAGAAATCCTACTTTTTCGAG
>JBCCSZ010000406.1:0-5265 GCA_039199225.1 Bacteroidota bacterium
GCTCACTCTTGGTCTTTTATGGCTATGATTATTCAGTGAATGAGTTGGGGATGGAGGCCAAGTTCCAGACATCGGGAGCAGGAGTTAAGATTAAAGATCGGGCTTTGGTATATCTGAACATTTCTTCAGAGGGTAAACTGACTTTTTCTGGTGCATTGTCCGATCTGCCAGGAAAGTCTAAAGTCGATCTATTTACACCCCTTGCCACAAAAGCTGATGGCGATAAGGTATCTTTTATCTCCCCTCATCTCTGGGAAAGTGATGGATATGGTGGGTTTGCTCAAGGTGTCATTGATGAAAATGGCAATGTAACGGCGGATTTTTTGAAAGCACAGGAAGGAACGCCCTATATTAATAGCATTATGCTCGCTACCAGGTATGGCTTTAATACACATTTCTTAATGGATTTTTTCAAGCACCTCCCTGCATCTCAATTTACAGATGACAAGCGCTATTTTTTCTATCCTGCTGAAAGAGGAGGAAACAAAAAAGGGTTTGTGCGATTAACAATGTAGGCAGATCGCAGTTATTGGGTTAATACATAAGCTTCCATGTACATTATCAGTTCATCAATGCTACGAACTGCTTAAATGTGCTAGGTTTTAAAGAATACGTGTTAGATACAGCGTCGTAATTTTCATATATTCGTATGAGATAATAATCTATTTGTCCATAAGCTATCCTTACGATCTATGAAAATTTCCTCTTTGCTGAAAGGCTGTTGCTTGCTGGTCGTTGTTGTTTGCCTGGTCCAGTGCCAAAACGACGACCCCATTCCCTCGGAGCCGATTTACCCTGTGAAGGGAACACAACTGGATGCAGCAGAAGTCGCTTCGATGGCCAGCAGTATCGAAGCCGAAGTTGCGGTGGAATTGGCAGATGGCCTGGACCTCAAGCTCTGGGCGCCCGATGCATTGGTCAACGATCCCATTGCCATCAGCATAGCTCCCGACGGACGCATCTATTACACGCTCGCAACGCGAATTACCAATTCGGAATTTGACATACGGGGACATCGCGACTGGATGCCTGCTTCCATCTCTTTCCAATCTGTGGAAGACCGCCGAAAGTTTTTGCGAGAGACCTTTGCAGAGGAAAACGACGCAGGGCGCCAATTTCTAAAAGACCTAAATGAGGATGGAACGCTCGACTGGAAAGACTTGACCGTCGAAAAGGAACAGGTATGGATGGTCGAAGATACTGATGGTGACCAGCGGGCCGATAGATCACAACTTTACATCGAAGATTTCCATGAAGAAATTACCGACCTAGCCAATGGCCTTGAGTTTCACAATGGCGAAATATTTCTTTGTGTAGCGCCGGATTTGTGGCGGCTTCGCGATAGGGATGGCGATGGCATCGCGGATGAAAAAACCTCCATCAGTCATGGCTTTGCCGTACATATTGGCTTTGGGGCGCACGGAATGTCTGGTGCTAAGATTGGACCGGATGGACGAATTTGGTGGGGTATTGGCGACATTGGAATCAACGTTGTGGACAAAGAAGGCAAGCGCTGGAAGTTTCCCAACCGAGGTGTCATCGTACGCTCGGAACTGGATGGTAGCAATTTCGAAGTTTATGCATCAGGCGTGCGCAACACCCATGAATTTGTCTTCGACAACTATGGCAATCTCATCAGTGAAGACAACGATGGCGACCACCGTGGCGAACGCGAACGGCTGGTCTATTTAATCAATGGCTCCGAAACCGGCTGGCGGATCAACTGGCAGTTTGGTAAATACACCGATCCACTCAACAATGAGTACAAAGTGTGGATGGATGAAAAGATGAACATTCCCCGTTGGGATGGGCAAGCAGCCTACTTCCTCCCTCCAATCACCAACTATGTCAACGGTCCTACTGGCATGGTACACAACCCTGGCACTGCCCTTGGGGAAGAGTGGTACGATCATTTTTTCATTGCAGAATTTCGTGGTACTCCCGCCCATTCGCCCATTCATGCTTTCACCCTAAAGCCCAAAGGTGCAACATTTGAATTGGACACAAGCCGTGAGATCGTCAAGGGCTTGCTACCGACCGGCCTGGACTTCGGCCCAGATGGTGCCTTGTATTTTGGCGACTGGATCGATGGTTGGCGGACAAAGGGGCAGGGCCGCATCTGGAAGCTGGATATGGCAAGCGAAAACCTATCGGCCATCCGCCAGCAAACCAAAGCACTGATGACAGCTGATTTTTCAAAGAAGTCTCCCGAGGAGTTGGGCGGTTTGTTGCAGTTTCAAGACAAACGCATTCGTCAAAAGGCGCAGTTCGAACTGGTGGAGAGAGGCAAAAAAGGATTTGAGCAATTGCAGCAGGCTGTAGAACAAAAAGACCTCCAACTGGCACGGATTCACGGGCTGTGGGGAATGGCCCAACTGGCACGTTTGAAGAATCGGAAATATGGGGCTGCAATCATTCCTTTTTTGCAGGACCAAGATGCAGAGGTACAGGCCCAGGCTGCAAAGATGCTGGGTGATTTTCGATATACCAAAGCAGCACCTCAGTTGTTGCCCTTATTGAAACACCCTTCGCTCCGGGTTCAGTTGCACGCTGCCGAAGCCCTCGGACGCATGGCCTACAAACCGGCTGTTCAGCCTCTGCTGGATATGCTACAAGCCAACAATGACGAAGATGCTTGGTTGCGGCATGCCGGTATGATTGCGCTCGGTCGCATTGGAGAGGCAGCACCTCTGGTGGCTTTGAAAGGGCATGAATCCCGCGCCTTGCGAATTGCGGCGGTCGTTGGGCTGCGAAGGATGGAGGACCCTGGTGTTGCAGCCTTTTTGGATGATGAAGACGAATATGTCGTGGCAGAAGCTGCTCGCGCCATCAACGACGATTTTTCCATCGAAGCTGCCCTGCCTGCCTTGGCCCAAAGTCTGCGAGGCACCCAGTTTACCAGCGAAGCGTTTTTGCGCCGCGCCATCAATGCCAATCTGCGGGTCGGAGGAGAAGAGAATGTTCAGATATTACTGGCCTATGCACAAGACAAAGAAGCACCCGCTGCTATGCGGGGCGAAGCCTTGGCTGCCTTGAGCACTTGGGGGAAGACTTCCGTTTTTGATAGAGTGGATGGCCGCTATCGAGGAGCCATCGAACGAGACGCCTCGGCTGTGGCTGCAGCCCTGTCTCCTTTACTAGCTGATTTACTGAGGGACCAAGAGGAGGTCGTGCGGGTTGCAGCTGTGGGGACCATTGCGCGGCTTCAGATTAAGGACATGGATGCTTCCTTAATGGCTTTGTTGCGCTCAGACCGCTCTGCAAAAGTACGGCGATTGAGCCTCAAGGCACTCGGTGAAAATTCAAATGCTTCCTTGGACCAGGCCCTGGAATTGGCCTTTAGGGACAAGGATAAAGAAGTGCGTTCAGAAGCCTTGAAGATATTGCCTGGTTCTGGAATCGAGGAAGATAAGGCGGTGACTTTGTTCGAACAGGTGTTGGCCAATGGTAGCATGGTGGAGAAGCAGTCGGCCTTGGAAGCTCTGAGTAAGTTCAGTGGCCCACAAGCCGTACAAGCTTTGAGCAAGAGCCTCAAAAAGTTGGTAGGAGGGAGGCTGGAAGCCGATGTCCAGCTGGATGTTATTCAAGCGGTAGAAAAGCAGGGCAATGAAAAAAATATGGCCGTTTTAGCTTCTTATCAAGAGCGTAAACCAACAGACGATAGGCTTGCGCTGTATCGCGAAGCCTTGTCTGGGGGTAAGCCCAACAGAGGTCGCGAGATTTTTTACAAGCATGAGGCGGCGCAATGTGTGCGCTGTCATACCATATTTGAACACGGTGGCAATGCAGGCCCTGGTTTGGCAGGTGTTGGAAACCGACTCCAACCAGAGCAGTTGCTGGAAGCTATTGTCGATCCGAGTGCGACTTTGGCGAAAGGCTATGGCATGGTCGTCTTGAAATCTAAGACTGATGAAACCATTTCTGGGATGGTGTTGGACGAAGGTGCAAACTTCATAAAGCTTCGTTTGGGGAAAGGGGAAATTCGAGAAGTGGCAAAAGATGAAATTGCAAGTCGGCAAGACTTACCTTCCAGTATGCCTCCAATGGTGGCCATTCTAGACAAAATGCAAATTCGGGATGTCGTTGCTTTTTTGGGGAGTCTAAAGTAACTGGCTTGCATAGTGAATGATCTGCATTATCTTTACCGGCAAAAAGCATGAAAACGATACTTTGCCTGACTTTCTTCCTTTTGCCTCATTTTATTTTTGCACAGGCTCCTGCCAAAAAAAAGGATGCTCCGAGAAATACTTTTATGGTCACGCCCTTCAATGGCTTGATCAATGACGCTACGCTGAGTATTTATTACAAACCCCTGATTCAACGGGACTCTGTCAAATCGCAATATGTAAGAATTGGTACAGAAGCGCTTCGAGCATTCAAACTGGAAACCAGCCCTGGTGTAGACGCTTCTTTTCGTGCGTTTAATTTTAAGCTGGGAATCGAAACTGAAAGAAAGACTGGTAAACGGGCCAGTATTTACTATGGACCAGAAATTAGTTTTTCCTACTTTATAGCTGATGATGTCCTTTTGAGACCTGCCGCCGGTATTCTCTTTTTTGATAATGCACTGATAGCAAATGAACTTGTTGGGGTAGAAGAGTCTAGAATGATACTCTTTTCTTTGATGGCCTTTGCCGGATTTAAATACAAGCTGACGAAAAGCTTTTCAGTCGGTGTAGAAACGGCCTTGGGTGTTGGTTTTTTTAATACGGATATTAAATTGGCTGGTCGAGCGGACGAAACTGAAAAAGGCAATATATTTGACTTTGCTGCCAGCCGCTTTATTTTTATTGAGTACCGTTTTTAAAAATGCTACAGAATTGAAACCAGGTAGGAGCTTAGTTGCAGGTACTCAAAAAATCACTTACATTAGCATTCAGTATTAGAATAAAGTAGCTTATAAAAAACCAGCTATCATCTTCATTTATGGCTGGATGACTTCAAGAGAATGCGTCATTTTAAAATGACTGTTCCCATCTTTTAATTTTGCTTACAAATAGTTTTACAACACCTTCTTTAAAGTAGCCTTCAATAGGAGATAGCTGCCTCTTAAAGAAATTAGCTTTGCAATGTAAGGGCTTTATTGCCATTGGGTGTGTGCCGAAAGTGAATGCTTTTGCACGCTACATGCCCTGCTATTTGGTTTTCAAAAAAACGCTTCTCTGGCCAGGCCAATGCTGGCTTTATATCGCACATCCTAAGATGCTCTTCTTAGGACCTCTATAGGTATGTGTTTTTGTGAGTGAAATTTAAAAACCCATTTAA
>JBCCSZ010000407.1:0-5253 GCA_039199225.1 Bacteroidota bacterium
ACGACCCCCGGCAGTCACCGCAGGAATACATCGATCGCTATCCGCTAGATGAGATGGAGTTACCCTCTAATTGGCTACCGGAATACCCCTATCAGGAGGCCATTGGCAACGGACCCAGCTTACGGGATGAGGCCCTGGCGCCCTTTCCCCGCACTGCATACGCTTTGAAAAAACACCTACAGGAGTACTATGCCATCATCACCCATTTGGACGATCAAATCGGTCGCATCTTGGACACCTTAGAAGCGAATGGACAAATGGAAAATACCTACATTTTCTTCACTTCCGATCATGGCTTGGCGGTTGGTCGGCATGGTTTGCTCGGGAAGCAAAGCTTGTTCGATCACAGCATTCGTGTGCCGCTGGTGCTGGTTGGAAAGGACATTCCGAAGGGGCAGAAGATTGATGCCGATGTGTATCTACAAGATATTATGGCTACTAGTCTTGAGCTCGCTGGCATTGAAAAACCCCCTTATGTCGATTTCCATTCCTTCCTCGATTTGGCAAAGGGCCAACGAGCAGAAAGTGCCTATGATGGCGTCTACGGTGCTTATGTCGATCGACAAAGGATGATTCGAAAGGATGGGTTCAAACTAATCGTTTACCCAAGCATTCAAAAGGTTCTGTTGTTTGATTTAAACAAGGACCCAGAGGAAACGACGGACTTGGCAGGGGAGGAGACCTATCGCAACAAGGTTAAAAGCTTATTCAGTGATCTACTCGAAAAGCAAAAGCAATTGGGTGATCCCTTAGACCTTTCTGCCATGCAGGACGACATTTAGTACATTGCCCAAGCCCGATGCTAAAAGAATTTCTTTGATGCCTGGATGATTCCTGTTTCTACCAGCGAATTGTTCACATACATTTTACCTCGGATATGGCAGGCCCTTTTCAATTTTTCTTTACTTTTCCGCTTTAATTCACCTATTCCTTTGATCCAATGAAAAACGCGATTGCTATTCTGTTGAGCGGCATGCTTTTTTTTACAAGCCTCAACGCTCAAAAAGCCGATCTTCAAATCGATCACTCAGACGGTCCGGCACCCTGGTCCAACCTGGATGTCAATGCCAATAAAGACCAATTTCAATTTGCCATTGTGACAGATCGAACGGGAGGGGCGCGTCCTGGTGTCTTCCTGGATGGCATCCGCAAGCTCAATTTGCTCCAACCGGAATTTGTGATGAGTGTGGGCGATTTGATTGAAGGATATACCGAGGATGTGGATGAACTCAATCGCCAATGGACAGAGTTTAATGGCTTTATCGATGAATTGCAAATGCCCTTTTTCTACCTCCCTGGCAATCACGACATTACCAATCAGGTGATGGAGGACTTGTACATTCAGAAGTTTGGCAAAATCTATTACCACTTCGTCTACAAGGATGTTTTATTCCTTTGCTTAAACTCAGAGGATCAACGCTTGGGAGCAGGCAATGGAACGATTTCCGACAAGCAATTTGAGTATGTAAAGAAGGCGCTACAAGACAATCCCGACGTAAAGTGGACGCTCTTGTTTATGCACCAGCCCATTTGGAATCAAAAGCAGTTGTCTCGTTGGCCGGATGTTGAAAAGCTATTGGCCAGCCGGAAGCATACCGTTTTTACAGGCCACGTCCACCACTATGTGAAATACGAACGCAACAACGGAAAGTATTTTACCCTGGGAACGACCGGTGGCGGCAGCGCTCTTCGCGGCCCCAACATGGGGGAATTCGACCATGTGTCCTGGGTGACCATGACTGAACGCGGCCCCATCATGGCCAATCTGATGTTGAATGGCATTTGGGATGAGGATGTATCCACGGAGCAAACCCAGGCTTATGCAAAGGCTTTGCTGCAGAGCCAATGCATCCAAATCGATCCACTGTTTGTCGACTTGAAAAAATTCCAGGAAGAGACGGTAAAGATTAAGCTGACCAATAACAAGGACTTACCCATGACGGTCCGTTTGAAGGATGCCTTCAGTTGGGACTTGAAAGGAGAGTTGGACAACAATGAAATCGTTGTGCCTCCCAATTCGGTAGCTTTTGCCAATTTGACTTTGCAATCCAAAAAGCGGAAAAAATCAGTCGGCCCTTCCCACTACATGCGCCTGAAAGCCAATGTCAGCTACAAGGGCGAAGGTGTTCCTGAAATGGCGGTCCCAATGACTTTCAACATCGGCCCTGAGAACAAATACCAACTGGAAAATTCAAAGTCTCCCATTCAAATCGATGGCAATTTGGATGAGTGGACCGATCTACCCTACCAGGTCGAAGGCCAGGCAGGAGATGTTTCGGCACAATTTGGCTTGTGTTATGATGAAAAATACCTTTACGTCGCTGCCCGAGTCAAAGACGATGACATCCAGATTGATACCAGCGCTGCGGTTTGGAATCAAGATTTTGTGGGCTTTTTGATGAATGCCGACCCCATGCAAAAAAGTGCCATGGACAATGGCGAACATTGGTATTTTCATTCTATGATGGCGATGCAAGCACCTGCCCACGCTGCGCTGCCTTCTACCAATAACCTCTCTGAATTTGGTTTGGCCGATATAAAGGGTCGATGCCTTTCTGTCAAAGATGGCTACAATATGGAGTTGGCCATTCCACTGTCCTATGTTGAAGAACGCCAGGGCAAAAATTGGAAGAGCATGCGGATCAATTTTGTTGTCCAAGACCAGGATAAAGGAGAATTGGAAAAGCCTCGCTACACCTTCAAGCCGGATTGGCGAGGACCTACCAACCGCGTTGGCTCCGGGATGTTTTTCCGTTGATGAGCAAAAGAAAGCGAGTGAACTCTTAGGTAAAAGTTCACTCGCCTAAATATGGTTGATCCAATCAAGCTGTAGCTACTGAAAGCAGCCTACAACACTGGATTCATTACTGTTTGACAATCCGCTTGACGACCTTGTCTTCTGCCGTCGTGATGCTGATCATGTAGATGCCTGCAGGCAAGTCACCCAGGTTCAACTGATCGCTGTGGCCATCGGTGGTTCTTTGCTCCAGGAGCCTTCCATCGATGCCGAAAACAGTCAATTCTGTAATCACATCTTCCGACTGAATATTCACAATGCCGTTGGTTGGATTTGGTGCAATCAATATTTCCTCATCGTCAAAAGTAGAGGAGAACTGAACAGCTCTTGGCATCAATTCTACCTTATTCGTGATATTGTTGGAAACGAGGTTGCCACCAGGAAGCGTACCGACCAAAGTAACTTCGTCGATGTAAACTCGGTCAGCATTGGCGCTGGCATCGCACTGGATGCGGAATTGAGCATTGCTCGACAAGTTGTAGGTCGCATTATCCAAGGTCAATGTAGCGGAGTAAAACTGGTCGTTTTGGAAGGACGTACCACTGGCATATGTTGCTATGGTCTGCCAGCCGCTGCCATCGTTGTAGCGCACCCAGAAATCCTCGCCATTTTCCATACTGTTTGGATAGAAGAAGAATTTTAACTCTACAGAAGTGTAGCTGCTCAAATCGTAGCTAGAAGAAGTCATAGCAGAAGCTGTTCCACTATTGTCGCGGATGCGGATGGAATAGTTGCCTTCCCAACTGCGGGAACCCGAGTAGCGGAAACAATCGCTACCACCATCTTGCCAGCCGTCCCAGCCAGATTCAAAGAAATGTGCAAAAATAACTTCCGTTCCACCACCATTTGGAACATCCAAGGTCGTAACGCTCGTAGAAGCACTATTTGATTCATTGCCAGCCGCATCATAAGCAGATACCGACATGGTGTAAGTCGTACTTGCTGACAAGCCCGTTACCGTGTAGCTCGTGGTTGAAGTGCTGCCATTGAGCGCGCCATTGACATAGACATTGTAGCCATCTACACCAATATTATCAGTGGAGGCATTCCAGGATAGGTCTGTGCTGGTTTGTGTTGTATTTGTAGCTGTCAAGTTGGTTGGAACACTTGGTGGATCGGTATCTGGTCCGCCGCCACCGAGGCAGAAATTGGTGGCTTCTGAGGTACCGAAAGAACCACCACTGGCCAAAACAGTTCCGCCATCATTGAGGCTGTAAGAACCACTTCCAAAGCTACAGCAGATGCCATCGCCATAAGAATCCAAGATGGTGAAAGTGTAGCAAGCATCCGGCAAGCAAATGTCTTCCGTAATGGTGCTGCCATCTGGCTGGTTGCCATAAGTACCGCCGGAAGCAACGACAGAGCCGACGCTATTGGTGATGTTCCAGCTGGTTTCTTCAGGATAATTATCCAGCGTAATGGTCAAGATCAATTCGTTGTCGTTGCAATTTGTTGGACAAGCTGGGCAGTCAGGGCCACCGCAGTCGACACCAGTTTCCTGACCGTTTTGGATGCCATCCGTACAAGTTGGAGGGCTACCGCCCGCTGCCTGCAACGCACCAAAGGCATTGATACGTCCATTGGCGTATTCGTTGTCGAAGCCGGAAGCACCCATGTCGATGGCTGTTGAATAAAGGATGGTTTTCATCTGAGCTTGTGTCAAGGCAGGGTTGTAGCCCAAAACCAAAGCAGCAACACCTGCTACAACTGGGCAAGCGGCAGAAGTACCACCAAAGTTGTTGGTGTAGTTGCCAGAAGAGTAACCTGCGCTACCCATGCGGTCTGTGGTACGAACGCCAGCACCGGGCTGAGGGGAAAGAGAGTTGGAAGGTGCTACGATGTCCAGTGTTGGACCGTAGTTACTGTAGTTGGAGCGTACGCCCTGGTTGGTGAAAGCACCTACGGCGATGACATCTGGGTTGTGCGCTGGGAAGTTGACACAGCTGTTGAAGCCATTTCCAGAAGAAAAGGCAATAACACAACCCAGGCCGCCACGTCCGGTGGTGACGGCATCGGAAATGGCATTGTTGATATTGGAGAAGTTTGCCGTACAAGAATTATATCCCCAGGAATTACTCATTACATCGGCTCCGTTGTTTTTAGCCCAGGTAATACCGTCTGCAATGTCCTGTGTGGTTTCACCTCCAAAAAAGATGTTTACGGACAAGAAGCGAACCAGAGGCGCGACACCTTGTACACCGATGTTGTTGTGAGAAGCACCAACGATTCCAGCACAAGCCTGACCGTGATTACTACCCGAGGTAGTGCCGCCATTGCCACCGTTGGCTGGCGTGAAACCACCCACCAAGCGACTAGCACCGGAAGCATCGTTGAGGTCTTCGTGGTTTTCCATTCCGTCGTCGATGACTGCTACCGTGATGGAAGAGGAGCCCAAGGTGATGCCCCATGCTTCCAGCGCATTACAATCGGCATCGTTGACACCAGTGACGCCATCA
>JBCCSZ010000408.1:0-5182 GCA_039199225.1 Bacteroidota bacterium
ACGTACGGAGCCGATGCCACGCGCTGGTACATGATGACGAATGCAAACCCTTGGGACAACCTGAAGTTTGACATGAAGGGCATCGACGAGGTTCGCCGTAAGTTCTTTGGCACTTTGTACAATACGTATTCCTTCTTCGCACTCTATGCAAATGTAGATCAGTTTAAATATGCTGAGGAGAGAATTCCGCCAACAGAACGTCAGGAAATCGATCGCTGGATCATCTCCTTGTTGAATACGCTCATCCGCGAAGTCGATGCCGACCTATCAGACTACGAGCCGACCCGTGCCGGCCGCAAAATCCAGGAGTTTGTCGAAGACCACCTCAGCAACTGGTACGTTCGTCTTTGCCGTCGCCGGTTCTGGAAGGGAGAGTATTCCCACGATAAAATTGCCGCCTATCAAACCTTGTATGAGTGCCTTGAGGCCATTGCCAAGTTGATGGCACCAACAGCTCCGTTTTTCGCCGATTGGCTGTATCGCAACCTGAATACGAGCAGTGGCAAGGAGGCGTATATTTCTGTACACTTGGCAAATTTCCCAAGTGCCGACGAGTCGGTTATCGACAAGGAGTTGGAAGAACGGATGGATTATGCTCAGCGGATTTCGAGTCTGATTTTATCGATCCGCAAAAAGGATAAGATCAACATCCGGGTTCGTCAGCCTTTGCAAAAAATCCTTCTGCCGGTATTGGACGATTCTTTCCAGCAGCAGGTAGAAGGCGTCAAGGATTTGATCCTGGCCGAGGTGAATGTCAAGGAAATTGAATATGTCACGGATACCAGCGGCGTCATCAAAAAGCGGATCAAACCCAATTTCAAAACCCTGGGGCGCCGCCTAGGTAAACACATGAAAGCTGCCGCTGGGATCATCGCTCAGTTGGGCCAGGAGGATATTGCTGCCATCGAGGCCAACAACCACTTCAAGCTTTCTGTCGAAGGCACTGACTATGACCTCAGCTTGGAAGATTTTGACATCTCCTCTGAAGACATCCCCGGTTGGCAAGTGGCCAATGACGGGCGGTTGACGGTAGCCCTCGACATATCAATCACGCCAGAACTACAAGCCGAAGGGGTTGCCCGAGAATTGGTCAATCGGATTCAGAACCTTCGAAAGAGCAAAGACTTCAATGTTACGGATCGCATAAAAATCCACATTGAAGCACACGAAGCAACGGAAAAAGCATTGAGCGAATTCGGAGATTACATTCGCCAGGAAACGTTGGCCGAAACCATCGAGGCGGTCGACAAGTTAGCAGTTGAAGAAAGTGAAGAAGTCCTGCTTTTCGATGGAGTAGATTTCCGCATGCAGCTCGCTCGAACGGTATAAAATAAGATGGGTTCTCTGCGGCCGCAGAGAACCCACTTCCATTGGTGAAACGTTATTCTGTTTAATCAAACAAGACCGTGGGGTGTTGTTTTAGATTAATTAGCACAAGGATGCGTGTTTGGTGTGGTAAAGTTATACCACGGTGAAACCGCAGCACCGAAAGTCAGCCTCAATCTGTAGTTGGAATTAGCAGAAACAGTCGACTCAAAACCAACAGCTCCGCAGACAAAGTCGTTGATGGTAGTCCGAGAAGAGCTTGCGTTGAGACAGTAGGCATCGTACTTTATAAAAACAGGTACACCAGCCGCCGTTTGTACTTCGATGTTGACGCCCCCTTGGTTGACGTAGTAGAAGTTGAAAGTTATCGGGTCTACTACGAAGTTGGCACCGTACAAATCCTGTGGAATACCAAATCCACACTTAGTCGTCCCGTCGATGAAATCGACTTCCAGCAATGGACGCAAAGTCGCTCCTCCGCGAACAATTCTGGCTTGTGGTTGATCCTCTCCAATCTCTATGGATTCCGCTTCAATTCCTGCAGGGCTTAACTCCATCTCTTCAGAAGTTGTCTTGCCGCAGCTGGCCAAAAAGAAAATCATCATAGAAAAAAGAGCGATCTTAAATAATGGGAATGCTTTCATGACATCTAAGATTTTTTTGGTTACTAATCAGTGTGTTAAACATTGAGCTGGTGTAGGACATGCATCTATCAATGCACCATCAGCTTCTGTATTTTTACCTCCTGTTGATTGGCTATGTGCAAGAAATACATACCTGGCGCTAGTGCCTCCCGTTCGAGTGTCAGGCTTGTTTCACCGGCCTCGAATAAACGGGTGCCAAGCGAACGAACACGCTTACCAGATGTATCAAAAATTTGCAAGCTCAGATCAGCAGATTTATTTAACTGAATGGACACAGTGGTCTGTGTTGTAAAAGGATTGGGAGTAGCTTTTACATCGAGCATTCCCACGACGGTAGCTGGAGTTGTTTGAGTAGCAGCAACATCTTTTCGAAGATCAGCCTTGGAGTGTTCAACTTTCCGATCGTCAAACATTGCTTCAACCACTTCTGGCACATAAGAAACTTCTTCCATCTCATCGAATTTGACAATCAATTGATCTTCTACATCGACAGGATCAAGGGTTCTACAATTGCCATTTACTCTTATCAGCATGGTTTTGCATTGCCAGCTGGGCTCGTTGGTACAGAGGCTCACCCGGTAGTAACGATCCTGCCCATCGGGCAACTGACCACCGATCAAGGCGCTGTTTTGCCGGTTGGGATCACCCGTGTAATAGGGCGCCTGGCTGTTGTTGATGGACAGTTGTTGCAGGTTGATGGAGGTAGGTGCGTCACCTTGGTACCAACGCCCCCACTCATACTGGAAGGTTCGAGTATACCAACGGTTGCTTTCCTGCACTCCGATGTAGTAACGGGTTTCACAAAACGTCTGCCGAGCATCCATATTGATGTTACTGGCGCAGACATTTACGGGTGTTCCGTCCGATGGAACAGCATTGCCATTCACGGTAAAATTGGGAACGACATTGGCTGAGTTGACAACTACAAGGTTGCTAGAAGGCCGCATTTCTACAAATTGCCAAATGCCAGGAAATGCCCTACGCTCTAGTTCAACCGTCGCGGTGTAGACCCCACCTTCCAGGTTGACATTGCTAAAGGAACGTTGTACCCAGTCGGAAGACATCTGTGCAGTCGTTGTAGCCACCGGATCACCATCTCTCAGCAAGGTGATCGTAAAGCGGTATGGATTGGCACCGAACCCTCCAATGCAGGGCGTTTCGGAAAAGAAGGTGCAATACTGGTAATAGACGTAAAAAGTCCGAGTATCGGGCGCACAGTAGGTTATGGGGTCATCCGTTTGTTGACCATTGGTCCAATGGGTGATGGTCGTTATGCCGTTTTGCGCCTGAACCTCATTGGTAGGAAGCAATAAAGCCATACCAAGTAGGAACGCAACAATACGGACAGTCATAAATTTCGTTTTCATAAAATTATTTTTTGAATTGGTCAAATAAATCATTGATGAATGTAATTCCAGGGCTTGTCTGATTCGTTCACCACGAGTCACCATTGATTATTTGTCGACAACTGAGGCAAATATGCTCGATTTGAAGCTGTGCGTTCCAGTACATATTTCGAAGAGAATTCTGACCTTTATCAATTCCTTGAGAACATAAAAAAAGTCCTAGCTGGGAACCAGGACTTATTCGAGCATTTAAGAGAGTTGCAGTAAGGAGGGGATGGGGAAATTAAGTCATTACGTTTTTTTTGGCGTTCATTGTCGGGAGCATGCGATTTGAATGGCTAATGACAAAACCAAATTGATTTCTCAGCCTTATTCATTATTGCTGTAAAATTGCTTTTTTTGCCGATGAAAAAACAGTACATTTTCTGCACATTTTACCCATCTGCGACGATTTATGTTCGAAAGCAAGCTGATAAAAACTTTGAGAAAACTCAATTCTACCGAGTTAAAACAATTGGACCTCTTCCTGCGGTCCCCCTATTTTTTTGATGGCAAACCGCCACCTGCAGCCGTCATCCAACTGTTCGAGTACCTTCGACCACTGCATCCAGGATTCGATGCCGCCCTTTTGGATAAGGAACGCTTGCAACGGTCGGTCTTTGCCAATGAAAAATTGATTAAGGGAAAACTGGAAAAAACTATGAGCGCTCTTCAAAAGGTGATTGAGCAATTTATTGTTCAGCAGCACCCCGCGCGCAATCAAGACAGCGAGCAGCTAAAAGTCCTCCTGCAGTTTTACCGCGAAAAGCAAATGATGGGCGCATTTCAAAAAACATTGAAAAAGTTCCAGCGGCAACAATCGAAAGCAACTCAAAAAGGAAGCGACTTTTACTGGGATGATTTTCAATTGGAATTGGAAGCTTCTCATGCTGCTGCTTTGCACAACATCAGCAAAAGCGACCTCAATCTGCCACAAGCCATTCAAAGCCTCGATATTTACTACATCGTTCAGCGATTGGAGCTGGCCAACAAATTATTAGCTCAGCACGTTTACCAACGTCCTTTGTTTGTAGAAGAACAACTGGACCTCGTTTATACCCTCTTACCACTGATTCAAGCGCACAACTTTTTTGGTGCTCCACTCATCGAGCTTTATGTCGCAGCCTTCCTGCTGTTGAGTACCGAAGCTGAAGAACACTACCAAAAACTGGAAAGCCTGATTGACGCTCACGGACAGCACATACCACCCCCTCAGCTGAAGCCGCTGCTGGCCTATTGCCGCAACTATTGCACCCGCCAATACAACAAAGGGAAGAGTGAATATCTGGACCAAGCATTCCAATTGTATCAAAAACACTTGCAGGAAGATTACTTGTACTACGAAGGAGGTCTGCCGGCCCGAACTTTCAAAACCATTGCAGACATGGGCATGCGCTTGGGGCAGTACGATTGGGTGCGGCATTTCCTAGATGCTTACCGACAAAAAATCAGCGGTACCAGCCATCCAGCGGAAGTGTATCAATACAACCTGGCTCAGTACTTTTTTGCCACCCAGCATTTCGATGAGGCGCTCAACTGCCTGCCAGATAGCTACGAAGACCTATACTATAAAATAGACGCTCGCAGACTAGAAATAAAGATTTATTACGAAAAACAATCAGTCTTACTCGAACCGCGACTCAATGCCTTTCGCGTGCTCATCTTGCGGCTGCCCAAGGCCAGTTTGCCCAGCGTTCATCGCAAAGGAAATGAAAATTTCACCAAAATCTTATTGCAGATTTTACACTCGGCCACTCCTGGCAACGAAAAACGCATCGAAAGACTTATCCAGCGCATCAATGGCAAAACATCGATTGCAGATAAACA
>JBCCSZ010000409.1:0-5147 GCA_039199225.1 Bacteroidota bacterium
CTCTCCTTCCTCCCCTCTCCTCTCTCGACTAAATCTCATTCCCACCCCCACTCGACAACTGCTTCTCCATCTCCCTCTCGAACAACCCGACGGCTGAGAAGCGAAGGTGAAACGGTAGAAAGCATTGTACTCCTCGACCCACCACGCTGGCTAACAGAGCCTGTCGACCCTTCCGAAATCAAGCGGGATTACACCCGGGAAGAAATTGCCAAGTTTGTCGTCAGTGACATCGGATGGAGTGCGCCAATGGATTTTGATCAGCTCCTAGCCGATCTCAAGCCACAACCGATGGATGCAGCCTGGCGCATCGGTATCGAACACCTGGAAAAGTACGAAGTACTGAGTAAAAAAGTAATGCCAGAAGATTTAAAACGGTCTTTTGTCAACAAGTTTTTCAATGATAAAGTATTGGCCATTTTCTTTGCAGAGCAACAGTACAAACTGCCTCCGGTGGAAGAAGACAGCTTGGTCATAATGTTTACTCAAAAATCTGATATTGATCTTTCTTCACCAGAAGTTCATCAATATGTTAGGAAAAATTTTGCTACCCAATTTCAGTTGCACCACTTTGGTGGAACACATGCAACACTTTTCCTTCCAGAAAATATCCATTCTTGGATCGATGTACTGTCAGAATATTTTTCGGATTTCTGACACAAGGGCAGCAGTAGACAGTTAGATGTTTTCTACTACTAATGGTCTATGGAAGACTGCCCATCACAACACACAAAAAAGTATATAGGTTTAGGTTCTATGTTTATTAACCAGGAGGTAAAGCGGGAATGACTCCCGCTTTACCCGCCTGTTTTGATTTTGGATGATGCTCCTGTAACACCTTTCAGGAGGACCCTTAGCTACTTATTTATTGCATCAAAAACACATTAGAAATGTACCCTTACCACATAGACGATCTTATTTCAAAGCTGAAAAGACTAGATATACAACTGAGATTGAGCGATGATAATTTGAAGATCATGGCTCCGGAAGGTGTACTGAAAGGCGCGCTCTTGCAAGAGATCAAAGAACATAAAACAGAACTTAAAAACTATATTCGCGAGGCAACAGCTAAGCGAGCTTTTTCTCATATTCCCAAAGCCGAACCGAAGGATTTTTACCAACTTTCATCTGCTCAAAAAAGAATGTATGTCCTACACGAAATGGACAAAGATTCCCTGGCTTACAACATGCCTTTGGTTTATCGTTTTGATGGATCGGTAGACTATTCCAAGCTAAATGCTATTTTTCAAAAGCTCATCGAGCGCCATGAGATGCTGCGGACGAGCTTTCATTTGGTGGATGGTGTACCCGTACAAAAAATAGCAGCCCAGGTTGACTTTGAGATGGTGGTAAAAAAATGTAGCGAACAGGAGGTGCCTGCACTGATGCAGTTACTTACCCAACCTTTTGATTTGAGCAATGGTCCATTATTGCGCATTCACCTTTTACATTTTTCCGAAGATGCTTTTGCACTATTTGTCGATATGCACCACATCATTTCGGATGGGGTTTCGCATCGGGTATTGATGAACGACTTTATGGCATTTTACAGAGGAGAAACGCCGGCACCATTGAAAATTCAATACAAGGATTACTCGGAATGGCAGCAAAGTGCAGCCCATCAGGAAATGCTCAATCGGCAAAAGACTTTTTGGTTGAAAACTTTTGAGGCGGAAACAAGCGCCATAGAACTGCCTTGTGACTTTCCAAGACCTTTGGTCAATACCCACGCCGGACGTACCCTCGATTTTGAGATTGATCGGACACATACCCAATTGCTGAAGGCACTTGCTCAAAAAGAAGAGGTGACCATGTACATGCTTTTGCTGTCAATATTTAATGTTTTGCTCAGCAAGTTGAGCAGCCAGGAAGATATTGTGGTAGGAACCCCAGTCTCAGGTCGCCAGCATGCAGACTTGGAGGAGATCATTGGTGTATTTGTCAATACATTGGCGCTGCGGAGTTTTCCGAAATCTACGCTCAGCTTTCAAGATTTTTTGAGACAGGTGAAAACGAATGTGCTGCAAAGTTTTGAAAACCAATCTTTTCAATACGAAGCCTTGGTCGAAGCCCTTGGCGTGCTACGCGACGGTGGTCGCAATCCTCTTTTTGATGTGATGTTTGACTATGATAACTTTTCGGATAGAAGTGAGACGGATGCAGCAGGGGAGGACCTAATAGTAAATCAACAAGATAGTGCCAAGTTTGACCTCAGTCTATCTGCATTAGAAGTCCAAGGCCGCTTGAAAATGACTTTTGAGTATTCAACCGATCTCTTTAAAAAGAGCAGCATCGAACGTTTTGTTGGCTACTTCCAGCAGGTCGTTCGGGCGGTTGTTGATGATGTTCATATCCCATTAGCTAAGATAAATATATTGCCTGTCGCCGAGGAGCGACAACTCTTACTTGAATTCAATAATCCGAAGACAGAATATCCAAACGAGGGGTCTATTGTAGAGCGCTTTGAGCGGCAGGTGATGCATACACCCCAGCGTACAGCGATTATCGATAAGACCAGCCAACTCAGCTACGAAGTATTTAACGAACGAGTCAACCAGCTTGCTCACTTTTTGATGAAGCACAAAGGGATGCAGGCCGGAGGTCGGATAGGCGTTTACACCGACCGATCTGTGGATATGGTCATCTGCCTAATGGCCATTCTGAAATCTGGTGCCGCCTTTATCGCCATCGATTCAGAATATGGTAGTGAAAGGGTTCGCAACATGATCGAAGATGCGAATGCCGATCTGGTTATGACCAATCTGGTAGAAGACTGGGAAAAAATAAATGCTGGAATTGCTGCAGTTGACTTGGTCGGAGAGGGCGAAGCCATCGCACAATGTTCAAAGGAGAATCCGGCAATTTTATGCCCACTCGATTCATTGGCCCTCATCATTTATACCTCCGGCAGCACAGGCAAACCCAAGGGAATCATGCTCGAGCATTCAGCCATGTTGGACTATTTTCTGACGTTCAATGAGTATTTTTCTTTGGGGCAGGACGACAGTTTCATACAGCAAGCTTCTTTGTCTTTTGATACCAGCATCGAAGAAATTTTTCCAGTTTTGATGGTAGGTGCCTCGGTACAGATTATGCCGGACCGCGGACGAGATATCGACTATATTTTGGAGGCCATCAAAAACAGAGGGGCGACCATCTTGAGTACGACGCCTTCTGTCCTAAATGAATTGAATAAGCAGCCTTCAGAGCTGGCAAATCTTCGGGTGATCCTCAGTGGAGGCGATCTGCTTTTGCCCGCTCATGTCGATCAATTGATCGGTCCATTTGATGTATACAATACCTATGGGCCTTCCGAGTCTACTGTTTGTATTACCTACAATAAAATTGAAAAAATTGAGGACACTTCTTATTTGGGTCAACCCATTGCCAATCGGGAAGTGCTAATTCTCAATCCCTCCGGCCAACTCTGTCCGGTATTGGTGACAGGGGAGCTTTGCGTTGCTGGGGCTGGACTTGCCAGGGGGTATGTCGGCCGGCCAGCGCTCAATCGCGAAAAGTTCATCGAGCATCCTTTCAGAGCAGGGGATCGAATTTATAAAACAGGCGACCTGGCCCGCTGGCTGCCCGATGGAAATATTGAATTTTTAGGACGCATCGACAATCAGCTGAAGATTCACGGCTTTCGGATTGAGTTGGGAGAGATTGAACACCAGCTCTCCGCGCATCCTTCAGTAGAGGAGGCAGCAGTAGTGGCCATAAAAGAAAAGGGAGAAAAGCGGCTAGCAGCTTATTATGTTTCACAAACTCCTCTGAAGGTCGAAGATTTGAGAAACTACTTGATGGAATCTTTGCCACACTACATGATTCCAACGTACTTTATTTCGCTGGATAAGCTACCGATGACAACCAATGGTAAGTTGAATAAAAAAGCCTTACCAGCACCAGAGGTAGCGGATGCACAAGCATTTGAATTGCCATCCAATGAAACCGAAGCAAGTATGCTCAAGATATGGTCGGAAGTACTCGAACTGCCGGAAGAGCAAATAAGCATCAACAGTAATTTCTTTGCCCTGGGTGGTCATTCTTTGAAGGCAACCCTTTTGATCAATAAAGTATCCAAGGAAATGATGGTGGATGTTCCCCTGAAAGAAATCTTTCGGAGCCAAGACATTCGATCGTTGAGTGCTTTTGTTCAGGATGCGCAAAAGGTTCACCACACTGCCATCCCTAAAGCTGCTAAGAAAGACTATTATCCGCTTTCTTCTGCACAGAAAAGAATGTTTTTCCTACAATCTTTTGATCCAAATTCCCTGGCCTATAACATGCCCCAGGTCGATCGTCTCAAGGTAGGCGTAGATTTTGGACGCCTCCAGCAAGCATTGGCTGCTTTAATCAATCGACACGAAATCTTACGGACATCCTTTCAGTCTGTTGCCGACCAAACTGTTCAGGTGATTGCCGATGAGATGCCCTTTGAAATAGAAAAGTTTACGACGAAGGAGCAAAACATAGATGCCCTCGTCCAGCAGTTTATCCGTCCTTTCAATTTGAGTCAAGCACCACTTCTAAGAGTGGGATTGGCAGCCATAGAGGGGTCATCTGATCAACTGCTTTTGGTCGATATGCACCACATTATTTCAGATGGGGTATCTCACGAAATTTTGATCCACGACTTTTTATCCTTGTACGCTGGACGCGATTTACCAGCCTTGAATTTGCAGTATAAAGATTATGCCGAGTGGCAACAAAGTGCAGAACACCAATCCAGAATTGAGCAGGAAAAAACTTTTTGGCTGAATGAATTTGCCGACGAATGGAATGTTCCCAATCTACCCACCGATCGTCCTCGTCCTGCCACCAAAAGTTTGGATGGTGCCGTGGTGGAATCGCGAATTGGAAAGGAAACAAGCCGCCGTTTAAAAGTATTGGCAGAGGAGAAGGGTGTGACCATGTACATGTTGCTACTGGCCTTGTACTACACCTTGCTGAGTCGCCTGACTGGGGAGGAAGACCTCGTCGTAGGGACGCCTGTTTCTGGCCGTCAACATGCTGATTTGGAAAATACCATCGGAATGTTTGTCAATACATTGGCACTGCGGAATCAGCCTCAAGGCGAGAAGCCATTCGATGTGTTTTTACAAGAATTAAAGGATAAAGTTTTACAGTGTTTCGAATACCAATCCTTTCAG
>JBCCSZ010000410.1:0-5145 GCA_039199225.1 Bacteroidota bacterium
CTCGACCTGATTCAGTATTTGCTGATTAACCAAGGACAATATACTGCCAGGCTTGATCGATTGCTGCAATGGATTTACCGCAAAATGACTCCCATTTTTTATCTCTTTTGTCATAAATCCAAAATTGTCATGTAGAGAGAATACCACCAAAAAATCTTCCCCTCTTCACCAAATCACCAAGCCGCAGGCCAATCACCCAATCACAAGCCCAAGGCCACCACCAAATCACAAAATCACCCAACACCCCGATCACCGCCTCCCCTCTTCAAACCGCTCCAACAACCGATTCGTCTGCGCCTGCAGCTTCTTCTGAAAAAATCCCGACCAGCCTATCAGATAGCCACTTGCTCCCATGGCCTGGCGCGACCATCGGTACAAGTCAAACCGATCGATGTGCCGAATGATTTGACCCTCCTTAAATTCAAATTCTGCTTGGATGATGTTGTGGACCTTACGACCCGTCTTGCTGAACGTATACCTCGCTTCCCACAACGCCTGCCCCTTTCCGTTTTCAAAAGCAACATTAGAAAATGTCAACTGAAAACCTTTACCCTTCTGGGATTGACACAGCATGCGCCACATGTTTCCAGCACGCTGCCCCTCCAAAACGCCAAAGGCAGGGTCTTCAAAATGTATATCTGGATGGTAACAGTCGACCATTCCCTCCGCATCGAGCGCTTGGAAGGATTCATAAAATTGCGTGATAAGTGCTTTCATGCTTGAAAGTAAGCATTATCGGCGCTTTCGCCAATTGGGCCGGCGTCGTTTCTTGCGGTTCGAAGGCTTTTCCTCGGTCCCATCTTTGGACTCTTCCTTGGCATTTTGCTTTTTCGGACGAGGAGGTCTTCGATTTTGAGGCTTGGGCCTCGGAGGTCTAAGAGGTGGTGGACTGTCTTCCATACCATCGTCCTGGTAGGGATGCTCTGGGATGACTGGAATGCTTTGCCGAATCAGCTTCTGGATGCTTTTCAGATATGCCTCCTCCTCCGTATCGCAAAAGGAATAGGCAATACCCGCCGCATTGGCGCGTCCGGTCCGGCCGATCCGGTGGACATAGGTCTCGGGAACATTGGGTAGGTTGTAATTGATGACCAATGACAGCCCAGAAACGTCGATACCACGGGCAGCAATATCTGTCGCCACCAGCACCTTGGTTTCGCCACGCTTAAAATTACCCAAAGCTCGCTGACGGGCATTTTGGGATTTGTTGCCGTGAATCGCCTCGGCTTTGATGTTTTTCTTTTTTAAAAGACGGACAATTCGATCGGCTCCATATTTCGTTCTCGAAAATACCAGCGTAGATTCAAAAGACTGGGATTTGAGTAAATGCACCAATAGTTTGGCCTTCATCTTCTTTCGAACAAAGTAAACTGCCTGCTCGACCTTCTCGGCAGTTGCTTGCTCGGGGCGAACACTCACTCGCTCAGGTCTCCCAAGTATTTTTCTCGACAGCTCCATAATGTTGGGCGGGAGCGTCGCAGAGAAAAACAACGATTGCCGCTTTTCCGGTAAATGCTTGATGATGCGTTTAATCGAATGGATAAAGCCCATGTCGAGCATATGATCGGCCTCGTCCAACACAAAAAAATCAATATCTCGCAAGCTGATGTAGCCCTGATCGATCAAATCCAACAGGCGTCCGGGAGTCGCTACAAGTACATCGATGCCCTTTTGAAGAGCCTCCACCTGGGCGCCCTGCTTGACCCCTCCAAAGATGACCGTATTGCGAATCCGCAAAAATTTACTGTAGGCCGTAAAGCTGTGTGCAATCTGAATGGCCAATTCACGGGTAGGAGAAACGACCAAGGCTCGAATTTTTCGCATGCCTCGACTTGCTTCCCGATTGAGGTACAAATGTTGTAAAATGGGGATGGCAAAGGCCGCAGTTTTCCCAGTTCCTGTCTGCGCACAACCCAATAAATCCCTGCCTTCCAACAAAATTGGGATGGACTGCTCCTGAATGGGCGTCGGTCTTTCGTACCCAGCTGCCCTCAATGCCTTTAGGATGGGTTCAACAATTCCTAGTTCTTTAAATGTCATATGGTCATAGATAAGGCGAGCAAAGCTAAGGTAATTATCCGGATATTTTCCCAAAAACCTCCATCCAAGGGTCTCTGGCTAACAAAGTATAGAAGAAAAAAGCACCCACCCAAGCATGGTAGAGTCCTAATACCAGCAGATTTCGCCCTTTCAAATACAAAATGGTGTATACAATACCCAACAAGAAAGTGCCTGCGATCAAAAGCCAAAAAGGATAATGTACAATGCCAAAAACGCTTGCTGTCGACAACACAATGGCCGAAAATGGCCATCGATATCGCTTCAAATCTTGAAGGTTACGAGCCAATAAACCGACAATGATGAATTGTTGAATGATTCCCCAGATTGGATAGAGGAGCAGAATTGGTAAAATGTGCCAACTTAAAACATTGGTTCCCACTTGACGACCACACAGCCAAAACAGCAAAATGCAAAGGATGGCAAATGGCAGCAGCTCGAGAAAAGTTTTCCCAAAACCAGCGGTCGTCAGGCCCCAATAATTTAAGGTAGCCTTGTTTTGCCAAAATCGAAAACCGACATAGCCCATCCAAAACAGACAGGCCGTGGCGATGTACAACAGCCGCCAGTTCAGATAATCCATGAATACAAACTTGCCCAGCCCCGTGAGCACGACCGCCAAAATCTCAAAAATCCTTCGCTGATCGGAAATCGAAACTGCAGCAGACATACTATCCCTTGACCAACCGAAGTTTAATGGGAGACTCCAAAAGGTGTACTGTCATGCGATCGCCGTGATGCTCCAGGATTTGGATGGCCAACAACAGGGGGCGCAAATCGGCTTTGCCTTCCCAAGTGCTGATGTAAACGAGCTTTCTGTCGGCATCCAGTTTCCAAAAGCCATCATCAATGCGCATATTGGTATCGTCAAAGTCAAAGGTGAATCTGCCGTCTTCTTCAAATTCGAAGGAAGCAGCCTTTATTTTACCTTCCAATATTTGCATGGCTTGCATTTGATCGTCTTGCAGACCAGACTCTGACAATTCGGCTTTAGAGACGGTCCAATTCCCGATGAGGTCGGCAGCATTTTGGCTGAACAGGGGCAGGCTGAACAAGAGCAGCCCAAAAAACGTAAGATATTTCATACGGTCAATTTAGTCATTCCCGACAACTGATACAAATGGAATGGCCCAAAGCCAGGTAGAAACGCCCTGATCCGGTATGATTTTCGGTAGTTGTAAAGTAGAAAACCAAAAGCATGAAAAAAGTATCCTTCCTTATCGCCCTTACGCTCTGGACGTTTGCTGGCATAGCGCAAAATCAGACTACCCCTTCTCCATCGGCTTTTTTTAATCCACAACAGCCAACGGCCAAACGTCTTTCAGCAGTTGAATCAACACAAGTTTTCACCGAAGTAGACTTGGTTCAAAAAGCGGTTCAGATCGTTGAAAACAAACAAGAGCCCAAAGAAATACGTGTTGCAGCGCTGCAAAGAATCGTAGCGGAACTACCACAAAACGACCCCTTAACAGACTTCAGCCTCAGAGCAATCGTAGATACCCAGGAACCCGCCGAGCTGCGGTTGGCAGTCCTAGAAGCCGTCCAAGCCAATTTCTTTGGGGCGCCTGCCAGAACTTTCCGACGAGCAGCCTACACGGAAGCGATGCAAAAAAATCTGTCTGACCCAACAGAAGAAATCCGCAGCATGTCCATCCGCATCTTGTGCAGCCTAAAGGACCCTTTCACCATCGATCGCTTGCTAGAGGGTTTGCAAAAGGAGGATTTGGCCCTCTTGCCACCAGTTGAAGCCATCCACCTATTGAGCTTTCAGCCCGACACGCGTTCCCAGATGGTCATCCATAAACTCGTGATGGACTCAAAAGACAAAAAGGTCAAGCTGGAAGCCATCCGAATGTTGAAACAATACCAAGCAGCAGAGCCTCTATTTGCCAGCTATCTACAAAATAAGGAGGAAGATTTGGAAGTACGAAGAATGGCAGCAGCCTCTTTGCACCATCGCCACAACAAGGCATTTGCCACGCAGATCAAGTCCGTCATTTTTGATAAGCAGGAAGACATCGGACTTCGCACATTCTGTCTGAACGCATTGGCGCACCACTCGCTCGATGGCTTAGACAACAACTACACTTCAAGCCTCAAATCCATCGCCAATGACCACCAACAACCCAAGTTGAAAGAAAAGGCCAGAAAGATTCTTGAGCAAATGGGGATTCAATGGTAACGACATTTGAGTCGGTATTGGTAACGATCGAATAGTTGTATCTTCGGAAATAAAAATCAATGGGTCCCGCCGCTTGTTGGTTGTTCTAGAGTATACATTGATAACCTAGTTATAGCAAATTACATTAACTATGAAATTCAAATTACCAACAACAGATAGACTATTAGGTGTTTCTGCTATAATAATTAGTGTCCTAACATTGATAATATTTATTTACCAAACAAATATTATTAATAAACAAAGTAAATTATCGGTAAAACCAAGACTTTCCTTTGGAAGGATAGAAAATACTAATGACTCGATTGTGACTATTGAGCAGCATCTACAAAACAAAGGATTGGGTCCTGCTATAATAAGCGAAGCATCCATAATTTATAAGAGGGAAAAATTTAAATTCGATTTTGATGAGTTTATAAATAATAAATATCCTAAGATAGAAGATTATGGAAACCTATTAAGAACTACTGGAATTTCAAAAGATGGAACAATCCTTCCAAAGGAAATAATCGTAATTTATAAATTTGAAATCCCAATCAACAAAATTGAAGAGGTTACAAAATATCTTGATTTAAACGGAGAGAGTCTTGAACCTAATTGGAATTTCGAGGTAAAACACACCTCTCTCTATGAGGATGAAATCTGGACCATCCGGGATAAAATCAATAAGCCAATTCAGGAAAATTAAAAACTTGCCACAATCGAGTAGACGGCCCCGACCATTGAACTGATCGGGGTGCGCCCCTCACACCACCGGACGTTCGGATCGCGAATCCGGCGGTTCACAGAACAAACTCATCTTTTCTCAATGGCTGTTTTGGAATCGCCATACTTTTGCCGGAGGTAATACTCCAGAAAAGGAACGTAACCTCGTCGGCGAAGTCGTTGTTCGCTTACCGTTGTTCTCA
>JBCCSZ010000411.1:0-5109 GCA_039199225.1 Bacteroidota bacterium
CCTTTGCCGTACAGCAGGCTACTCGCAGTTTTTTTGCCAGCGAAAATTCTTCGCCGCATTCGTTCCTCAGCCTCATTTCGATGCGATAAAAGGATTGAGGGATTTTAATATTGGGATCCCAACATTCAAATTGATACAGACCGTTGGAAATATCGTTGTACAGTTGAATCAAGTCTACAGTCGTCGGAAAACCAGCTGCAGTATTCCAAGGGCTGATAGCTACACTGTTCAAACAAAGCTGCCAAAGTGCCTCGCTGGCCGAGCGACAAATCTTAAAGGATATTTCAGAAAAGCCCGTGCTGTTATTTGTCAACTGGGCTTGTGGGGAAGATACATCTGCACATACATAATCCGGTAGATCAAAGTCGATGGTGGTCAGACAGTTCGTCGCACAAGTAGTTTGCTCGGAAAAACACTGCCAATCCGACCAATCGCCACAATTGGATCGTACGCGCCAGGAAAAACAAACGCCCCAGTCGAGCAGAGCCCCATCGTAGTAATTATCATCGAGGTCAATGGTCACGGTCCAACCAAAAGAATTGATGCAGGCACAGGCGGATACCAGGTCTGGATCGGAGACTTCCAATACATAAGAAGTCGCTCCGTTCACCACATCCCACGACAAGAAGGCATCCCCACTTGGCGATCTATTGCACATAGGATTCTGGGGTGCCAAAGCCTCTGCCAAATAAGTAAATCGGTGGCGAGTCGGCACTCGGTTCGTACATCCGCCATTAATGGTTTCCAATTCAATGCTGTATTCATAACCATCTTGGAGTTGACCGCCTGCTGCTGCCAGCAAAGCTGATAAGTTCAAGTGAGCATCCACCGGCCCGATATACGGCCCCAATACAAAATCTTCCATAAAAACATCTGTCGACCCCGCTAATCTTTTCCACCCATAGAGGTAATATTTTTCCACATTCTGAGAAGCGGAGCCGTCTATGTATACATCTTCTCCGCAATAAATGCCAGTCTTTAAATTGGTCGCTGCATCTTCAAAATGAAAGATAGCTTCCGTGGTAGCAGCAGTAAATTCTACATATGATTTACCAACAGCGCCCTCGTGCATGGCCTTTACTTGACAAGGCGTCAAGGACTCATTACTTGCAACATAAGACATAAAATTATTGCTGCCATTCTGCCACATCCCAGAGCATTGGTTGGCAGAACCGCAAATGGGATTTCCACCTATGATGGTATTACATTCTGCCGTGCAAAGCAAATCCCCATCCGGGCCTCCACATTCATATCCCGGCTCGAAGGGGTGATTGCCAGAACCCATCAGCAAGTGGCCCAGCTCATGGATCATGGTAATGGAAAACAACCAAAATTCATTTAGGGTCGGTGCGGTATACACTACAGATTTACCATCGGCACTGTATACCTTACAAGGAAAATTGGCGACGCGGTAGTGGTAGTTAAAAATGGTCATCCCAGGTACTTGGATACCAGGAGGCGGATAGCCATGACCTCCATTGGCGCAGGAGGTGTCACGGTCCATAAAAAAGACATGCAGTACATGATCGCCATAGTGTATGTCGGAAGTTGTGGGCATTTGATCCCAGAACCAGACACCATCGTACAGATCATCCGGATTGTTGGGATCGTGGTAGGTCTGAAAGCGAATTCGACTGTCGCCGATGAAACTTTCCAGGCTGGTCGTCCCCATTTTGAGGTCTTCCAAAAACTGGTTGGCCCGGTTCTCGACAAACCAACTATTTTGCTTTCCGTTCATACCGTTGGGCGGCGGCGGAACGGCGTCTGGTGGCAAAAAGTTTCCGAATGAAGTATTGATGAAATGGTAATTGACTCGGACAATTAATTCCGAGCAAGGAGGGTTCCCGGAATCTGCTGCGACAGACCCTGGAAATAAACCCAAAAAAGAAAACAACAACAGTGCTAGAATCAGGTAAGGACAAGTTTTCATAACAAAATTTTCTGTTCCATCCCGTTTGTAAGACCAGCTTTAGATGGCTAAGCTCACAAGCTAGACGGATTGATAACTAGAGCTTTTTGTTATGCAGTCCAGACCAAAGGCAAAAGGTAATGAGAAAAGAGAAAAAAATATTTCATTTCGCTTAGAAGTGCTTCGGTGGAAGCTTCAAAAGGAGAATCTTTTGTTTGTAATTTTAATAATTTTTCCGCCTCAGCTACCTGCTCCAATTTCAAATGAGCAAGGGCAGAATACCAGAGTGCTTGATCAAAATAAAGGAGGTCAGCTTGGTCGATGAGGGGTCGTAGGCTGTTCAGAGCTTGTTCAAAAAGCCCCAGCTCCATTTGACTGATGCCGAGCGCCAATCGGATTTTGGCATCTTCCTTTTCTGCCAATAGAGTATCCAGCAAAACAGGCAAGCGGGCAAATTGTCCTTCACCATAGAGGGCATCGACTTGACTGAGGCGAATGTCGGCATCGGCATCGCGATCGCTAAAAGAAAGGGGATAAAACTCGTAATACTGAGCATACAATTGCCTCGGATTTTGTTGAGAGGGTACGGCCCAGTAAGCAAATAGCAGCAACAAAACGGCGGCAGCTACGCCAAGGCCAATCCGAAAGTAGGACCGACGACTTGCTTTTGGCCGAGGTGGATCCAAGGCCAGTTTTCGGTGTAAGTGCTGCATTTTCTGCTTCATTTCCCGATCGCCCATCGTATCCAGAAAATCCATGGCCTTACGAAATTGTTCGACTTCCTTGGCCAATTCAGGTCGACGAGACATTTCCTGTTCAAAAGCCGCCCGATCGGCTTTGCTGAGTTTATTTTTTAGAAAGTCTTCTATGCTGGATTCATCTAAAAATTCCATTTTTTATACATTCTATTATTCTTTCATTGCAAATGTTTTTTGTAGCTCGGTATCTCAATAAGTAATTGCCGCAACTTTTTCATACAGCCAGATTTCTTATTTTTGGCCACTGCCTCCGACGAATAGTTCATCTCTGTGGCAATGATTTTCAGTGGCAGATTTTTATAGTAGTAAGCCATCAATACTTTGTAGCAATCCTTTCCCAATTGTTGAAGCATCAATTGATAGTGGGCCTCTTTTTCTTTGCTCAGTATGCGCTGCAAAATGGTATCCTCCACCGGTACGATTTCTATATCTTCGATGAGTACATCCGGCTTTTTTTCACGGCCAAGTTTCTTCAACCAAATATTCCGGCAGATGGTATACAAGTAAGCCTCGACATTGACTTCTTCCGCAATGCGACCCTGCCGGACCAGCTTATAAAACTTAATCAAGCCATCCTGAAATACATCCTCTGCATCCGCTTGCCCCCCTCTGTTGCGTTCGATGAATCGCAGTACAAAGGGATACATCCGAACATAGACATATTCCAAAATAAAATCCACTTCTTTTTGATCGGCAGAACCCATCTGCTGGACAATCTGCCTATCCGTAAGTCTTTCCATGCGCTCAGGTATTATGGCTTTTCATCTATACTGCAAAAAACGACTTGAAGAAGCCTTCTTTAGAGTGAAATGAGGAATACCATCTCATTGCAGCCGATCTTGGCAAACCTTTATTTCATAAAAAGACAGTCCAAATTTACAGCTTAAAATAAAACTTTCTACTCAAGAAACAGTAGCAGATTTTCTGTTAAACACCATTTTTAGTAGTAGCAAGGCCAATATCGGCAGAGCCGTAAAGGGTAAAAAATACAGGAGGAATTGCCACCAAGTGCGGCCTGCCTCCAAGGGTTTTGTATCGCCCAGTTGAACAAAGGCCGACCAAAAATAAGGATGGCTCGACGCCTTATCTGCTTGCGCTAAATACGACAACTTCGCGCGTTGAATGGCTTCGTCTTTGGACCGCCCCTCTCCCAATTCATCGTAGTAAAACTGCATCATCTCCGAAGTCGCACAATCGTCTACCGACCACAAGCTGGTCAAACTACTGGCACAACCAGCCAAAGAAAATCCTCTGGCAACACTCGCTACGCCCTCCCCTTTCAACAGAATGCCGGTATTCGTATTGCAGGCACTTAAAACGATTAGGTCGGCCTGTAAATCCATTTTACTCAATTCGTAAATCGATAGATCACCGTCCGAAAAAAATATCTTGCTCAACATCGCATCATTTTCGTCAAGACAAGCATGCGTCGCCAGATGTATGACCCGGTAATCTCCCGACTCGCGGATGAACGCTTCCTTGTTCGCCTCCACATTACGAAACATCTTTCCACCGAGAATATTGTGGATGTGTTCCACCTCCGGCACATTGCAACGCAGATTGTATTGCTCTTCTCTGTCACAAGCACGCTCGGCCGCAATGGAGCTACCAAAGCTAGGGGCCATCCCCAAAAAGGACTCGCGGCGCTCGGTAAATTCGCGTTGACGATTGACCACCAAGAGACTGGCCGAGTAATTGTAACTCACCCTAAACCTACGAAACAGATAGTCCATTGCACTGCCACGGTAGTCCTGGACATCAGCCTCGGGAGCCTCCGTCAACAGCAACTCAAAGGGCAGAAAGTTCAGCGCATCATCTGGCACAATCAACAGTCGGCTCAAACCCGTCGCCATTTGTACGCCATCGGCCAACAACTCCGAATACAGGACAGCAGCCAAACGACCATAGGTTTGACAGTTTTCCACAAAACTCTCCGAATCAGGACGGCTCGAAACAATGTCTCGCAAACGACTGATCTGAGCTACCAAATCAGCGGGCTGCTCGATGACCTTCCAACGCAAAGACTCCTCGCTCAAGTAGAAGACATACAAGCGCTCTTTGCCCATAAAAAATTCAACCAATAGACTTTGATCGTCCAAGACAGATTGACGAATATCGTTGACGGTCACACGGCCTCGGGTATATTTTAACTGATGGTATTTCGGAAAGGAAGTTTCCATCGCCTTTGTCAACTCAGCAAATTGTGTTCGCAAACGAAAAAGCTCCCGCTCCCAACCCTCAAGTGTTTCCTCCTGGCCAGGCTCCGGCATCAATCGGGCTTCCGCTATTTTTCGCTCATAGAAGGCCATCTTACTTTTTAGTCGACTCTCCTGCAGCAACAAACTATCCTGAATACCGCTGTTGTCACGAGCCAAATTGTCGCGGGCTGCATCCAACAATAAGCTGGCTTTGTTCCCCTCAGCAAAGATAAATGCCTGTTCG
>JBCCSZ010000412.1:0-5106 GCA_039199225.1 Bacteroidota bacterium
CAGGCTGCTGGGAATGGCGTTGGAGATGTGATCTTTCATCAGGCCAGTTTGTATTTCGATTTTGAGGCGCCTTTCCAAACAGCGGAAACCTTCCATACCATCGGCAAGGACTACATCAACCAAAAAACCGTTTCCACCGACCAAACCACCCGTAAGCTGCCAGCCATCCAAATACGACCCAATCCGATGTATGACAAAGCACTCTTTGACCTACCTGGCGTAGAGGGAGCTGTGAAACTTACTTTGTACGACATCGGCGGCCGCGAACTCCTGCAAAAAAGATTTCCCCAAAGCCGTTTTACCTTTCTCCGTAACCACCTGACAAGTGGTGTATACATTTATGAAATTGAACAAGATGGTCTCCGACTACACCGGGGTAAACTTCTTGTCAAATGACAAAACATTTTTCCACCCCTAGATTCAAGAATTTATGAAGACCAACATTCTACTTCTTCTGACCTTCGGCTTATTGCCCTTCTACAGTTGGAGCCAATGCAGTTTTGGTGCGCCCGACTGCTTTTCAGCTGAAAATGTGTGCTTTCCCATCGAGGGCGTTTTACCTCCCGGACAGGCTGGCGATGTTTTTCCTGGTTGTCCTGCCAATTCCATCGATAATCCCGTGTGGTATCGAATAAATATACAAACCCAAGGTCTTGTAGAGTTGCTCATCACCCCTACTAATTGCCAAGGAATCAATGGGGCATTTGGGATACAAGCAGCTTTGGTGGAAGATTGTAATCCCAATGTGCAGGCCATCAGTGTCAACTGTGCTTGCCAAACCGGGCCGATATTTCTGAGTGGTTTCATTTCTAATCCTGGAGATTATTACTTACTTGTGGATGGTTGTGCCGGTGATCAATGCGATTATCTCATCGAATTGCTTCAAGGGGACTATCTAGAGACGCCCATCACTGGTCCGCTTTCTGCCCCAGTCGTTGTTCCACCAAATCCTTGTCCAGGACAAGTTGTTCAGATCACTGCTCCTGACTTTCCTGCTGCCGAATATTGGGAATGGAATTTACCTTCCGACGTCACCATCATCAGTGACCTTCCATACTGCAGTTCCATTGCGACTGTCTGGGGATCAAGCGGTGGCGATGTGAGTTATGGAGTATCCAATGGTTGTACGAGCGATACCTTGCAATCTCCGATAACAACAGTTGATGATTATATTTTTGACTCAACGGTTGTTGATGTTTCTTATTGTTTGGGCGATTCGCCAGGTGTTGTGTTTCCGCCAGGTAGTGGGAATGTTTTTCAGGCGGGCAGTTGGACGGTCCCATTGACTACTGTAGGGGGCTGCGATAGCATTGTGACTTTAAATGTCGTGGCTTTGAATTCTCCGGCCTTTTTAGTGGTCGATACGGTTTGTCAGGGCAGCGAGTTGATGGGCTTTCCTGTGTCTCTTGGCGTATTGAATGAATCAATCGATACGGTCATCATCTTGCCCAATGGAGCGACCAATGGGTGTGATAGTACTTTTGTTTTCCAAATTTTTGTCTATCAGGACCAGCCAAGTATTAGTCTTCAAAAATTGGATTGTAGCATTACGGGGGGAGAAATTGAACTGTCTGTTCCCAACAACAGCTTTTCGACCTATAGTTGGTCGACGAGTAATGGCAACATTACGACGGCTACGGATCAATCGACCATTCGGGTGGATGCCCCTGGCGACTATACCCTGGATGTCATCACCTTTGATTCGGAAGGCATGCAAATTTGTCAGGGAAGCCAATCGATCAGTCTTTTTTCCAGTGATTTTGCAGGGGCCTTGGACATCAACATCTTTACAAATAATGTGCTTTGCAATGGCAGCGCGGACGGGGCCATCACTACAGATGTTACCGGCGGGCTTCCTCCATACAATTACCAGTGGAGCATAGGGGCAACCGAACCCAGTCTGACCGATCTCCCTGCTGGCGTCTACTTTTTGACGGTTACAGACGCCAATGCTTGCACCATTGAAACCTCCGTGACTATTGGTCAACCAGCGCTCTTACAGCTTACTTTTGCGGAGGTAGAAACTTCTTGCGATGGAACAGGTTCTGCCAGGGTCGTGGTGGCTGGTGGCACATCCCCTTACACCTTCTCATGGGATGATGGCAATACTGGGAGTTTGAATACGGTATTGGCGCCGGGCGATCATACCGTGTCCGTTACAGATGCCAATGGTTGTCTTGCGGTTGGTTCCGTTTTTATACAGCCTGAAATCGACTTTGATGTCAATAGTACTTATACAGATTGTGACAGTACGGGCGGTACGGCCTTTGTTTCTAATATCGTAGGAACATCCAACCCGCTCATCAGCTGGAGCAATGGGGAAAGTGGTGCCGTCATCACGGGCTTGCAGCCAGGTGGATACTCTGTCACGGTAGAAGACCCGGGCAGTGGTTGCCGCAATCACAAGAACGTTTTAGTCGAGTTGGATACAACCTGCTTGGTGACCATTTCTGGCTTTGTATACGACGACCAAGCCAACGGGGATTGTATCATCGATGCCAGCTCGCAGCCGATCAGTGGTATACAAGTAGAATTGAATACTGGCATGGTAGTCTTTACCAATTCCAATGGTTACTACGAATTCAATGTACCTCCGGGGGAATACATCTTACAGGTCAATCTATCTTCCCCCCAGGTTGTTTCCATCTGTACCGATCCGATTGCTGTAGATGCCAGGACTTGGGGGATAGATTACACAGACAACAACTTTTTTGTGAGCGTTGACCGGCAGGTGGATTTGTTTATGAAAATCAGTAAGCGCAACCAACGTCCGGGCTTTACGCGCACGCTGCGCATCTGTGTGATGAATCGCGGTGCCGACCCTGCGGATGGAACACTCTACTACACCCACGACAGCCTCCAACAGTTTGAACGGGCCTTCCCAATGGAAACCACCTACAGCCTTCCCAATCGTGAGGTCGCCTTTGATTTTACGGACTTGCAGCCAGGGCAGGTGTACGTCTATACAGTTTATATGTTTACGCCTTTGACGGTGCCAATGGGGACGCTGTTGGACAATTTTTTCCGAGTTGAAAGTACCAATGGATTGGAAGTCAACATAGCCGACAATGAGGAATACTGTCAAACGCTGGTGACGAATGCCTATGATCCAAACGATAAGCAGGTTACTCCGCTGGGCGAGGGGCCGCAAGGCATCATCCAGCCCGAAGATACTTTATTGACTTATCAAATCCGCTTTCAGAATACGGGAACAGATACAGCCTATACGGTCATATTGCGGGATGAGTTGGACCTCGACTTGCAATACCGAACCCTCCGTCCGCTGGCGGCCAGCCATGAATACACGGCTTGCATCCTTCCGGAGGGCATCCTAGAAGTGACCTTTGAAAACATTAATCTGCCTGATAGTACCACAGACTTTGAGGGAAGTAATGGATTTATTTTCTTCGAGATAGAATTGGAAAAGGCCCTCCCACGAGGAACAGTGATTAACAATACTGCTGGTATCTATTTTGATTTCAATGAGCCAATCATTACCAATACGGTCGTCAATACTGTTGGGGCAAAAGATGTATCTGTAGAACAAACCCTCCGTGGCTGCGGCAGTGTGGTGGTCAATGATGAGTTGTATATAGCAGATACCACCTTGGTGGAAGTTTTTGATCTACCCTACAACGATAGTACGGTCACCACCAATGTGGAAGTATTGGATGTCTTTGATATCCAGGTAGACACCACTTTAACAAGAGGAGACAGCTATCTGGGGCAGGTCATTGATTCCGATACCACCATCATTCAGAATCTTTCAACGGTCGAAGGTTGTGACAGCACCATTACCACCCGAATCACGGTCTTGCTGACCAGTCTGAACAATCCCTTTGCAGCAGTAAAAGTCGACGCCTTTCCGAATCCATTCAATGGTGAGTTGGTCTTCCGTATAGAAGGTTTGCAGCAGGCATTGGTGCGTTTGCGCTTGTACGATAGCCAGGGGCGCCTTGTACGCGAGTCGCAGCATCGCGATTCCCTGTTCCGCCATCAAACAGCGGAGCTTTCAGCAGGACTGTACTTTTACGAACTAGAGGCCCGTGGGCAGATATTCCGCAGAGGCAAAGTAATTAAACGATGAAAGAAATTTGGTGGTGACGGCCGACTTGTAACATGTTGTGCGTGCAGGCACAGCTGCTGTGGAATCAGATCAATTTTTCTCAGTGGCAAAGAAGCCGTCGCTGCCAAAAAATAGGTAGTTTGGAAGAAACCGGATCGACGCGTGTCGGTCCGGCCTTTTGTTTTTAGACAGCCCTTTAAACCATAAAAAGGCAATCATCTTGAACAATACTTAGCCAAGTGATATACTTTGACTTCTAACTGGTATAACTGGCCTATTTTACTGGGGAGTTGTATTAATTTGATTCTTTAGAAATTGGTTCAACCTGGTGAGACTTAGCGTAATCTTCCAGGCGCTCAACTTCAGAAATATCTATATACTCAAGCCATGAAGTATCCCTCAAGTTTTTCCAGATATTGTGTTGAGTCATAAATCTTTTATCAGGTTCTTTAGTAACAATAAATTTGGTAGATAGAGGACTTAAATCCTTTATTGGATAGAACGAGTTAATGTCATGTTCTACATTATAGCGTCTTCTTTCCAGATCAATTGACTTTGCAAATACTTCTACTTCATTTTTTCCAACAAGATCAAACTTAAGTGGTAAAATGGCACCAGGTAAGATTTCTTTACCCACAGTATAATTGATGTTGTAGTACCTGTCGAGTGTGGGAATATATTCTTTCCTAAACCTTTCAATTGATTTTACATTTTCCTCAACTTCAATTGAGAAGGGATCTATGTCTATATACTTTTCATATAGTTTGTTGTATACCTCTTGTGTCACAGACAATGATATTCGTTGGGGCTTGGAGAAACTTATGATGTTATTTTTATAGTTGCTGAGGTAGGAGATATAGCTTTCTTGAATTATATTGTCGTATAAGTTATGAAAAAGTTTATTTGTTTTTGCTTCTGTATGTATTTTGCTATAAATATCTTGTATTCCTTTAATCTCATTTTTTACGCCAAGGTATAAATGATCTGGAAGCAAGTCTTTCGAAACTGATAATTTGGTCTTAGAGATGTTTAGATATACA
>JBCCSZ010000413.1:0-5099 GCA_039199225.1 Bacteroidota bacterium
ATAAAAATACCCTGTCCATATATTTTTATACGAACAGGGTATTTTTTTATAGTTTTCTTATGTAAATATATTCAATATATTAGAAGTTAGGACAGTAAACATTACGCACTTCTGGTCCACAGATTTTGTATACCAATGCGAATTCGAAGGCACCATTACCGTTCGAAGCTGTCCGGAGTGAAGAAATATTGACATCATAGCTGAAGCCAATGGTGAACTGATCGTAATCAAAGCGAGTGGAAAGAATAAGGGCATCCGTGGTAAGTGTCTCCTCGAAGTGGTTAGCTAAGCGGACCCACGTTCCAATTTGGAATGCCTGGTAGTTGCTGCGGCTTCTTCCCAAGAGGAATTTCATACTCGTACCAGCGTTCAACTCGAAGGAAGGTCCTTGTTTGAACATGACCACACCTGGAACCAGTCCAAAGCGATCTGTCAACATGAACTCACCACCGGCGTTGATGGTAAACTTGCTGAATAGCGGCTCGAATTCTCCTAACTCAAAAGACTGATTGGCCTCATTGAGGTGACTGTAAGCCCCCCCAAAGTAAAGGTTATTGTCTTCATCAAAAACGGTAAACCAAAGCAAACCTGCGGAAATATCCCCGAATAAGTAGTTATCACGGGTGAAGTTTTCGAAAGATTGAGCATTTGGATTGAAGCGGCCTTCGCCGTCATGCTGGTTACCATAGCGTGCAGCCAGGAAGTCAATGCTTCGCTGGGAAACGCCGACGTCGGCTCCCAAAACCAGGTAGTGTGCCTGATTGCGGTAACCACCCATTTTTTTACTGTAAGCGAGTGACAAACGGCCTTGGAGCGTCTCGAAAGACAATTCCCCTGCCCGGTCACCCCAGAAAGTACCGCCGATACCGAAATAATCGTAACGACCTACAGGTACTCTTTGATCATAAGATACGGAGTAGGTGTTGTAAGCGTTCGAGTTCAGAACGCTTGCCCACTGATTGCGATAGTTCGCCACCAATCGGATATTACAATTCATCACGCCTGTCATCGCCGGGTTCAGGTTGAGGGGCGATAAGTAAAACTGTGAAAAGTGAATATCTTGAGCACTGAGCGACCCAATAGCAATAAAGCAAGCAACACAACAGGTAGTAAGTAATAGTTTCAACTTTCTCATCATGAATTGAACATTTGGAACATTGTGTAAACAAAGCTTATAAAACTTCTTAAAGGGTGTTTGCTTGTATAGAGAGTAAAGATAACAAAAAATGTCTGCTTTTTTGAACTACCTACCGCAGCAAAATGTTAAAAATTAAGCATTTAGCTGCCTAGACAGAAGATTATTAGCTTAACGCTCGACTCTGCGAGCTTATTTTTGTCACTCCCCTTCAATTGGTATTGTATTCAAAAAGGTGTGTTGTATCAGCTCAACGCCGCCCGAGCTAGTCGTATTTCCAACGCGCGCCGTATTCTTCGACCAATATATTGTCAAAATAGTCGGCCCTTTCAAACAGATGTTTAAATAGTTGGGCAGCTGTTCCGGCGTTCAGGTAGCGATCGTAAATCAGCAAGGAAAGGACGATGTCCCGCCCTTTGACACTGAATGCCAGCCCTTGGGTGCGATAGTTTTGCTTCAACAAAAACTCATAGAGGGGTTTGGATGGGTCTGGAGGGAGACTGCACAGATAGGCATCTCCAACAATCAAGCCAGTTTTCTCATAATAAGATATATCAATTCGGGCGCTTCCCTCGCGGATTTCCCAATTGTTCGGACCGATTCTGGAAAGGGCAATATCGTAGCCATTTTCAGCCAATAACACTTCAATTGATTTTCCAACTCCTTCTGGCTCAAATACTTGTGAAGAAGAAGGCAGGCTAAGGGGCGTCTGACAACCCGGGCAATAGGTCCGCAAATCTGTCGATTCAAATACCACCTTGCCACAATTGTAGCATCGCACACCCACCTCACCACCACCAGAGCGATAATCCATGATGGCCTCTCGAAGATATTTCTCAGAAATCGCCAGACCACTCTTGTCTTCCTCCCAACTGGCAAAGGTATTCACCCCAACAATCAACCCAGCTGCATTGGCAACGGGTCCGCCACTATTCACTGCCTCCGTAGCTGCATCGTGCTCAATGTACTCGGCATCGTGTTGCAAAGTCGGATATTTGACAACCTGCCCTTGCTTAGCCACAAATTGATTGCTAAAAGGAAAACCAAAGGCTGTCAATTTACTCCCCTCCTCCAATCGCTCGGCCTGCCCCAACAAAATAGCCGGTATACTGTCTGAATCGGGCAGCTCCAAAAAAGCTAAATCATACTGCGGATCGCTGTACATTACGCGGACCAACTGCCGATCGATGTATTTGCCCTCCACAACCACCTCGCGATTGTCTCGCACCAAATGATCACTCGTAACGATCAATCCATGCTTTTTCAGACAAAACCCGGTCCCAGTGCTGTAGGGCGTGGCGATCTGGACAACAACTTTTGCAAACAAATCAACTAAATCACTCATAATCAACTTCTTGTAAGATTTAACTCGCGCATCATCAAAAGATAAGAACGAGCAAAGTCGGGCAGGGTCCGGAAGTTCAACATACTAGTTTTTGGACTGAATTGAGGGTATTTATCCTGGTGCTTTTCTACAATCCGTTTCAATTCCTTTCGAATACCCTTTTTGTCAAAGCTATCATTTGCAACATTGTAAAGGCGCTGAACAAAACCCAATTTTAAGAAGAAAGGTGTTTCAACAATTCGATAATACAAGTGAAATAAATCCCGATCGGGCAGTGGGATGGCATAATTAAACATACAGTAACCAACAATGTAACCAGGTACAGATACGGCGAGCATCGGAAAGCCATTTTCCTGGTACCAATTCATATTGTGCAACTCTCCATCGATAAAACTCACGATGCGGTCGTGGTTTACCGCGTTGGTAATCCCAAAAGTGGAGGTCACCTCATACATTTCCTTAAAAAAGTCTTCCTGGTCGCGATTCATTAGCCCTTGCAGCTCCCGTTTGAGTCCCTCTATCTTATCGCCAAGTGGCGCCCCATCGTTGGCAAAATAGCGACGGTGCATCCGCTCCAGGGTTTCCATCATAAAACCTTCGGGCCGAATCAAATAGTCAAGCTTATAGATGAGATGTAATAACATGTAGGCATAACCTCCTGGATACTCATCAATGCTAGGCTGTTTTCTGTTGAGACGCTCCAATACCCAAGCGATTTCACCAGCCAGGTAGTCAAATTTCAGCTTTTTCTCCTCCTCGGGCAAAGGCTTGAGATGCTCTGCATCGACGGCTTGCAGACCTCTGAATTCGTCCAACAACAGATCATCTTGCTTATCAGCGCTCGTCGCAACTTCCTTCAGAGCAAAGTATAACTTGTAAGGAGAGCCATCCAAGGTAAAAGAGTCGAATCGAATGGTAATATTGTTCTCGTCGTCTAGTGCAAACCGACTGTGTTTGAGTCGAAAATTATGCTCCAACAGCCGCCGCATAAAGTCAATGTCCAGCTTGTCAGTATGCGCAATTCTAGCCTCGGCACTGATTTTGGTTCGATCCGCCGTTCCAACGATTTTCTTAGACCCTTGATAGACTTCAAAACGGATCACGCCATCGTTTTCCTCCCAGCGGACATTGTCCTCTGTTTTATCATGTAGGTAGCGAAAAAAAGCGTCATAGGCTTTGAGATATTCTTCTGCCTCAAAGAATTCAAGGGATCGGTCCCAAAAATCATATTGCGATTCTTCCTTGTAAGAGTCAGTATAGCGGCCGAAACGCATGTTAGGCTGTGCATCCCCGGATGAGTTACTTTTGAAAAGCCTACTAAAAATGCCCATTCAGTGTTCGTTAAGAAGTATGGCTAAAGGTTGATACAATCACCTTTTAAGATTATAGCGAAAAATAACAATTTTTGTTGGAATTGACTATTTTCACTTGTTCCGTTGGCGAATTCAATGACCTCAAATGTCCGTTCACAGCATGAATAATTTTCGCACCAGCCTCCCAAAACCAGCTTTTAGCTTCGACATCCGACACCAGCAAGCCATTCTGGCCATGGGTTCTTGTTTTGCCACCAACATCGGTCAGCGTCTCAAGGATTTAAAATTTGATATTCAGCTTAATCCTTTGGGCATTCTGTACAATCCGATCTCTATCGCAGAAAGCATAGCATACATCATCGATCAAAAAACATTCGAAACATCCGACTTATTCCAGCACCAGGGCTTATGGCACAGCTTTGCGCACCACGGATCATTTTCACAGCCCGACCCAGCAAGCGCCTTACATCACATCCATGAACACATTACAAAGGCACACACCATGCTCCCTCGCCTAAAAACCTTGCTCCTAACCTTTGGTACGGCTTATGTATTTCAACTACGAGACCAGCAAAAGGTTGTTGCCAATTGCCACAAGCGCCCTAGTTCTGACTTCACCCGAGATTTACTGACCGTCGAACAAATAGTCTCTAGCTTACAAAATAGCCTAGAGCGCCTGAAAAAACATTGTCCAGGCTTACGCATCGTACTCACCGTCAGCCCTATACGCCACATCCGGGATGGCTTGGTAATGAATCAGCGCAGCAAAGCTAGTCTGGTATTGGCCGCCCATCAACTCTGTGAGCAGTTAGAAGACGTTCATTATTTCCCCTCCTATGAATTGATGGTAGATGATTTGCGGGACTATCGCTTTTATGCTGCCGATATGATCCACCCTTCGCCTGTAGCTACTGACCATATTTGGCAATATTTCAAACAGACATTTTTTGAATCCTCTACGCAGGAATTAATCCGTCAAATCGATAAGATACAATCGGCTTACAGACATCGACCATTACATCCGACAACAGCCAATCACCAGCGATTTGTTCGTCACACCTTACAACAGATAGACAATTTGGAGCAGGAGCATCCTTTTTTGAATTTGGAGGAGGAGCGAGCGGCCATGAAGCGACAACTCACCGATTGACCAACCTAAAAATCACCTTAAGCCAAGCGACGTACGCTTGTTTGAGCAGTCAAATGGCCATCGCGCGTGTGTTCGAGCAGCAGGATGCCGGGGGTCTTTCCAACTTCCAGGCTACCAAGCTTGTCGTCAAACCCTAGTGCCTCTGCTCCGTTGAGG
>JBCCSZ010000414.1:0-5077 GCA_039199225.1 Bacteroidota bacterium
ACTAGAGTAATGGTCATATATGCTCTGAATATGCCCTTCGGCAAATGCAAAAAAGTCATCATCTAGTAGTTGTATTTTGGCATCCTTTTGGGCAGCTGTCAATCCGTGCTGCATACCACTGTTGAGAACCCAGCCTCTCTCTTTGCAGAAATGCAACATATGTAGGTAGGGGGTATTCTTTTGGTCTGGCAGCAGAAAATACTTTTGTGTATCCGCTTGATTCATACCCTCTAGTTGTGGGTGTTGGCGGTCGTGCGTTAAGTCTTTCGCCATTGCACAGATGCGACCAATGAGTTCGGCATACGTTAGCCGGCTACTGTATTGTCGGAGACAGGAAGTCAATGCATAGGTCAGGACTCCTTGTATCTTTCCTTCGATTCTTTGTTCCTGTGCTTCTTCATCTTTTCGGCAGGCTGCCATCAAAATATGTCGAGCCATCGGAACATGTACGCCTCTGGCTGTTGCAATGTATTCTTGGGCTCCAGCAAACGCTTGCCATGGTCTACTTTTTTTATTGGAACTTGTTTTTCGAAAACTGATATCCATTTCCGAATTTTTGGCTGCCCCTTTAGTTGCCGAAGACGAATAGCAGCTGTCAAGAATAACGGTGAAATGCACCTTTTTTCGTTGTGTCACTTTCCAGATAAGATAGGCCAGTTCTTTGTCGTTGAGGTCCCAGCCATCTTCAAGCCGGCTATCATAAAGAACGAGGGTTTCCATCATGCCATTAGCTGTGGAATGCTCGAAGGCTGGAGGTGCTGTCATTCGGGAGCCATGTCCACTGAAATAAAATAAGGCACTATCGCCATCCTTAAGTCCGGAGAACAAACTCTTAAACTTGCAGATGAATTCCTTTCTTCCTGCAGAAGAATCGAGTAAAATGGCTTGATTCAATAATAGGTTGTTGCGATGAGCGTAGCGTCTTAAGGCCTGTTTGACGTTTTCAACATCGTTTTGGCAACCGCGAAGGGGCTCCATATCCGGATAGTTGGAAATGCCTACGATTAATGCATAGAGGTGGGATTTTCTCTCTCTCATAAAAAGGGAATTTGCTGGAAGGTGGTTTTCAATCCAGCGAGATCAATCCTTCCCGAATAGCGTAGTGAGTCAGTTCGGTCGCATTGCGCAACTCGAGTTTATGCAGGACATTACGTCGGTGGGTATTGACCGTTAATATTGAAATATTCAGGTATTCGGATATTTCTTTGGTTGTTTTCCCTTGAGCGACTAAGCACACTATTTCCAGTTCTCTAGGGGTCAGTTGCACGGATGGTTCTAGTCTGTTGATCTCGGAAGCGATCCGCAATACCTCAAGTCCGTAATGTGGAATTCCATTGTACACATTGTGAATGGCACCGACCAGTTCGTCTTTACTTTTATCTTTTAGCACATAGCCCGCGGCCCCTGCTTGCAGGAGCTTTACGACAAAAGACTTTCGTTTGAACATGCTCAAGATCAGTACTTGAACATCCGGATATTTTTGATTGATTAATCTCGTAGTCTCTATACCGTCCATCTTTTCCATGGTGATGTCCAATACGACGACATCCACTTTGTTGGATTGTAAAAATTCCAGGCACTCTATTCCATCCAAACACATGCTAACCACACGAATGTCTTCATCTAAATCCAAAAATGCCTTTACGCCATCTAGAAACATTAGATGGTCGTCGACCAGCAACACATCTATCATTTTTTTCATGTTGTGAAAATTGAATATTAAATAAGTCCCTCAATCCCTAAACCTCTTTGTCGGGAATATCAATGGTAACTGTCGTTCCCCTGCCTGGGCTGGCATCCACATGCATTTTTCCTCCCATATCATTGACTCTAGTCCGAATATTTTTCAGTCCAAGTCCTTTTTTATCCTTCACCGCTTCGGGATCAAATCCGATACCGTCATCCTCCACTATGACATTCAATATGCCAGCCAGCTGATTTAGTTGAAGGACTAATTTTTTACATCGCGAATGTTTCAGCGCATTGCTGACCAGTTCCTGAATGATGCGGTAGAGGTTCACCTCAATTTCAGGCCGTAATCGCTTGTCGAAGCCATGGGTAAACAAATTAACTTGTAGTGGACTGCTGCTTTGGATGGTATGGACCAGTTCATCTAACTCTGCCTTAAGGCCATAATTGGACAGCACACCAGAATGCATATTGTAGGCAATCTTTCGGACTTCCTCACAAGCATTATCCAGTAATTCTGTCGCTTTGTTAAACTGTTGGAGGTTGTCTTGTTGCAGATGACTCAGCTTACTGTCCAGATGAGAAAAGTACAGCTTGACGGTGGACAGCATGCCACCCAAGCCATCGTGTAAATCCTGGGCTACTCGCAATCGTTCCTTGTCTTGCCCCTCCAGACGAGCATAATTGATTTTGATCTCTTGGTCCCTCAGCAAATCGTCGATTTCTCTATAAGCATCCTGTGCTGCTCGTTCTGCTGCCTGTCTTTTCTGCCTGCTAACAATAGAAAAGTATACAAAAAAAGAGACGGCAGAAATGATTACAACAAGAGCAGTAAGGCTCAATACGATCAATTGTTGCCGACTGCTACTTATCAATTGTGCCTCCCGTAGCAAGGCATTTTCCTTCTGTATTTCTTCGTAGTTTAACTTATAGTTGAGAGCGTTTACGAAACTGTTGTTGAGGCTATCCTGGATTTCATTATAGCGTTGACTGTAGAATAGCGCTTTTTCATTTTGCTGTAGTTTAGCATGGATGGAGGCCAGTGCATCGTAAACTTTTGACTGCAGGATCGGGGTTTGAAGTGAGTCGACAGATGAGCGTGCCTTTTGAAGAAAAGTAACGGCCATCTTCGGTTTGTTTTGCTCCTGTAGGGCATAGCCAATATTGTAATATACGGCTGCCTGCTCTTCGGCATCACCTATTTCTGAAAACAAACGCAGCCCTTTCTGAAAGGCATTCATAGACAAGTCGTACTGTTGGAGCTTATCGTATGCGGCTCCCGTGTTTTTGTAAATCAGTGCGAGATCATCCTGGTCTAGAAACTCATCTAGCAGCAGGGCTTTTTGGTAAAAATCAAGTGCTTCCTGGTATTTTTTGATGGTAAACGAGCAGGCACCTAAATTCATGTAGCACTTGGCCTGTCCGTTTTTCAGTTTACATTTTGTGAAGATATCCAGGCTGCGCAAATAGGAGTCAATTGCTTTTGACAGATTGTGCGTGGTCAAATAGTAGCTTCCAAGGTCAAGATAAGAGTAGGCTGCACCTGGGAAGTCTTTTATTTGTTCCCGGATCTCTATTCCTCTGAGCAGGTATTGGATGGCCTCTTCGAATCTTCCCATTCGGAGATAGCAGGTCCCGGTATTATTGTAAAGAACGGCCTTTAGCTTAGAATCATTTTCAACGGAAAGTGCTGATAAACCTTGTTGGTAATAATCGATGGCTTGGTCGTATTGCTGTTGAAACTTGTAAAGCAGACCCAAGTTGTTGTAGGTGCTGGCAACTTGCATCTGCTTTCCAAGTGATTTTCGAATGTGTAATGCGCTGGTGAAAAAAGTAAGTGCACGATCGAATGCTTTGTCATTCATGTAAAGTGCTCCGAGGCTTATCAGTGCATCTGCCTGACCCTTTTCGTAGTTTTTTGCTTTGGCAAGCGTTTGGGCTTTTTCTGCGTAGGATCGGGCATTTGCATCATTTTTTCGCTGCCACTGCCAAGATAACTCAACCATTAAATCCACCTTTAGTGTGTCCGAGGCAGATAGCTGAAGTACTTTTTCCAGACTATCTATCAGGTGAGGAGACTGAGTAAATAGTGGTTGGGAAATCAATCCAAGCAGTAGCAATAAGGGAAAAGTAGCTAATTTCATTTTGTATAGAACTTTTGCCTTTTTGAAAGTTCAGAAAAAGAGATGCCCCGACGAGTGGGTACTTTGATCATACCTGTGATTCCAAAGGCCGGGTAACTTCATTTGCATTGGTTGTGCTGATGTGGTGTCCGCCTTTTTCCGTTTGCTCACCGGAATCGCTTTCGAGATAGACTTTAACCTGAAAAGTGTAGGGTCCCAGGCTATCGTCTAGTTGAAAAAAATCAACCGTAAAGTGTAGGGTAGTATCCTGTTCATCCGGTGTGGAAGATTCCGTTGGTGATACAATGAGGCCGACTTCAATCAGCTGTTGACCGTTTACCGTGCTCATCGAATGCTGGGTACCTCCGATTTCATATCCGATGGCATCGACTGGGACATTTGCTGTTAGTCGGTAGTCATAGACGTTTTGTTCTGTGCAGCTGTATTTAAGCAAGTCGAGTTGAGGGGTGAAGTAGTTCATGATTTTTCAATTTAATACAAGTAAATAATGTAAAAAGGGTATTGCAAAGTTCAATCGTTTGAATGAACCTAGCTTACCGAGTGATGAGGTTTTTATACTACTTACTTATAGGTAGATTACCAATTGTAAGGTAGGAAATTTTTGTAAAAAATATGCTGTAAAAAGTACTATTCCGGTTAATTTTAAAGGCCGCCTATTGGTACTTTTGAAGGTGTGAAAATCAACAGGGATAGAGAATTGTATTAGCTATGGTAAAGGAGGAGAACTAGATGAATGCTATGTAATTAATCATCTCTTCGGCGGTCAGAACCTGATGAATTAATTGAATTCCTTGTATAATATCACCTGTAGAAGTATGCTGGTTGGCACATATGATGCCGGCATGCTCGTAGCTTGAGGTGTGAAGTTTGAGAAAGTCAAGTATGTGTGGTATTGCCATCATCTTTCTGATGGAGGTCCTATATAGAAATGTACTCAAATTTTTTCTTGCAAAATAAATTCATAAAAAACTTTATAAGTTGCAGATTAATGTCTAGTTTTAAGGTGAATTTAGAAAATGGCAGAAACAACAAAAATTATTGATAATAGCTAGTCAACGACTGTCGTTTTGTTTGAGTAGAGTTACTACATACGCAGTAATAATCTTAAGAAGAATTCCTTTTATTTTTTCGGGTATGACTGAAAGTAAGGTCTTTCGGTGTACGCGTTTTTAAATCAATGCTTGCAGCGTGAGTTGCCAGCAGGAAGAGGTATTATCATCCTTGCTTCGACGATTTCACTGTGG
>JBCCSZ010000415.1:0-5070 GCA_039199225.1 Bacteroidota bacterium
GTAGTTTATCTACGTATGTTTGAAGCGACCTTTTTGTCTTAGCAGATAAGGTAAAAATCTTAAAGGGCCGACCCTCTTTACTTTGTTCAAGCGCTGGTGCCTCTTCCAAAATGGTATGAGCATTTGTACCACCCACACCGAGCGAACTCACCCCTGCTCGCAGCGGTTGTGTCCCAATCGATTCGATGGTTTGCAACTCCTTGTTGACATAAAATGGTCCTGCTTTAAAATCGACCATGGGATTGGGTTCGTTGAAATGCAAACTCGCAGGTAGCTGCTTGTACTTCAAGCTCAAGGTTGCCTTCATCAGTCCTGCCAGCCCGGCAACGGTATCCAAATGACCGATGTTGCTTTTGACCGAGCCCAGCGGAATGCGGTGCTCCTGTTCTCCAAAAGCAGCATTCAATCCTGCAATCTCAATCATATCTCCCAGGCTGGTTCCCGTACCATGTGTTTCGATAAAGCGAATGCTGTCGGCCTTGACCCTGGCAAAACGCTGCGCCATTTTGATGCACTCAGCCTGACCTTCTACGCTGGGCGCCGTCAGACCAATCTTGCGACCACCATCGTTGTTAACTGCACTACCTTTGATGATGGCATAAATGTGATCACCATCTTTTTGTGCATCCACCAACCTTTTGAGAATTACCGCACCGGCTCCTTCTCCAATGATTGTTCCGCTGGAATCTTTGTCAAAAGCTCGACAGTGGCCATCGCTCGATAGGATCGAACCTTCTTCGTGGCGGTAGCCAAACTGCTTGTCGGTACTGATGAAAGCACCCCCTGCAGCAGCGACATTCACTTCGCCAAAAATCAATGCACGGCAAGCCAAGTGTATGCCTACCAAGGTGCTGGAACAGGCCGAACCCAAATTCATGGAAGCACCCCGCATGTTGAGCTTGTAGGAAATCATTGGAGGCAAAAAGTCCTTATCACTAATGTGCTTGAGCAAAAAGTCTGTGATGCGTTGTTCCTGATTGGCCATCTTCGCAAAAATGCGCCAATTCATATCGTTGGAAGCACTGCCATATAAGCCCACCAATCCTTTCACCTCATCGGGTACATAGCCCGCATCTTCGAAGGCTTCCCAAACACATTCGTGAAAAATGCGATTTTGAGGGCCGAGCATACCTGCTTCGTCTGGTGTGTAATCAAAAAAGGAGGCATCGAAGGTATCCTTCCCAGTAAGGTCGGGTACTCTGCGAATGAAAGTTGGATCGGCGATGGCTTCTTCCGGCGCACCGGCAGCCCTCATTTCTTCGTCGGACAAAGCCCGAAAAGATTCTCTGGCATGGGTCAGGTTCTCCCAAAATTTCCGCCAGGTATTGGCCCCGGGGAATCGACAGGACAGACCGATGATGGCGACTTCGAAGCCGGTATATGGTTTATTCGATTTCATGGCTGATTAGGTTGTTAAAGGCTGTTTCCATAGTGCTGGCCAACTCGTCCAATTGTTCTTCTTCGAGTTGTTGATCTTTTTCTACACCGCTGATGAGCTGCGCTAGTCGTGCAATATTGGATTCGCTGTATAGATCGACCAAGCTGATTTGTGCTTGAAAATCTTTGTTGACCCGCCTTAATAATTTGATGGCTAAAATGGAGTTTCCACCCAGATCGAAAAAATTGTTCTTGATACCTATTTTCTCTTTTTCTACCTCTAGTATCTCACTCCACAAAGCAACCAGCTTTTCCTCTATCTGATTGGAAGGCTCGATGTAAGCAGTTCCCGATGCCATGGCATCTCCTTCGATGGCCGCAAGCCCCAGCCGATCGATCTTACCATTGGCCGTCAACGGAATTTCATCCAGTACGACAAAGGCAGCAGGAATCATGTAGTGGGGAAGTGTCTGGCTGAGGTGCTGCCGCAATTCATCGGTGGAAGTCTCGCCGTGCGTCGTCATAAATGCCTTCAGCGAACGATTCTGATTCGCATCGGCATGCAAAATGACAACGGCATTGTTGACAGCAGGATGTTGTGATAGTGCATTTTCGACTTCCTCCAATTCAATGCGATAACCATTGAGTTTGACCTGGTTGTCACTCCGACCGAGGTGTATGATTCGACCATCGGAGGTCCAGCGGGCCAGGTCGCCCGTTTTGTAAATTTTCGTATTGGCCTCCTCGTCAAACGGATTGGGCAGGAAGCGTTCGGCCGTCAGCCCTGGGCGTTGCCAATAGCCGCGTGCCACACCTGCCCCACCGATGTACAACTCGCCAGCCACACCGATTGGACAAAGCTGCATCTGCTTATCGAGGATGTAAATTTGAGTATTTCGAATTGGTTTACCGACGCTGATGCGCGCTCCACTTTGGATGACTTGAGTAGTAGACCAAATGGTTGTCTCTGTCGGACCATACATATTGGTCACCCTAGCCGTTGTGCGATCGGCAAGTTGCTGCGCCAATTCCTGTGGAAAACTTTCACCACCGACAATGAGGTGTTGCAAGGACCCGATGAACTCCTTTGAATAGTCATCCTCCAACAAGGTCTTCAAGTACGAAGGAGTAATTTGCATGGCATTGATCGGCCTTTCTTCGACGGAGGATGCATTCTTATTTTGTTCGAAAAACTGACGAACTTCATTCAGCGGTTCCAAGCCGTTTATGATGTCTTCGTAAGGCAAGCCAAAATCAATCAGACAAGCAATCTCGGTCACGCCGATCATCCGAAGAACCTCCACCGCTTTGCGACAGGTCTTCCGGGTGCCAAACAGAGCTGAGGTCCGCCAGTAACGTTCAAAAGCCAAGTCGAGCAAATTGTCCAGATCATCTGCTGCGATGTTGTCTATGTCGTCGCTGAACTCCTTCAACATATTTCGAATCAGGCCCAGGCTGGATTTGAGATAGGCGACGAAGGGCTCCCGCACCAAGGCTTTCACCGTATCGAGGTCTTCACCGACATAGGTGTGTAGCATCAGGGATATTTTCGCCTTTTCCGGATCGTGTCCATATTCGCGCAAAGACTCCTTGTAAACTTGGATGTTGCGCTTGAGTACATCGACATCTTGTCCCAGTAAGTGGGTCAGTACGTTGGCACCGATCTTTCCAGCATTTCGAAAAGTCTCTGGATTGCCACCGGAGGTTACCCAGATGGGAATCTCTGGCTGAATCGGTCTGGGGAATATCTTCACATCGATCACTTGGTCCACGCCATTGATGCGCCGGACCGACTCGCCTTTCCACAGGCGTTTGAGTTCGTCGATCTGATCGAACATAATGGCCTGGCGATTTTTGAAGTTGCTGGGTTTGAAAACAAAGTCATTGGAATGCCAGCCGGAGGCGATGGAAAGGGAAACCCGGCCATTGGATAGATTGTCGACCACCGACCAATCTTCCGCTACCCGGATGCTGTCGTGCAAAGGCAAGACCACACTACCCGACCGGATGTTGATCTGTTCGGTGACGCTGGCCAGCGAAGCCCCTAGGACGGCAGGGTTGGGAAAAATGCCGCCAAATTCATGGAAGTGGCGCTCTGGTAGCCAAACGGCACTGAAATCATGGCCGTCTGCAAATTTGACCGTATCGAATAGTAATTTGTACCGATCGCTGGCCGCTGTTTTCTGGCTCGAAAAGAACAGCAAACTAAAGTCAACCTGCCGCTTGTTTTTATCGGCAAACTGATCAAAGCCACTCAGATCGGTTTCATCTGATTTGATGTGGAGGCGAATACCTCTGGACAGGGTGTACAATATCTCCAAAATGGAAATGTCAAAGGAAATGGAAGTCAAAGCAAACAAGTGATCGTTGGATCCCAGCTCAAGGGCTTCTTCCATGCCGTAGATAAAATTCAGCAGATTGCGGTGTTCGATCATCACCCCCTTGGGCTTGCCGGTGGAGCCAGAGGTATAAATAACATAGGCCAGGTCGCTCGGCGACACGGAGGCATGGCCGGCATCAATCGGAAGGCTGGATTGTGCCTCCTGAAATTCCTTCAAGAATTGGGCATCTATACACAGCTTACATTGACTGTCGTCTTTTACATATTGAATGCGTTCTGTAGGGTAGGTCGGATCAATGGGTACATAGGCTGCACCTGCTTTAAAAATCCCCAGCATAGCGACCGGCAGGTATTCGCTGCGCTCCAATTGAATGGCAACCATATCGTCGGCCTGTAGTTGGCAACACTTCTTTAAGTAGTGGCTCAATTGTGTAGACCACTGGTCGAGTATTTTGTAGGTCAATTGTTGGTCCTCAAAAATTACAGCCACATCATCTGGCTTGGATCGGGCTTGTTCCTCGAACAAATCCAAGATGGTTTTGCTGGCGTTTGCTTCGTCATTCGTCTTGTTGAAATCGTATAAAAGTTGCGACCTTTGTGTTGACGTGAGGAAGTCGATCTGTCCAACAGCCTTTTGTGGTGCTACCATCAATGCCTGCAACAACTGCTGGTAGTGTTGCATCAACTGCTCGATGGTCGCTTGTTCGTATACATCGGGATTGAAGACCACGTTGAGCAGTAAGCCCTCCCCTACTTCCTGAAAAACAATGTCGATGTCAAACTTGGAGACTTGCGAACCACTGTTGACAATCTCACCAACTGCAGGCAATTCCATCTCCAAAGATTCGCTTACATTTTGCAGTGTAAACATGACATCAAAGACTGCATTCCGACTCATGTCGCGCTTCACTTTCAGCTCTTCGACCAAGCGGTCAAAGGGATACACTTGGTGGCTGTAAGCAGATAAGACAGCATCTTTGACTTGCCGAAAGAAAACCTCAAAGCTTTCGCTGGGGTTCAGCTGATTTCGAAGGGCGAGAATATTTAGATAAAAACCTATCTGATTTTCCAGATCGGCATGATCGCGGCCAGCAACTGGTGTACCGATGATGAGGTCTTCCTGAGAAGTATAGCGATAAAAGAGGACATACCAACTGCTCAACAGGCCCATGAATAAACTCCCGCCATTGGATCGACAGAAATCCTTGAGTGATTGAACACCAGCCTTTGGTAGAAAGGTCTGCAGACTTTGCCCTTTGTAAGTCATCAATTTGGGTCTGACCTCTTTGGCGGGCAGTTCCAAGCGAGGCAGATCGCCTGACAATTGCTGCAGCCAGAAATCTCGGTGTACA
>JBCCSZ010000416.1:0-5032 GCA_039199225.1 Bacteroidota bacterium
AAAGACATATTCAACTCACCTGTATCGTTGATGCGTTTACACAAATCCTCCACGGCTGCCAGCAAACCAAAGCGTTCCAAATTGGTGGGCATCAAATCTCGGGTAATGCTTCGAATGTTGTCAATGGTTTCGTCCAGAATGTTACCAGTCTCAGAGCGGATAAAGACGATGTCCTTGGGTGGCTTTTGCGGATCGAGGCGATTGACATACAACTTGGCAGCCGACAGCAAAGCGCCAATGCCATCGTGCAATTCCTGGGCTACGCGCCGCCGCTCGGCCTCCTGCCCCTGCAAAATATTGGCCAACGATTCCTTCTGATAATCCAATTCCATCTGCCGCATTTCATCCTGCTGAGCCAACAAGCGCCTTTGATAAAAGACAAAAAACAATACAACAGCTACCGCCAGAACCAGCATCCCAATGATGCCAAACAGCATGAGAAAGGCAATATTGTTTTCAGTGGGTTGATCCATAACTAGGCAACTGCTTTTTGCGCACTCACCAAAAGAGTGATGATGTAAAACAGATTCAGCATAATGTTCAATATCGCATGAATTCCCCAGAAAGTATAACTCAACTTGACAGAAGGCAGGATGTAGTTCGAAAAAATGAAAATAAACAGACCAGCAGAAAAGTAGATTAACAGACCAACGCTCATCCAAAACAGCGGAAGCCTTTCAAGTCGTTTGATGACCACTTCCTTCATAATCTTGTAGAAAAAGGCAATCGTCAGAAAAATAATCAGCAAGCTTTCCACCGCCCTGACATAGGCATTGAACTTGTCGAGTGGCTCAATGAAGACCGTACTGAAAATGGTAAAAACAACGAATACAATCAGCAGACCATCGATGGTTTTTTGCCCAACGGTGCTTTTCAGCTCTTTCCGGTAAAGAACCCCAATCAGTAAACTCTCTGCCAGTGTGTACAGGTGAAATAAAAAGAGATTGTTTTGTTCCAATTTACCAAATATGAAGGAGGTAATCTCGGTGATGATCGAAAAGACCAACAGCAATCCCAGCAGCTTCTGACTCCTATTGATGTTTTTGTAGCGAACAATGAATATGACAAAAGGCACCAAGACAAAAAAGACCGAGAATTGAGCCAGGAACGTTGCAACCTCTCTAGACATTGGGAATCTACAGTTTTGAGCCAACTAATAATTATTCAAATCGAGAAGAGGTAAGATGGACATGAGTCATCCCAAATATACCTGTTTTGAGGGTGAATCAAAGAGGTTTTTGAAATAACTCATGCCGTATCTAGTGCTTAGCCGCAAAAGGGCGGACAGGGGTACGAGTACTCATAAAACCCTCCATTCGAGTCTGGTGCAGCTTCCCCTCCTCCAGATGAGCCTGAATCATCAACACGAGTTTCCATCACCAGGTGGAAATTGAAAGGCGTTCGAAACAAAGGTCGGATGACTGCCAGATGGATGAATAAGTCCAGGCCACTCTTTCCGCCATCCCACTCTGCCAAGACCAAATCCAAATCCTGATAAGAGAAGAAGTAACTCCTCACTCTGGATACTTTATCGATCACCAAAGCAGAGAAAAGGTCTGGTAGCCGGGCATCCGTTACCCTGCTCCACTCATAGACAAATAAGCTGGCGGTCTTTGGAGAAATGGGACTGGCATTACCACCTTGGGGGTGGAAACTTCCCGATGGGTGATTGTAATTATAGATTTTTTGCCTCCCCTTGGCATTCGGCGGACCGTAGTAGGTCGTATTGTCAATCGGAATACCTGTCTGCTCTTGCCAATCCATTTCCACCGCATTGGCAAAAGGTGTCGAATTGGCCGGAGTAACGAGCTTGGCAAAGAGGGCAAAGGCAGGAGTACCAACTTGGATTCCTCCGGCACTGTAATTGGGATCGACCCCCATGTAAAAAGTAAGGGTAGAACGTTGTTTTTCATCCGTTGTCAATTGGCTGTAAGCCGTCATCATGTTGTCAAAAGCAGTCCTCGACAACTTGTAAGTAATGGCACGCTGAGTTTCAACAATTTTTGTGTTGCTATCTTCCACACAGACGTAGAAGATGTTGACCAAATCGGATGGTTGCAGGCTCATCCATTTATTGAAATACAATTCAGCCTTGCTTTCTTCTAAAGCTTCTTTTTTTAGCATAATAAATTCCTCATCGTGTTTTGTGTCTAACATGTGAAGTTTTTTTGTCTTTCCTAAATACCCCCTGTTGGCTGTAGTACAAGCCACAAAGAGAGTCTGTTTTCAATAAGTCAATAGCAGGGGAACGTGGCCCCAGGATTATGGAGGGACAAAGACGGCAGGGTACATTTTGGAGTTATTGTTTTTTGTTGACCTTAAAATCCTATGTTAATATAGCCAAAGGGATTCATTCAGCACAATATAACAAGGTGCATTTAGATATTTTCAGGGTAAATACTCGGAGTATGCAAGTATTTTCCACGGGGTGTGTCAGCCGCGGTTGTGCTGGCACTCCCCCATAAGCTACCCATTTTTTCATTTGCGTTGTTTATACGCTTACCTAAAGGCGGCTCCCCTCCTACCTTTGTAGTGTAGTCATTCAGCAGAGTTGCAGCAAATACTTTCCCGGGGATCAAAGGGGAATCGCAACTTGGACTAACACCATAATCTAACGCTTTATTACTAACCGCGAGAGTCGATCGGAGGTCGGGTGATACCACCCGTCCCTGGCAGTCGATTGCCCTCAAAAAACTTCACGAAATGAAAAAGCAGGTCAAACGTCAAAACAGCCACATTCAAAGATTTACATTCCAAGCTATTCCAGCAAAACAACACAACTGTATCAAGGGAGGAAGCCAGTCTTCTATTATTATTGAAGAAACCCTTGACATATAAGTGCATGCACTTCGTCCTAAACTAATTGGGAAAGAGGCAGGTAGGCCAACGGGACGTCTACCTGCCTTTATTTTATCTTGCGGATGAGCCAGCGTTTCAACATCAGGTTTTTTGTTTCCATAATTTGCGCTGCCAATCGCTCCTTCTTCTTTGTTTCAAATTTGGTCTTGGCAATTTTCCGAATAAACTTGGCAAAGGATAGATAAGCCTCTGCCTTGTTTGGGGAAATCGACTTGTTGTTTCGAATGTATTTCTCAAAGTTATTGGTCTGGGCAACGAGCAGGTCAAAGTAACTGTTGTCTACCGTATACAGCTCGAGGTAGGATCGCAGGATGAGGGTTTTGGCACTGAGAAATTGATAGGTTTTTTGGAAGCGATGGTTGGCCAGCAGCTCCACCGTTTTGAAATAGTCTTTTTGGCTGAATCTCAGAGCCCCCAGGCTAATGGTGACCGCATCCTTTCGTATTTGCTCATCCAAGTACCCCTCGTAGTCGTGGATGAATTTTTCGGTCCATTCAAACTCCTGGCAATGCCCCCCCAACTTCACAATGTTGCTAAAGGTATTCTCCGTTAACTCATTGTTAAACAACAAAAAATTTGCATCCAAACCTGTCCGATACCAATTAAAGGTCTTGATGAGGTAGTCTTCATTGCCGCGGTTGAGTTGCCGGGAGGTAAAGTTGATTAGTATGCGCAGAATATCTTGCTTCTCTACCTTTCGGATTCTAGGTAGGACCTTTAGGAAAAGGCCCGCGACTTTTTCGTATAGAGCATGATCGTCTGGCGCCATTTGCAATTTGATCAGGCTGGAATAGAGCAGAAACAGCAAATTGGGACTTTCAAAACTGGTCTGTCCGATGGCCCGAACTTCTTCGAAATAACGCACTTCATACTCTTCGGCCAAGGTCTTGGCTCGCTCTTGCAGGGCAGCACTCAACTGGATTTTTGAAAGGCTAAAATAGGCATCCAAGTTGTCCATTGCCATATATAAGGTCCCCATACCAACGGCCTGTTTGTTGGTCACCGGATGGCGATACCACTGCAAATAAAGCTCCTCTCGATGCTTGTAATATTGGCGGTCTCGAAAAGGTTTTTCCTCCAATTGTTGAAGCAATTCTTTGGTTTTCTTTTGAAACAACTCAAAGGTGTTGCGTCGACTCAGCTCCGCCACCAGCAATTTGTCTTGCTCGAATGATTGCTCTCGTAGGCGCATCGCCACTAGGAAGGCTTCCACTTGCTTGGCCAAACGATGCATCACCAGTCGCAAACGTTGGATGTCAAATGAAGCCTTTGGAAACAGCTTTTTGAACAACGCCTCTTTGCTCAGCTTGGGATGTGGCAGTTCTGGATGGTGCTTTCGCAACAGTTCATATAGATGGACGACATGCTGATTGGAATTGTGAAAGGGAGATTTGACAAATTTATTCAACCAGCGCATTTCGTCTGCACTTAACGTTCGCAATAATACAAATAACTTACTATCTTTCATCCTTCACCTTTTTGAAATACTTAGGGCAAGATAGCGATAAAAATCTAATTGATTATCAACTGATTACAATTTAATCTACTGAGAAGTCATACCATTTTCTGAAATTAATTTGGCATAGTTTCCCGAAAGGACTTAGACTCATATATTATCTTGTGAACATATCAAAAGGATCAAGCTTAGAGCAAGCAAACAGTAGTTTCCCCGACGGTTTGCAGCATAGAAAGGAAACTTCCAGAAAAGAATTTGGATGAATTTATGAATGAAAAAACTTGAATTGAGACTACATGCTTGAAGAGAACATTTGCTCTGTATAACCCCAAATTAACAAAACATTCCATTCAGTACTTTCCATTAGGAGAGTACTGCTTTGGGATGTTAGCAGGCCAGGCTCAATTGCGGAATACGCCACTTTCACGTAGGTACCAGATGCCGGCAATCAACAAGGCAAACACCAAAATACTGATGGTGATCTTAATCCAGGACAGTGGCTTTTTGCCATATACCCGACCCGTTTGGCCGTTGATGGAAAAGCGGTAGATTTTGTCGTTGTATCGGTAGGAACAGATCCAAGCCGGTAGGATGATGTGCTTACAAGTCTGAGCAGTTTTTTGGCTGCGTACATGCAAGTTGCGTTGGGTATCGCCCCCCAACTGGGCGGAACACATGTGGCGGATTTTGGCATCCATGATCGTATCGGCAATCTGG
>JBCCSZ010000417.1:0-5009 GCA_039199225.1 Bacteroidota bacterium
ATTCCAATCTGGTACGATTAACAGCGACTTTGTTGCTCGGCTTACCTACGAGCCAGGGCAGTTTCAATTCCAATCTGGTACGATTAACAGACCAATGACCTTACCGCCATTCAACGGTTTTACGATCGTTTCAATTCCAATCTGGTACGATTAACAGCCGCTATACGGCTACACAAAGATAACTGATTACCAACAATATACAAACACAAAATACCTCCATTTCAACTCCCATCAGTCGTCGATGCTCGATGATGGGATTTTCCCCTGGAACCGACGACTTATTAAGGGATTCATTATCAAGTCTTTATAAATTAACAATGGAAGGTTTTAGCGTGGGGGCTTCGCATATTTAGTCACCGACGACTACCGGGAGTACTGCCAAAGCCCCCTGGCAGCCTGTCAAATCATGGAGTAGGAAGCAGTGGTAGACAGCTGGTCGCAAGTCGTTTTGTCCATCGTATTGTGATTGCGTTAAAAAATGTACAACTTGCTGTGGACATGACAAGGGGCGAAAAATATAATGTATGCATATGAAAATGAAACTTGATTTGAGAAAGCATCTGACTGCTTTGGTGTTCCTGCTGCTTTTTATCACCTACTTTTCCACGCCTTCTAAGGCCCAAGGCATTTTTCAGACTGTGTCAACGGGGACAGATGACTACATCTTTTCTACCAAACAGGCGGCTGATGGTAGTTACATATCGCTGGGATATACGTCAGGCGTGGGATTTGGCAGCTTTGATTTCCTTTTGATCAACTCGGATCAGGACGGCAATTATCTGTGGAGCATGGTTTATGGCGGATCGAACACCGATTTGGGCTATGCGGTTGAAGCAACTAGTGATGGAGGCTTTATCCTGGCGGGCGCCACGCAAAGCTATGGGGCAGGCGGCGCAGATGTCTTGCTCGTCAAGGTGGATCAGACGGGCCAGGTGTCTTGGGCCAAGACCTTTGGCGGCAGTGGCTGGGATGAGGGTTTTGATGTTGCCGTTACGGAGGATGGGGGCTTCATCGTAGCGGGCAGGTCGAATAGTTTTGGGGCAGGCGATGGCGATATTTATGCGGTGAAGACGACGGCTTCAGGGGAATTGTCTTGGACCAAGACCTATGGAGGCTCTGGCAATGAGGATGCCCAGCAGGTTGTCCAAACAGCAGATGGGGGTTATATTTTCGTTGGACATACTGTCAGTTTTGGGGCGGGCAATTCTGATATTTACCTGGTCAAAACAAATGCTTCGGGTGATATTGAATGGACCAAAACGATGGGTGGTGCAAATTTTGAAAATGGAAATACCATTGCGTTAACGCTTGATGGTGGATACATCGTTTCGGGCAACACAAATAGTTTCGGACAAGGGGAATCGGATATTTACCTAGCCAAGCTGGACAATTTAGGTAATATGCTTTGGTCGAAAACTTATGGGGGTGGAAAAACAGAAAACAGCTATTATCTCGTGCAAGAGGCAGGGGGCGAATATGTGATGGCGGGATTAACCAATAGCTTTGGTGGCGGCGGTGTGGATGCTTTTCTGATTAAAGTGAATGCCTCCGGTGACGTTTTGTGGAGCAAGACGTATGGGGGTGGTATGGATGATTTTTGCAATGCGCTGCACCTGTCAGCAGAAGGCAGATACATCTTTGCCGGCAATTCCCGGAGCTTTGATATGCAAAATCGCGCTTACATCCTCAGTGCAGACGAGCAAGGGAACAGCGGTGGCTGCAACCAGTTCACCCCCTCCATTACGGCAGTAGATGTTTCTTTTCAAGTTGGATCAGGTGGCTCCACAGCTTCTGGTGGCACGAGCCAAAGCCCCACCATCATGGCGGACCAGCTAAACACACAGGATAGCATATTGTGCTTGATCACCCAGGTAAACGAAAGCTTTGAACCGACCAATTATTCTATTTATCCCAATCCAATCAGTCACCTAGGGGTTTTGACCTTCGACAATCCCAACCAGCGACAACATCAGTTGCTGTTGTATGATTTGCATGGAAAAATCGTCTGGAGCAAAGATGATATAACTACTGACCGCATACCAATCTACAAAGGAAGCTTATCGAGCGGCTTATACCTATTCGTACTGTTGTCAGATGGGGCCATTAAAACCAAGGGCAAAATCGTTCTGGAGTAAATGCCGTTGTAGCATACCCACAAAGGGTCCACTCTTGCTCAGTGACCAGACCGCCACTCTAAATTCAGCGAATTCATTGTTGGGCATGGTACGATGATGGATCATAAAATTCACTTTTGTCTTTATGTTATTATCCGTGCTAGATTCTGCAAGGCAATAGCCCACCCGTTTGGCTATATCAGCGCCAATGTCTAACTTAGAGATGAAAAGTCTAAACAAAACGAAACATTTATGACAAGTCAGGCAACGAAGCTATCCTTCAAAGAGAAGTTTGGCTATGGACTGGGAGATACCGCTTGCCACTTCGCCTGGGATATGGCCGGTATGTTCCTCTTTTTTTACTTCACCGATGTATACGGAATTTCAGCAGCAGTAGCAGGGACCATCATGTTGGTTGCTAGAGTCTGGGATGCCATTTCCGATCCGCTCATCGGGGTCATCTCCGATCGTACAAACACCCGATTTGGGAAATTCCGCCCCTACATGATCTGGTTTGCCGTACCGATGGGGCTTTCTTTGGTATTGTTGTTTACCACGCCTGATTTCGAACAAAGTGGCAAGGTCATTTATGCCACCATTATGTACTTGCTGCTCAGTACGACCTACACAGCTGTCAACTTGCCTTACTCTGCCCTGTCGGGTGTGATGACAGCCAACTCGGCCGAGCGAACAGAACTCAATCAGTACCGCTTTTTCCTGGGCTTTATCGGGATGTTCATCGTTAGTTTTACCATGGTTTTTAAGAATAGCCTGATTATGGACGATGTCCTGCTGTATGCTCAAAATGCCAACCTGCCCCAAGAAGCTTTGGCCTTCATACAAGACTACAACTGGGGCGAAGCTCGACTGCTGGACCCATCGGGCGGCCTGAAAGACATCATCGTCCAAAACGAGCGCTCCGCCTTTCAGTTCATCGCCATCGTCATGGCCATCATCGGGACGGTCTTGCTGTTCATTTCCTTCTCTCTGACCAAGGAGCGCATCAAGCCGCCAGCAGGTCAAAAGAGCAATCTGACCCAAGACCTTAAGAATGTCTTTGGCGTGAGGGCTTGGCTGATCTTATTCGTCCTGGGGATCATCACTTTTGTACTCATCAACATACAGGGGGCCGTCATCAACCAGTACTTTAAATACTACGTCGGTAACGAAAATGACAGTACACTCCTATACACCGCTACCACCGTATCGCTCATCATCGGCGTACTACTGGCCGGTCCACTGACCAAAAGGTTTGAGAAGCGAACCGTCTACCTGGCTTGCTCGGCTATTTCGGGTATACTGACCGTTGCTTTATACCTCCCTGGGAAGGACGATTTCTATATGCTGCACATCATCAATATTCTTTCAAAGCTGGCCATCGCTCCGACCATCCCGCTTCTGTGGTCGATGATCGCCGATACGGCCGACTTCTCAGAATGGAAAAACCGGCGGCGCGCCACTGGCTTGTTCTTCTCCGCTACCACCTTCGCACAAAAAATCGGCGGTGGCATCGCAGTCGGCTTGGCTGGCTGGTTGTTGACCATCGCAAATTACGATGGTGAGGCCGTACAGCAAACGGGCGAGGCCATCGAAGCCATCAAGTTGTCTTTTTCGGTTATTCCAGGGGTGCTGTATTTGCTGACAGCCGTTTTGCTCTTCTGGTATAAGCTGGATGATGAAAAGGTCGAAAAAATCAGGCAGGAGCTCATAGAGCGTCGTGCTAGTGAGGGCTAGGAATTGGTGCGACCATAGCTCAATTGACGCCATAGATATTCCAGCGGTCCTTGTCGGAATCGCCTGAGCCAGGCGCGGCTGAACAGCCACTGTAACAGCAGAATGCTGAAGGCAAAGAATGGTAGATAGGTAAAGGGTACCTTTCTCATCAGTGCAAATCCATAGCCAAAGAACAATAGAATGGCAATAACATTCTGAAATATGTAGTTGGTCAATGCCATGCGACCGAGGAATGAGAGGTTTTGGAATACAGCCTTTGCCCGGCCAGAAGCCCACCAATAGGTGAACAACATGGCTATACCGAGCGCTAAACTGGTGGAGCCTAGGTGGTACAATACAGCCTGCAAAAGGCCCGTCTGGCTCAATTCAAATGGCGTCCCGATCTTAGCTTTGATGATGGCGTAGCCAAAGGAAGTAATCAGGCCAATCAGACCGATCCAGATGGCGCTCCTAGGTACTGATACCTTATTATCGCGTATCCTTGGCAGCCAGTGCCTAGCAAGCAATAGGCCGATGAGAAATAGGCCCAAGACCTGAAAATATCGACCCGACATCAGGTAGCTCATGGCCCGTGGTATAGCTGCCAAAAAATTAATTGCAAATACCTCTTGGGCCGATTCAGATGTGCGCATCTCTAAAAGCGAAAGTGCTCCAAATCCCCATTGTGTTTTCAAATTACTCGAAAAACGACGCATGGATCCCCAAAACGGCGCATCAGGTGTCAGATACAGTACAACATGTATGAGCAGGGGGATCAACAACAAAACAATGATCCACCGAAATAGCGTTCGGTCTGAGCAATCCACAAACAAAAGCAACAACATCCCCAATAAGCTGTAAAGCGTTAGGATGTCTCCATTCCAGATAAAATACATATGCATCAATCCCATGCCACACAAAACCATCATTCGCCTCAACCAAAAGGTCGAAAAGTTCGCAGTGGCAAGCCGAAAGCGTTCTGCCTGTAGAGCAAAACCAATCCCAAAAAGAATGGAGAATATCCCGTAAAACTTACCTTCGACAAACCAGTCGATGAAAAACAAAACAGCTCGATCCCCTGTCGGCAACCCAACAATCTCCTCTGGGCTGTAGGTATTGTATCCGATGAAACTGTACAGATTGGCCAGTAAAATGCCAAAAAGGGCAAAGCCTCGTAGGGCA
>JBCCSZ010000418.1:0-4973 GCA_039199225.1 Bacteroidota bacterium
ACAGGCTCGGGCCGTGGCGCCTCGTCGGAAACCTGGTTGAACAGCTTTTCGATGTGTACCCACTTACCTTCTTGCAGTTGCAGGCCCTCGTAGGAGCCGTCTGGGATGGCAGTTGGGCCAGATGGCAAACTGATGGTTTTCAGATGGTCGAATACCACAATGCCCATACTTTCATTGAAATTGGAAGAGATATTGGCCTGGGCGCTGTATTGTAAAATAATTCGCTTTTTGGAATCGAAGCGATCCGGCTGGCTGTCAGAGCTGAATACATTGGCGCCAAAATAAGGCTTACCGCTCTCATCGAAACTCAAGACATCTATGAGCTTACGGCGGGTGTGGAAGTCGTAGTACTCCATACCAAAAAGGAGGTATCTCCGTCCTTCGGGACTGTCAAATGGCTGGATTTTATAGTACAGATTGCCGTACCAATTGTCGTTTTTCAGTTCTTGTACATCCACTGCAGTCATGTTGGCGGATCGATCCATCAAGGGGAAAAGTTCCAGCTCTGGCGTATTCATCTGAATGGCGCCGAAGTAGCGGTAGGTATTATCATCTACAAACAACTGCCAGGTAAATATCCGAAAGGTACTGTCCGGGTCGTATTGGATGGAAACGGTCCGCAGGCGTTCGAAGGGGTAGGAGAAGGAATTTTTGACCTTCAGAGCTTTGACAAGGGTGGGGATGAACTTACGTACAGCTGCGAAGCGCGTTTCAGGAAGCGAATCGTTGACGAATGCAAAGCCCAAAAAACCCAAGGTATCCTCGTAGGTATGGAGTGTCACATGGTCTTCTGGGTTGATGATCGACTTAGAGGTCTGCGCTTTGGAAGCTGTCAGGAAAAAAAATAACAAAAAAAATACGAGCGAAATCCTCACTATGGAATGTTTTTTGCGCGTTGGAAAATCAGTTCTTATAACGAGTATACTTTTACTGAAATTGTTTGTTACCGCGTTAGAGCAGTTATTTTACCAGACCCATTCACATCAAGCAATTCGCAAAACTAAATGAACTAACAATTTGCATGAAAGCTTTTCTACATACGCCATTAAAATGCTTGTCGATGCCCCGGTATCGCTGGTGCTTTGGGCTTTGTTTGTAAAAAAGTTATCATCTAACTTATTGTTGACCCAATAGTTGCGAACTGTTTAACTTTCCTCTCAAACGAATATAGCTACATATATTGAGTTGCGTTGATTAAAAATCGTTTTTGGCAAACTTCTACTGACTTGCCTGTAGCCTAGGTTTGTTCAATAGAATCCCTCCGTTTTCCCAGCGAATTTGCTTCGGGAGCGTTTCCTCCTGTATGCACAGCAACTCATACGGCATTGTTGCCCGCGCAGCGATGATCTGTAAATGATTCATGTAAACCTATTGTAGATGAATAGAGTAGCTGTTTGTTTGGCCCTTTTATGTAGTCAGGTTTGTGGTGTGTGTCTGTTTGGGCAGCTGAATGCTGATTTTCAGCATGATAAGGCGCAGAAAAGCAACTGCTCACCTGTCACCATACAATTTACCAACACTTCCACCGGAAGCCCCGATCGGTATGAATGGACCATCAACGGTCGAGAGTTTTCCATCTTGGAGCATCCCATCCGCACCTTCGTTGATACCGGTCGTTTTGAGATATGTCTGGAGGTGGAGGATGCCAATGCACAAATAGATAAAACCTGTCAATTTCTATCCTTTTTCGGCTCTCCGCAGCTACAGTTGAGCACCGCCGATAGTATTTTGTGCCAGCCTGGGGAAGTGTCCTTTCAGCTTTCTTCCAACGTATCTCTAGATCGGATCAGTTGGGATTTTGGTGATGGTCAGGTGGAAGAAGAAGCGCTCAATGGTCGGCAAAACATTGATAAAAGGCATCTTTACAATGCCCCTGGGGCTTATTCTGTAGTGGTCAGTGTGGTTGACGAAAATGGCTGTGAGAAGACGGTTTTGAAGAAAAGTCTGGTCAATTTTCCTCCTTTGATAGCGCCTGATTTTTCATTTACCAGTTTGAGTGGCTGTCCGCACTCTAAGCAATTGATCTTTCAGGCCGCCTCCTTTTACGCTCATTGCCTGTACGATTGGTCGTTTGGCGATGGAAAAACAGCTCGAGGTCAGTCGGTCATTCACAACTACGCGCGCTTTGGCCAGTACGATGTTCGCCTCCGCTTGACCGATACCCTCACAAACTGCACCTATGAAGTTGTCAAGAACAATCCACTGGAATACGAAGACATCAAATTTGACTTGCAGATAACGGAGTCAGCTGATTGTCAAGAGCGCAACATCCAATTTCAGCCGCCTGACGGTTTGTCTTACGTCCGCTTTGAGTGGAATTTTGACGATGGACATACGACCGCTACCGATACATTTCCAACCCATGTCTATGCCCAAAACGGTTGTTTTTTGCCTTCCTTTACTTTTATTGCCTCAGATGGCTGCATAACGACCGTTCATGCAGAGCGGTGCATTCAGATCAACGGAACACACGCTATCGATATTCAACAAGATGGTCATTGGGAGGGCTGCGCAGAAGACCCTGGCCTACAGATTGATCTTGTCGCCAGTTCCGATCTAGCCGGCATGGCGTGGGAGTGGCAAATGGCTGGCTTTGATACTTTAAAAAGGGCCGATCCGAGCTTTCGCATCAACGAATTTGGAACCTATCCACTTTCGCTTTTGGCTACTTACCTCAACGGTTGTACCCGACTGCTGCCCATAGATACCGCTAAACTGCTGCCCGTCGAATTGTCTTTTTCGGCAGATGTTCTCCAAGGCTGTGTACCCCTGGAAGTGGCACTAGAGCTAGAAGTAACAAGCTTGGACAGCATTCTTTCTTACGATTGGCAGATCGGCAGCATCAACTTATCTGGGGCCACTCCTGCCATCACAATTCCTGACACGGGAACCTTTGATGTGCAAGTGACCGTCCAAACCCTCACAGGCTGTACTGCGCAAGCGACGCGACCCAATTACATTTCGGTAGGTCAACCGCCCACATTGGATTTTTGGGCCGTACCACTTATCAGCTGCGCGGAAGACAGTACCAAATTCTTTTGTACCTCGGATGTTCCGCTGGATCGATGGCACTGGCTGTTTGGAGATGGACTCAGTGCATCCGGTCCGGACCCCTGGCATCACTATGTCGATACGGGCCTGTTCAATGTCGTCTTGACCGCCTGGCACAAGGGATGTTCGTCGACTTTGACCAAGGACAACTATGTGACCATCTATCCGCCCGTCGCCAAGGCTGCCTACGAAGTCGATTGCAACAATCCGCTTTCGGTCCAATTCATAGACAATTCCATCGGCGCTCAGCGTTGGGAATGGGACTTTGGAGACGGCCACAAATCGAGCTTGCAGCATCCCCAACACCGCTACCGAGAAAGCGGCCACTACGAGGTGATCTTAACCGTTTGGAATGATGACCACGGTTGCCGAGATGCCGTTGAGACGGCGATTGTTGTGACCGACGAAAAAGCTGTTTTTGATCTTTCCCGTACCCAACTCTGTCAAGGAGATACCCTACACATCATCAATCATTCTATCTACGGAGAAAGTTTTCAGTTCAGGATACCACAGGGCGTTGAAATCATCCAAAATGGCTTGAGTGATCCCCGTCCTGTCCTCCGCTTTGTCGAACCAGGGCTTTTTCGCGGCTTTGATCTAAGGCAAGTTGATGCCAATGGCTGTATCTCCAATTTTAGACTGAACAAGGAGGTGGATGTCGAAGGCGTAAGAGTCGACTTTTCTGCCGATCCGACGGGTGGTTGCCCTGGCCTGGAAGTCCATTTTCGCAACGAGTCTTCTGCCACAACGGGCAGCCCGCTGGACTATACCTGGACCTTTGGTTTCCGAGGACATACCAGTAAGAAAGAGCATCCATCCCATATTTTCAATGGAGAGGATTCCTACAATATTTCACTGAAAGCGATTTCTGATAGAGGCTGTAAGGAGGAAGAGGTCAAGGAGGATATGGTCAATGTCAATGCGCCAAAAGCTGGTTTTGGCAGTACCTTGATTGATTGTGAGATGAACATCGTCCAATTTCGCTCTCAGTCCAGTGGAGGGGCCGGATTGTCATACCATTGGTCGTTTGGAGATGGTCGATTTTCAGAAAGCAGCGTACCCCTGCACATTTTTGAGTCGGAAGGAAAGTACGAAGTCTGCCTGACGGTCACAAACCCCTTCAATTGTGCCGATCAGTTTTGCGATTCTATTGATGTGGTCAACGTACAAGCTGATTTTACGGCAGATAAAACCTATAAATCCTGCCCAAATCCGCCTTTGGTCACCCGTTTTGAAGACCTGTCGTACAATGGTGTGGCTTGGGAATGGGACTTTGGGGACCAAACGGCCAAGTCGTATCTTCAAAATCCGTCTCATACCTACAGCGAAGTGGGCATTTATACGGTTTGTTTGACTAGCTGGGATAAAGACGGCTGTAGCCATACCTTTTGTCGAGACGACTACATTCAGGTGGATGGCCCGACGGGTAGTTTTGAAGTATCGCAGCAGGAGGGTTGTGCGCCCTTGGATGTCAGCTTTGTAGGCCAGGTCAGCCAGGTGGCTTCTCTATATTGGGACTTTGGCGATGGTGCAGGTATTCGCAATGCTGGCATCATTAACCAGGATTCTGTACAGTATACCTATGCCAATCCGGGCTTTTACATTCCGGTCTTGGTCTTGGAAGATACCAGTGGTTGCCGCATTTCCAGAATAGGAGAGATGATTGAGGTTCGATCGCTGGATTTTGATTTTGCGGCCAGCATCAACAGCCAATGCGAGGGAGCTTTGAGTCCCATCGACTTTTTTGTACAGATGGATACCAGTGGAGCAGATTACGACTTTGAGTGGCAGTTTGCTGGAGGAACCCCTGCCTCTTCGACGGAAGCCAATCCGCAGCAGATCAGTTATTCGAGCCCTGGGATATATGATGTGATACTTCAGGTTACTGAAAATGGGGAATGCCTGACAAGCTTACACAAGGA
>JBCCSZ010000419.1:0-4868 GCA_039199225.1 Bacteroidota bacterium
GCGGAAGAATCGACCAGTCTGCCTTTTGCACCTTATTCGGGAGGGAGCGTTCGCTTCATGGAATTGAGTGCTGGAAGCTTGGAATTTCGACTGGTCTCGGCTCGCACGCAAGATGTGCAGGTCCGCATCCGCATTCCGAGCCTGACTAGGGATGGGGTCGTTTTTGAGCGGACGGTTTCCATCGTTTACTCTGGCAGTACACCTTCAGAAGCGTTTATGGAGCCCATATCGGTGGAAGGCTACCGATTGGAAGTTGTTAATGATGAAATTCAATTGGAATATACTGCAACCAGTAATGGTCAGGTGGTGGAGATTGAGCCCATCGTTGGTCAAGCTAGGGGCTGGGAAATAGCGAATGTCCAGGGAAACTTTGAAGAGCAGCAATTCCAAGTCAAATATGATTCGATAGAAATAGAATTATTTGACCTTTGGTCGGGCGGAAGGTTGACTTTTGAAGAGCCTAAGCTGGTGGTTACTTTTGAAAATTCCTTTGGTTTTCCAGCAGCAGGTCGAATTCGCAATTTGAGGGCAATCACAGTGGACAACCAAGTCATAAATTTCGAGACTGATTCACCAGACAATACCTTCGATATTGCCTATCCTTCCGTTGCTGAAATGGGAAGTACAAAGACGACGGCCATAACTTTTGATAAAAACAACTCCAACATTGATGACATCCTAAATGCTCAGCCAAGGTTGTTGGTCTATGAATTGGACTTGACCCTCAATCCGACAGATCAGCAGGATGTCATAGGTTTTGTTGCGTCGGAAAGCGAAGTTGTCACCCATGTGAATGTAGAACTCCCTGTATACGGCACCGCCTCCGAATTTGAAATTGAGGAACGCGCTGAATTCGATATGGGGGAGGATACCGATGAAATCATCGAAGGGGAAATCAAGTTGATTGCAGAAAATGGCATTCCCATCAACCTAGGGCTGCAGTTTTATTTTACCAATCAATCAGACCAAATTGTGGATTCTCTTTTTTCTGCTCAGACGCTTGTGTTGCCAGCCGCTGAGGTAGACACCGACGGCAATGTCATACGAACTGGCGATGCAACCACCGTGATTGCGGTCAGTCCAGCGCGTATGGATTTACTGCGAACCTACAAGGATATCATTACCTCGGCTGTCATATCGACGAGTAATACAGACAATCGCTCTGTTCGGGTAAACGCCAATCAAGTACTGGATATTAAGCTGGGCGCACGTCTGGTCGTTGATCCGGAATAACAAGACCTTCTTCTTCGCAATCACAAAAAAGACATCCTCATGATAAAGTCTGTACACACCTTTTTTACTTTTTGTCTGCTGTGTCTATCACTTGGTACCAATGCTCAGGAGATGAGCTTGTATTTTATGCCAGACCTTTTTCAAGCCAGCAAAGCCAATCCGGCCTTTATGACGGAGCAGCGGACCATTTACACCTTACCATCCTTCTATTTTAATGCACATCATACGGGAGCGAGTTACAACGACTTGATCCGTACCGACGCCAACGGCCAAAATGTCCTGGACCTCGATCCAGTAATTGGGGACTTAAAGGCTAACAATATTGTTCGGATAGGTTTTGACTTTGAGACAGCCAGTACTTCCTTTGGAACCAAAATCTGGCGAGCTTCGATAACCCATGCGCTACGTGCCAGAGCATTTATTTCTTATCCCAAAAGTTTGGTCCAATTGGGCTGGGAGGGCAATGAGCCATTTATCGGTCGGAATATGAACATCGGACCTGACTTTCAGGCGATGGCCTACAGTGAATTGGGCCTGGGCTTTGCTATGAAATTGCCTAAGATGACCTTGGGAGGACGACTGAAGATACTTTCGGGCCTCTACGATATTTCTTCAGGCCGCACGCTGGCCAGGGTACGTACCTCGGAAGAATATTATCAATTGCAGTTGTCTACCTTTTATCAGATCAACACTTCTTCTTTGGTGGGTAGTACCAGCTTTGACGACTATGATCCGGAGTTTGCCTTCCGGATTTTAAGTAAAAACTGGGGCCTGGCGGTCGACTTGGGCGGGGTTGTCCGCGTGACTGATAAGATCACTTTTTCTGCCAGCATTGTCGATCTAGGAGGGATCAAATGGAAATCGAATCCGACGAACCACACCAGCCAGGGAGCATACAGCTATGAAGGTTTAGAAATTGCCAATATCCTACGCGACGATGAAGTAGACTTTGAAGAAAGCTTGGACACGCTCAAGCAGATATTCGACTTTCAAGAAACCAATAACGCTTATTACACTGCGCTACCAGCCAGGCTATACATCGGAGGAACCTACAAGCTGAATAAGCATTTCACCGCCGGAGCCGTTGTTCATTTCGAACAATTTCGCCAGCGGACCATGGCGGGCCTTGGCGTCAACACAACCGTTCGCCTGGGAAGAATCTTTACAGCTGGAATGACCTATTCCGTTTTCAGTAATACCTATGACAACCTGGGTTTCAATACTGCCTTGCAGTTGGGGCCGGTACAAATATTCTTTCTCAGTGACAACATATTGGCCACCTTTCGACCTTACGATAGCCGGAACACTAACCTACGGTTTGGGATGAATTTGGCATTTAAATAGGGTAGATAGGCTGTTGGCTAGCTACTCCTCCCGATGAGAAATGGCCCAAAGTCCGAAGAAGGTCAGCAGGCCGTTGAGTAGGATGACGAGGTTGCCGAGCTGGAAGTTGAGGAACAGATTATTGACGTTGAGGACATAGGATGCCACTGGTGCAATGATGCAAACGGGAATCACCCAGCGCTCGTTGATCTTGAGATTGGTAAATATGCCGAAGGCAAAAAGCCCGAGAAGCGGGCCGTAGGTATAGCCTGCCCATTCGAAAATCTTACTGATGACGGCAGTATCGTTGACTGCATTGAACACATTGATGACGATCAGCAGCAAGACGGAGAAGCCAATGTGGACCATCAGCCTGGTGCGTTTTTGCTGCTTGGCGAGTTCTTCGTCGGCATGATCCTCTTGGAAGCCTAGAAAATCGATGCAAAAGGAGGTCGTGAGGGCTGTTAGAGCTGAATCGGCGCTGGAATAAGCCGCTGCAATCAGGCCGAGAATGAACATGATTCCAATGAAGGGGGAGAGGTGATTCAGCGCAATTTCGGGGTAGAGTAAATCCGTTCTCCCAGGGATTTCGAGTCCATAATTGGCCGCATAGATGTACAGTAAAGCACCTAGGGCTAGAAACAAGAATTTGGCAAATATCAAAATGACACTGAACGTAATCACGTTGGTTTGTGATTCCTTAAGGGTTTTGCAGCTCAGATTTTTTTGCATCATATCTTGGTCCAGACCAGTCATAACCGTCGCGATCAAAACACCACTGATGAACTGCTTAAAAAAGTTGTTTGGATCGCTCCATCCACCTTTGAAAAAAAACATTTGAGCATATTCACTCTGGCGAACACTCGTTATGAGTTCTCCCAGGTTTTTATCCAAGTCGTTGCCAATCGCGAAGATGGTCAACACAACAGCCGCCAGCATACAAGTGGTCTGAAGGGTATCAGTCCACACAATCGTGTTGATGCCTCCCCGAAAGGTATACACCCAAATAAGGGCAATCGTGATGAGTACGGTGAGCCAAAATGGGATACCGAATAGGGGCGCTGTAACAAATTGATGCAGCACAAGCCCTACCAGATATAAGCGCAGGGAGGCTCCTACAACCCGGGACAACAGGAAGTAGCCAGAACCGATTTTGTAGGAATAAAACCCAAATCGTTGGTTGAGATAACCATATATGGAAGTCAGGTTGTAGCGATAATAAACTGGCAAAAGCACTAAGGCAATAATGAGATAGCCAACCAGATAGCCAAAGACCATCTGCATGTAGGAAAAGTTCATGTTGACTTTGCCGGCACCAACGACGCCAGGAACGGAAATAAAGGTTACGCCCGACAGGGTAGCGCCGATCATACCAAAAGCTACAAGGTACCAGGGAGATTTGCGTCCTGCCAAAAAGAAATTGGCATTCCCGGAGTCCTTTCCTGTGAGATAGGAAATTCCTACCAACAACAAAAAGTAGAGTGCGATGATGCCAAGTATGAGAAGCGGACTAAGTTCAACCATAGAATTTGTAGCGAATGAAGTCGACAAATGTAAGAAGGTTCTTTTACAAATCGAACTACTCCTGGATTTTTGAGCCGAAGCAAAGATCACCGGCATCTCCCAAGCCCGGAACAATGTATGACTTGGCAGTCAATTCCTCATCCTGGTCACCCAGCCAAATATGTGCTTTGGGGTAAAGGCGTTTGATGTAGCTCAACCCACTTGTGGAGGCAATGGCCGTGACGATGTGAAGCTCGGCAGGCTGGCCATTTTCCAACAGTGCTTTGATGGAAAGGTCCATGGAGGCGCCTGTGGCCAACATAGGGTCGCAAATAATCAACACCTTGTCGTCTAATGGCGGGCAGGTGATGTATTCGACCTTGATGTCAAATTGGCCGCTTTTGTGATGCTTGCGATAAGCTGATACGAAGGCACTATCGGCATCGTCGAAATAATTGAGTAAGCCTTGGTGTAGTGGAATGCCTGCTCGGAGAATGGTAGCCAGGACAATTTGTTGAGCAGGAAGCTGTGCCTCTGCAATGCCAAGAGGTGTTTCGATGCTCCTGGAGGCGTATTCCAATGTTTGACTGATTTCGTAGGCAAATATTTCGCCCAATCGCTCCAGATTGCGTCTAAATCGCATCCGATCTTTTTGGATTTGGACGTCCCGAAGTTCGGCTACGAATCGACCTGCAATGGAATTTTTATTTTTTAGATTGAAGGTTGCCATATTGGTTTTAGGTGCTTAAGCAGCTGATCAATAAGCATTTCTGACAGCAGTTTTTTGCATTGATCACGTGATGGTCAAA
>JBCCSZ010000420.1:0-4846 GCA_039199225.1 Bacteroidota bacterium
GCCCTTTTATGCTCCGACGATCAACTCTTACAAACGCTTTGTGGATGGTTCTTGGGCGCCGACTCGGCTGGCCTGGAGCTACGATAATCGAACGGCTGGATTTCGGGTGGTCGGCAAGGGCAGTAGCCTGCGAATCGAATGCCGCATCCCTGGCGCAGATTGCAATCCCTACCTGGCATTCGCCGCTTCGCTTGCCTCCGGCTTGGACGGCATTCGGCAACAGATGGAACCGCCAGAGATTTTTGAAGGTAACATCTACGAAGCCAAGGAACTACCATCTGTTCCCAAGACCTTAGAGGAAGCCGTCGATAAATTTGAAAACAGCCCATTTGCCAAGGAGGCATTCGGAGAAGCGGTGGTTGCTCACTACAGCCATTTCTACCGAACAGAATTGGCCGCCTACCAAGCCGCTGTGACGGATTGGGAACGCAAAAGATACTTTGAAAGAATTTGATGTTTGCAAATGATAAAAGCCATGAAACCCATTTTCGCACTACTCGTAGGACTGTGGCTGGCCTTTCCCACCATCAGCCAAAATCCTCTGGAAGGAGCAAAACCCTTCATCCACCCCTTTGAAAAGGTAGACTCCAAAACACTGAAAAGCTTCATCAAGGAGCAGACCGCCGACAAGCGCATCGTCGGGTTGGGCGAAGTCTCCCACTACACCAAAGAATGCTATTCACTCAAACAACAAATCATCGAACAACTGATCAAAGAAGGATTCGACGGACTCGTTTTGGAAGTCGACTTCGGTCAGGCACTCATCTGGAATGATTATGTCAGCAAAGGCATTGGCAATCTAGACACCATCGTTGCCGCCTCCGGCTGGTTTACCTATCGGACAGAGGAATACAAGGCCCTCCTTCGCAGCATCCGTCAACACAACTTATCAGCCGACAAACCCTTTCACATCTTTGGAATGGAAATGACCACGGTCAATCACAACATCCATTGGCTCAAGCAATTGATCCGACAAACGAGTGGTCCTTCCTCAACCTTATTGAAACTCCTCGATAAAGAGCGACAACAAATTGCCTTTCAAAGCTACAATTCAGAACAAAGAATCGACTATTGGAATTTGTACGCTGAAACGGCCAAGTACCTCCAAGAGCAAGAGGACGCCATCAAAAAGCAATCCGGAGAAGCTACCTATGCCATTGCACAGCGCATCGGGGAGATATTTCGGCAATTTGCCACCTACATCAGCCAGGATGATTTTTCCCTAAAATCTGAATTCCGCGACCAATTTTCCGCCCGAAATGTCTATTGGTCTTTACAATGGCTAGATTTTTCCAGCGGAATAGCAGGCAGCCTACAAGAAGAAAGTCAACTGGCTATTTGGGCGCACAATGGACATGTTGCCAAAGAATCCGTTCTTTCCAATTACGATGTTTTGGGCCACTACATGCAGCAGTGGTTTGGAGAAGACTACTACGCCATCGGCTTTACCTTTAACGAGGGAGAATTCGGCTCCTTTTCTCAGGAAGGCTTCCGGAAGTGGAGCATGCCGCGCGCCGACACCCTTTCTCTGACCAAAGCATTCGATGAGCTGGAAAGCGACTTCCTCCTCTTGGACATTCGCAACAATCTATCGACCGAGCAATCTCCTGATAATCCATTGCGGCAATCGCAGCTCATCCGAACCGATATTGCAGAATACCATGCAGAAGGCCGCTCTGAATACATGCGCATCAATCTGTCAAAAACCTACGATGCCCTCATCTACATCGATAAAACACAATATCCCACGACCATTCAATGGATCAGATAGTATCAACCCATTAATTTTTCAATATGCGTTTAAAAGACAAAGTAGCCCTCATCACCGGAGCCAGCAGCGGTATTGGTAAAGAAACGGCCCTGCTATTCGCCAAAGAAGGCGCCCGGGTTGTTTTGACGGACATCGACGATGCAGCAGGCGAAGCCGTCACCGAATCCATCCGTCAAACTGGCGGAACGGCTGCCTACATCCATGCCGACGTAGCCAAGCCGGCAGACTGTAAAGCCATGATCGAATTTGCAGAAAGCACCTATGGCCATCTCCATGTGTTGTTCAACAATGCAGGCATCATGCACAGCGACGACGGCGATGCCATTGGTACAGAGGAGTCCATTTTCGATTTAACCATGCAAGTGAATGTCAAAGGAGTCTTTTTCGGCTGTAAATACGGCATTCCAGCGCTACAGCGAGCAGGTGGCGGCTCCATCATCAATACAGCCTCTTTCGTAGCTCATCTGGGTGCAGCTACCCCGCAGATTGCCTACACAGCCAGCAAGGGAGCCGTGTTGGCCATGACAAGAGAATTGGCCGTCATCCATGCCCGCGAAAACATTCGTGTCAACGCTCTTTGCCCAGGGCCGCTACGCACCGAACTACTGATGAAATTCCTCAACACCGAGGCCAAAAAACAGCGGCGATTGGTACACATTCCAATGGGCCGTTTTGGGGAAGCTCGGGAGATGGCGCAAGCTGCCTTATTTTTAGCTTCCGACGAATCTTCCTTCACCACCGGCACCGAATTTCTGGTCGATGGTGGCATCACTGCCGCCTATGTCACGCCAGAATAAATAAGTAAGTGAACTGATAGCTACGAACTGCTTATTTCTCAAACTCTTATTATGCAAGCATTATTTGACGTCATCAGCCCTGTCGATGGGCAAGTTTATACCAGCCGAACGCGAGCCGATGGAGCGGCGGTCGAAAACGCCTTGGCCAAAGCCCAAAAGGTACAGCAACACTGGAAAAAGACAGCGGTCGAAGAACGCAAAGCGCTCTGCCAAAAGGCATTGGACTACTTACTGGCCCATGCCGATGATTTTGGGAAGCAGCTGAGCTGGCAAATGGGCCGCCCCCTGCGCTACACACCCTTTGAGATTTCCAAGGGGTTCAAGGAACGAGCCGAGTATATGATGGACATTGCCACCGACAGCCTTGCAGACATTCAAGTTCAGGGAGCAGGAGAGTTCCGGAGATTCATTCGCCGGGAGCCCTTGGGCAGTGTTTTGGTGCTGGCTCCGTGGAACTATCCCTACCTCACCTCTGTCAATGCCATATTTCCAGCCCTGCTCGCAGGCAACACGGTCTTATTGAAACATGCCGAGCAGACCCCCTTGTGCGCCGAGCATTACGCGGCCGCCTTTGAGCAGGCAGGTTTTCCGGAAGGTGTTTTCCAATATTTACATCTTTCGCATCCACAGGTTGGTGCCTTGATACAAGATCGTCGGATCGCCTATGTTGCCTTCACAGGCTCTGTCAAAGGAGGGCGCGCCATCCAGCAGGCCGTATCGAAACGCTTTATGGCAGCAGGCTTAGAATTGGGCGGTAAGGACCCCGCTTATGTCCGGGCAGATGCCGATTTGTCCAGCAGCATTGAAAACTTAGTAGACGGCAGTTTTTTCAACTCCGGTCAGTCTTGCTGTGGCATCGAGCGCATTTATGTCCATGAAAGCCTGTTCAAAGACTTTCTGGATGGCTTTGTAGATTTGACCAAAAAGTATCAATTGGGTGATCCACTGCAAAAAGCAACGACGCTGGGGCCGATGGTTCGAACGTCGGCGGCGCAATCCGTACAGAGGCAAATCGACGCAGCCATCGCACAAGGCGCCCAGGCACTAATTCCTTCAAAACTTTTTCCGGCACATCAGCCTGATTCTCCCTACATGGCTCCACAGGTCTTGATCGACGTCAACCATTCGATGGCCGTGATGCAGGAAGAAACCTTCGGTCCGCTGGTAGGCATCATGTCCGTGAAAGACGATGCTGAAGCCTTGCACTACATGAACGACAGCCTCTACGGCTTGACGGCCTCCGTATGGACCCAAGACCCACAAGCCGCCATACGGCTGGGCGACCAACTCGAAACGGGTACCTGCTTTATGAACCGTTGCGACTACCTCGACCCGGCGCTGGCCTGGACGGGCGTCAAAAACTCCGGACGAGGTTGCACCCTTTCCAAGCTCGGCTATGAGGCCCTCACCCGCCCCAAATCCTTTCACTTAAAGCTCAACGGATGACCCTAGGACTGCTTATTTGCGACCGTGTTGCTCCGGAATTCCTCGATACGCACGGTGATTATCCTGCTATGTTCGAATCCCTCTTCGAAAGTTTGGACTGTCGAACCTACTTTGTTTGCGACGGCCACTTTCCAGAAAGTCCCCAAGTATGCGATGCCTGGCTCATCAGCGGCTCGCGCCGATCGGTTTACGAGGAGGTCGAATGGATACAACGGTTAAAATCTTTTGTCCAGCTGATACATCAATCCGGCAAAAAGTGCATTGGCGTGTGCTTTGGTCACCAGATGTTGGCTGAGGCCCTCGGCGGTAAGGTGGAAAAAGCGGCAGTCGGTTGGTGTATAGGGGTGCATGCTTTCGAGCTGCACTCTTCCACCGCTTGGTTGAAAGCGGCACACTCCCCGATTCGCTTGCTGATGATGTGCCAGGACCAAGTGATTCAACTCCCTCCCGACAGCCGAGTCTTAGCCTCTGCGGCCGACTGCCCGGTGGGTATGTTCTTGGTATCGGAGCGGATGTTGGGCCTGCAAGCTCATCCGGAATTTTCGAAAGCCTACACCCGCGCGTTGATGGAAAGTCGGATGGAGCGCATCGGTGCTCAAAGGTTGCGGGCCGGCATTGACTCTTTGCAACAGGATGTAGACCGTTCTGTTATTAAAAGCTGGCTACTTCATTTTTTAGCAGAATCCTAATTTTGTAAAAGAGGCAAAAAAGTTTAAATTTGCCTCCGCTTTCGGCCAAAGGGCTGGAAAGTGAATTTTTGTTCGGGGTGTAGCGCAGTCCGGTAGCGCATCCCGCCAAGGGCGGGAGGGTCGCGTTCCAATAATCGCAATCA
>JBCCSZ010000421.1:0-4829 GCA_039199225.1 Bacteroidota bacterium
ATCATCAAATTTCAGTTCCAGCAACTTAATGATGCCATAGGAGAAATAATCGCGTTTACCCCCTGTCCGGCTGACAAAGGGAGAGACGATGTCGAATTGGAGAATATCGTAGATTTTCTGGAAGTCCATCGATTGACCATCAGCTTTTAAGAAATCGACACCAAAGGCTTTGAGGTAGTGGAAATAAAATTCAAACTCGCTTAGCTCTTCGTGCTTTTGGATGAATGTTTCCAAGGCATCCACATCATTGAGTTCGTAGATGGGCAGTCCAAAGTCTTTGTTTAAAAACTGGAAAGGACTGCGACCTGGCAGGCGGCTCAAGTCGCTGAGCAAACGAGCAATACCGCCCAATTCTTGATAGGACACCGTAGCGAGGATGGTTTGCTGAATTTTTCCTTTAGAAGCCTCATCCAAATCCAACTGAAGAGAAGACTGTAGCTTTTCAAAGACAGAACGTCCGATGTTGTCGATTTGTGCAATGTGGAGGTTTGTAGCTTGTTCCTCATATTCCGATAGATAATCGCTTTCGTCCAGGTAGACTTCCAGCGCTTCCCGGATTTTGACAATCATCTCCTGCCGGCATTGGCCATTGTTCAAAAAGTTGGTCAGCCAGAGTTGTCGGAAGAGGTTGTTGTAAAAAGAACCCTTTTCTGAAATCGAAAACTGGGTAGCCTTTTCCGACAGATAATCCAACATCTGGCCCGCATTGTCATTATTGATGTTAAACAGCTTGGTGATGTCATCCAGCTCTTTGTAGCTAAAAAAGAAATCAGCAAAATAGACCAGGTCTTTTTCGACGGACAGCTTTGGCTCAAAAATCAAGCGCTTGATGTCCTTGACAGGTTTGACCTTGTGCAAAGCTTCCAGACATATTTTTTTCTGTGCTTCTCCAAAAAAAGGCGAATCCATTATTTTATTGAGTTGCTCCACCTTGATCTCCTCCACTTCCAGAATTTTCTTCAGGCGCTCTTCGTAAAAAATACTCCCCCAATCCTTGTAAGTCGATCCTTTCTCGCTCCACAAGCTGCGCCAGCTATTGGTTGCAAAGGGCGCATCCCCTTCTACCGGGAAGCTGTAATCGTAGACCTCCTCAATCAGCGGAATGGTAAAATCAGCAACCATGACCGTCATGCCCTCGCGACGAACGAGCACCCGCTCATCATCGATGAGGGAGAACAAGAGAGGAATCATTTCCATAGAGGGATGCAAACGCAAGTAGTAAAACAGTTGACGAATAACATCTGGATCACCTTCCACTCGGATTTGCTGAAAAATAGTCTCCAAATCCTCTTGGGTTGGGCTGGGCAGTATGTTGATGTCGTGCTTGTCGAAGAGTGTGGGGGTATCAAGAAAATCGATCAACCCAAAATCTTCCCCTTCCTCAACTTCCACCACCAATTGCATCATTTGGTTGAGAATGCCTTCATCGGACTCTACCCGCCCCATGCGATGCAATTTAGACTGTAGCTCAGGATCGGTCGTATTAAACTTGATGAGGTAATAATTACAGGAGCCAAAGACCCCAATGCCTTCAAACAATTGAGATTTTTTCAGGTACAAGCGCAATTGCGCATCGTCCAGCAAAATATCTTTCCAATGACGAGAATAAAAATGATCCAGAATTCGCCCGACGGAATAGCTAAAAGCTGTATTGGATTCATTCAGACAAGCCATATATTCCAAAGCGGTTAACTCTTTTAGAGATAACTGTTCGATGAGTTCATTTTCCAGGTGATAACGCTCTGCTGGCGAGGCCGGATTGAGGAGTTTTTCTGCCTTGGACTGATGAGCTGATGGCAATTTGTACGCAATACCGTGACGGCGACAAAAGTCTGTCAACTGAACCAGGGCCTCCAAGTATTTATGCTTAAAAGATGGTAGAGAGGCATTGTAAGTACGCAACAACTGCCGGTATTTTTGCGCCAACTCCATGACTTTACCAGCCTCTCCTTCTGTCAACTGGACAAAAGACAGCATCGCCACAGAATCGTTTCGAGAGTTGAGTCGACGAAAGAGTCGCTCATAGTTCTGAGTAATTTCTTCTGCTATGTATTTATTGGTAAAGCTCAGATAATTGTCGTCCCATTCGTAATCCTCATAATGCTTGGCCCAATAGATAACAATCTTGCGCTGCAAGTCAGATGAAGCACTCTGATAGGGATTGAAATCATAGGTCTTTTCCCCGATTTTGATGCCCACCTCCAACTTGGTCAACTTCTCCAAGCCATTTATATAGGTCCGAATCAACTGCTTGGCATAAATACTTTGAGAATGGCGTAGTTTGTAAATTTGACTGGCCAAATAGAACATAGCACGTGGATGTTCCGATTCGACCAAATCGAGAAAAGCATTGTGTTGTATCCAAGGGTAAGGCGTCGACTCATTGAGGAGTTTTCCGTAGTAATCAACCTGCTCATGGAAAAAGTTGGAGCGAAAGCGAAAGAGGCGATCGTAGCCGTGTTGCCGCATGATTTCCAATGCCCCCAATGAATCCATCAAATATTCGTATTGCTCTACCAATTCATCCGAATCTGTCGCCAATGGCAAATGAATATTGGTCAGGCGGGCCAGTAGCGGAATGGACTTATCAGTCGCAATAAATTGTTCGCCGACCAACATCAACATAGCCCGGAGGCTTTCCATCTCCGGATATTCTACCAGTGCCTCCGCAACAGCCAAGTAAAAGTCTTTTTGATGGACTTCTTCCAGCTCTTGCAAACGCTCATCCAACAACAATTCCAGCAGGAATTGATAAGCTTCTTCCTTTTTCAGCGCAGCAATGTATTCCACTTGTTGCGGCAATTGCTCAAAAGAACGCACCGCCAGACAGCTGTCCATTTCCAAGATGTATTGACGCAGCAATCGGTTACCCTTTTGCTCGTCGGCGACCTTCAGCTCCCTTGTTTTGTACTCCACAGGGTGCTTCTCAAGCGGTTGTAGATAAAATGCTTCTAGGAGAGGAGAAAAGCTGATTTCATCCTCGTTGTCGTAGTAAAATTTGAGGAAAGTATCTCTTGGTAGGTTGGACTTGATGCTCAACTCCTCTTTGGTAAAGAACGTCCTTTTGTACAGTACTTCTGCAATTCTTTCGTTCAGGGCAGGATTGTCAAGCAAACTTCCAAGATCCCGCAGTGAACGCTTCTGTCCCTTCTTTGTACTACCCTCCAAATTGGTAATCAGCCCGTCATAATCGATATTAGACGAATGGGTCTGTGCCTCGGCTGTGTAGCAGAGCAAAGAAAAAGCAACGACCAAAATGGATAAGACCTTCATTGCGGTTTCGGATGCAGTGTATCGATAGTGTTTGTAAAAAACTGATTTACAGATTTTTATACGAAAAGACATACAACAATGTTTCCATATAATAGCTGTAGGCAATAGCCTGTGTGTACTAAGTGCAAGAATTGAACCGAATTTGCAACGGCATGCCCATACGGCAAAGTCGGACAGAGTTACAACTTGCATAGAATAAAAGCACCCCTGAAACCAATCTTTTCTGTATTTTTGCAGCCTGAATCAAAAACCCTTCTGGGCTGCAGCGTGGTTTCTGCCGGAAAAACAGCCGAACAGAAAGTATCTGACACCCAGAGGGACCAAAGAATTTATGAGTAATATCGTGGCCATCGTAGGCCGCCCAAATGTGGGCAAATCAACGTTGTATAACCGATTAATCGGCGAGCGCCAAGCCATTATTGACGACACGAGTGGTGTCACGCGAGACCGACAATACGGACTAAGCGATTGGAATGGTAAAACCTTTACAGTCGTCGATACTGGAGGCTTCGTCAAAAGCTCCGAAGATGTATTTGAAAAGGCCATCCGCTCCCAGGTCCGCATCGCTATTGAAGAGGCCAGCGTCCTCGTTTTCATGGTAGATGTAGCTACTGGCATCACCGACTTGGACGAAGAGGTCGCCAGTATGTTGCGCCGTTCGGATAAAGATGTTTTGCTGGTTGTCAACAAGGTCGACAATCAACAACGGCAGATGGAGGCCAACGAATTTTGGAGCCTTGGCTTCGATGAAACCTTTTTCATCTCTTCCTTAACCGGCAGTGGCACAGGCGATCTGCTGGATGCCGTCACAGAGCGTTTAGAGGAGGAAAAGCCACTGGAAAGCGACCTACCCAAATTTGCTATTCTCGGACAACCCAATGTCGGCAAATCTTCTTTGGTCAACGCCCTCCTCGGTGAAGATCGCAACATCGTTACGGACATCGCTGGTACGACCCGGGACTCCATCCACAGTAAATACACCAAGTTCGATAAGGAATTTCTCATCATCGATACAGCCGGTATCCGCAAAAAGTCCAAAGTCCACGAAAACCTAGAGTTCTATTCGGTCATGCGTGCCATCAAAGCCCTCGACGAGGCCGATGTCTGCCTGCTGATGATCGATGCCCAAACCGGCATGGAAGCCCAGGATATGAGCATTTTCTCCCTGGCCATCAAGCGCAACAAGGGCGTTGTCCTGCTGGTCAACAAATGGGATTTGCTGGACAAAGAAACCAATACGGCCCGGGATTTCGAAGCGGCACTGCGCAAGCGCATGGCTCCTTTCAACGATGTACCCATTGTGTTCATCTCTGCCCTGGAAAAACAACGCATCTTCAAATCCATCGAAGTGGCCCTCAAGGTCTACGACAACCGGAGCCAGAAGATCAAGACCTCCCAACTCAACGACATTCTACAAGCCGCCATCGACAAGTATCCTCCTCCTTCTCACAAGGGCCGCTTTGCCAAGATCAAGTACATCACACAACTGCCGACCTACTATCCAGCCTTTGCTTTTTTCTGCAACAATCCAAAGTACATCAAAGACAGCTACCGCC
>JBCCSZ010000422.1:0-4791 GCA_039199225.1 Bacteroidota bacterium
CATTCTGGACGAAACCATTGACAACATTCGAAGCATTACCCGAGATTTGATGCCCACCAATTTGGAACGCTTTGGTTTGCTGGCAGCCGTGGAGGATTTGTGTAAACGCATCAACGATACAGGTGAGTTGAATATGTCTTTTCAGTACAATCAAAAAAAGCGAATTGATGAGCAAAAGGAATTTGCGCTTTACCGCATTGTGCAGGAGCTGGTCAACAACACCCTGAAATACGCCAAGGCCGATGAAGTTCAAATTCAACTAACTTTCAATGAGGGCATACTCAAGCTATCGTATGTCGATAATGGCCGAGGATTCGAGCTTGAAAAGTGGAGAAAAGATACTACCTTGCAGAACGGCTTAGGGCTGAGAGGAATTGAAACAAGGGCCAGCGTTTTGGGCGCTGACGTCCAGTTAAACTCCGCCCCGGAGAAAGGATTTCAACTGGCACTGAACGTTGCTATCTAAACATCTAATCAAAATCGCCTTTGAAGTCTTCTTATTCTATTCGACATTTCTCCTAAATAGGAATTATAAAGTTATACCAAAACAAGTCAACACAAAAGCAACGGTAGCGGCAGCTTTCGTCCTACCGTCCTGTGAGTTTCTAAACGAATGGATCACTTGCACTAGAGCGCAGTGATGAAGCATCAACACCAAATGCACAAAATAAAACTTGCTATTGCAGACGATCAGGTGTTATTCCTCCGGGGATTGAAATACATTTTGCAAGACTTTGACGACATTGAGTTGGTCATCGAAGCTGGAAATGGGCAGGAACTGCTGGATGCCATCCCTGAGAATCCTCCGCAGGTTGTCTTATTGGATATGAAAATGCCTGTAATGGATGGCATGGCAACCACCAAGGAGCTGAAGACCCATTATCCGGAAATCAAGGTCATCCTTTTGTCTATGTTCGACGACGAACGCCTCATCACCCATATGATGGAGATCGGTGCCAATGGCTACTTACTCAAAAATGAAGAACCGCACATCCTCAAGGAGGCCATCGATTCGGTGTTGACCAAAGACCTCTACTTCAACGACTATGTCTCCAAGGCGCTCCTCAATGGGTTACAGAAAAAAAACGATCCACCACCGAGCCTGAGCGACGGGCATTCGGGCGTCTCCTTGACACCTCGCGAGCAGGAGGTGCTTCAGCTGATTTGCCAGGAGCTGACCACTGCCGAAATTGCCAAACAGCTCTTCCTGAGTACCCGCACCATCGAGGGCCATCGGAAAAACCTCATGGAAAAGGCGGGGGTGCGCAATACGGCCGGCTTGGTCATCTTTGCCGTCAAGAACGACTTGATTCGCTTGTAGGGGCCGCCTTGGGGCAAAGCTAAAATTTCGGGCCTCCACTTCAATAGACTCCCCGTTTTTATATACCTTTAGCGGTCAATTATACCATACTATGATACAGGTTTTCGTTACAGGAGGCACCTTCGATAAGGAATACAACTTTATCACCGGGCAATTGTATTTTAAGAATACGCATTTGCAACAGATGTTCGAGCGAGGGCGTTGCACGATCGACATTGCTATTCGCACCTTGATGATGATCGACAGCTTGGAAATGACGCCGGAAGATCGCCAGATTGTCATTCACAATTGCCGAAAAAATCCACATCGCAAGATCATTCTGACCCACGGAACAGACCGTATGGTGGAAACGGCCGCCGCACTGGCAGAGGCGGGCATCAAGGACAAAACCATTGTGTTGACAGGTGCAATGGTTCCCTACGCCTTCGGTACATCGTCCGATGGGTTCTTCAATCTCGGGAGCGCGCTGGCCTTTGTGCAGACCTTGCCTCCTGGCGTATACATTGTGATGAATGGCCGATACTTCGATTGGGACAACGTCCGCAAGAATCGCAAAACCGGTAACTTCGAAGAAATTAACCCTGTCGAAATCTAAATCATATGCAAGTAATGGACATCCTCGGGCTGCTGGCAGAGCTGTTGTTTTTGGCTGGTGGCGTTTACCTGTACCTGTTTTCCATCGGCAAAATCAAAGCCAGCCAGGACCCCGCCGTTCAGGCCAAAGCAGATGAGTTTCGCCTGCAAAACAATTGGTGGTTGCGCTTGCTGTCGCTCGCGCTGATCGCCATCATGTCGGTGAATGTGTTTTTGCATGTGTCGCAGATGATGGGAGGGGGAGGGTGATTGCCTTCGGCTGGTGGTTTTGTGATCGGTGGTTTTGTGATTTGGAGGTTTTGTGATTGCCTTCGGCTAGTGATTTGGTGGTTGGTGGTTTTGTGATTGCCTTTGGCTGGTGGTTTGGTGATCGGTGATTTTTAGAAATATTTTACTCCTTACTGTCTTTGTTAAAAAATAAATTCCTGGTGAGCTTTTTTTCTTTTGGATCGTTATACAGAGGATACAAAAATTTAGAAGCGATCCATGATAGCATCTTTACCTTCTATATTGGCTGGTCGAGCCGGAATTTTCATTTTTAGAAGCCTTTTTTTAGTGTTGATTTTGCTTTTGGGGTGGCCTTTGTTGGGGCAGGCCCAGCAGCAGAAGTATACCTTGAGTGGCTATGTGAAAGATGCTTCCAGTGGGGAGACCCTGCCGGGAGCCAATATCTACGTGAAAGACAATCCAGTGCAGGGGGCGAGTTCCAATAATTATGGTTTTTATTCTTTGACTTTGCCAGAGGGGACCTATCAGCTGGTCTTTTCTTATCTGGGATATGGGGACAAGGAGTACGAGCTTGAGCTTATGGAGGACCAGCGGTTGAATGTCAACTTGAAGGAGGGGATTACGATTGAGGAGATTGTGGTGACGGCGGAGGAGTTGGATGAAAATGTGGAAGGAACGCAGATGGGGCAGGTGGATTTGCAGGTGGAAAAGATCAAGCGTTTGCCGGCTTTGTTGGGGGAGGTCGACATTTTGAAAACCATCCAATTATTGCCGGGGGTTTTGTCGGCAGGAGAGGGAACGGCGGGCTTTTATGTGCGAGGCGGCGGTCCCGATCAGAATTTGGTGCTGTTGGATGAGGCGGTGGTCTACAATTCGGGGCATATGTTGGGTTTCTTTTCTGTTTTTAATGCAGATGCGATCAAGAATACGACGCTGATCAAAGGGGGCATGCCGGCTTATTATGGAGGGCGCATTTCTTCGGTCGTTGATATTCAAATGAAGGAGGGCAACAATAAGCATTATGAAGTGGAAGGAGGTGTGGGTTTGATTGCCTCTCGCTTAACCGTGCAGGGGCCTATTCAGGAGGATCGCAGTTCTTTTATCTTGTCGGGTCGTCGAACGTATATTTTTGACATCGCCGGCTGGGCGCTCAATGGTTCTGACTTCGACGGAACCAATTATTATTTCTACGACCTCAATGCCAAAGTGAATCACACCTTTTCGGACAAAGACCGCCTTTATCTGAGTGCTTATTTTGGGCGAGATGTGTTGAATTTCAATACAGTCGTACGCGACTTTAACTTTCGATTGCCCTATGGCAATGCCACGGCCACCTTGCGCTGGAACCACCTTTTTTCCGACCAGCTCTTTATGAATGTATCGGCCATTTACAACGACTATGATTTTTCCTTCAGAGGCCAGCAGGACGACTTTACTTTCAATGTCTTTTCTGGGGTGCGGGATTTAAACACTAAGGTGGATTTCGATTATTATCCAAATTCTGACCACAATCTGCGGTTTGGCATTAACTATACTTACCACAAGCTGACGCCCAATGTGGCTCAGGCTACCTCCGGTGAGGAGGAGTTTACCAATGGGCTTGATCCCAAATATGCCAATGAAACGGCGATTTATCTTCAGGATGATTTCAAAGTCGGGGGTCGCTGGCGCTTCAACGTGGGGCTGCGAGCTTCCATTTTTACCCAATTGGGACCCTACACTTCTCCCATCAATGGAAGGGTCTTTGAAAAGGGCGACCCGGTCATTACCTACACGGGCCTCGAACCTCGGGTGAGCGCCAAGTTTACCCTGAGCGAAACTTCCAGCTTGAAAGCAGGCTTCTCTTATGGCAAGCAGTACCTCCACCTGGTCAGCAATTCGACCTCGACCCTGCCGACCGACATCTGGGTACCAAGCACCGAATTGGTTGAGCCACAAATCGGCATCCAATATGCCCTTGGATACTTCAGAAATTTTGAGGAAAATGCCTACGAATCTTCTATTGAAGTGTACTATAAAGACCTAAAAAATCAAATCGACTATGGCGAATCTTATGTCAATGACATTGCTGTGGATGTCGAATCGGGCTTTGTTTTTGGCGAAGGGCGTTCTTTCGGTGCAGAGTTTTTCCTCAAAAAGAATAAGGGAGACCTCAATGGTTGGATTGGCTACACCTTGTCAAAAACAGATCGGAAGTTTCCAGACATCCGCAATGGCGAACGTTATCCCGCTCGCTTTGACCGCCGCCACGATCTATCGGTGGTACTCAATTACGAGCTGTCGCCCAAATGGAACTTTGGTGCAGTCTTCGTCTATGGAACCGGCAACACCTTTACGCCGCTGAAAAATCTGTATTTCATCGAGCAAAATCTGACGGTCAACTATGGCGATCGCAACAGCGCCCGGCTCTCGGCCTACCACCGCCTGGACCTGTCTGCCACCCTGACGCCCAAGCCCGGAAAAGAGCGTCCTTTCCAGTCCAGTTGGACCCTGTCGATTTACAATGCTTACAACAACTTCAATACCTTTTTCATTTTTTACGATACCGAAACAGACGAAGCCAGCGGTACGGCCAATGCCGAGGCGGTCAAGTTTGCCCTGTTTCCCATCATTCCAACCGTGACCTGGAACTTCAACTGGAACCAGGG
>JBCCSZ010000423.1:0-4781 GCA_039199225.1 Bacteroidota bacterium
CAAACGCCCAGCCCAGAAATCGCACTGGACATCCACTACCTACTCAAAGCCATGGATCGCCTACCAGAAAAGCAAAAAGAAGCTATTTTATTATTTGAAGTAAGCGGCTTTAGCATTCGAGAAATCAGCGAGTTACAAGAAAGTACCGAATCTGCTACCAAAACCCGCCTCAGCCGCGCCCGCAAAGAGCTTAGGCGACGGATGAGCGAAAAACGCCCAGCCAGCCAACTCTCCGAGACCATGGCCAGCTTCGTATCCATTTTGCTGTAATACCCTCAAATGCTACCAACATGAAAGCAAGAACGTCCATCCATCAAACCTTTGATTCCATCCGCTGCCTACCCCTGGAAGTAAGCTTTCAGCAAGTAGAAAACTGGGTCCACCAATATCGCCCCGACGCCGTCCCACCCAGCACGCGCTGGCAAAGATTCATCGCCCAACTCAACCACCTCCTAAAGCGATAAACACCACCCCATAACAAAGCAAAAAATCCAGTTGCCCCCAAAGCGACTAGCCCCCCCTATGCAATCACCAAACCCCAAAAACCACCAAACCACCAAACCACCAAACCACTAAACCACTAAACCACTAAACCACTAAACCACTAAACTAAAAAACCACCAAACATGAAAAACGAGTTCCTAAACTACAGCAGCCGCCACCTCGGCATGAGTTCCGCCTCCATGGAAGATTACATCCGCAAAAGCCACTACCAACGCAAAGCACATCTGGAAGCCTTTACCCCTTCTGTCATCGAAGAAAGACGCTTGAACGTCGCTCAGATGGATGTTTTCTCCCGATTGATGATGGATCGCATCCTGTTTCTGGGGGTTGCCGTAGACGATTATGTTGCCAATGTCATACAGGCCCAATTGCTGTTTCTAGATTCGGTAGACCCCAAGAGGGATGTTCACCTGTACATCAACAGTCCTGGAGGCTCGGTGACTGCTGGCCTGGGCATCTACGATACGATGCAGTTCATCTCGCCGGACGTAGCGACCATTTGTACCGGCGTGTCGGCCTCCATGGCTGCCGTCCTGCTCAGCTCCGGTACCAAGGGGAAGCGCTCTTGCCTGCGGCACAGCCGAGTGATGATCCATCAACCTTCTGGTGGCATGCAAGGACAAGTGTCCGACTTGGAGATCAACTACAATTTATTCAAGGAGATGCAATCCGAATTGTACAACATTTTGAAAAAGAATACCGGCCAATCCTACGAGCGCATCCAGGAAGATTGCGACCGCGATCATTGGCTCAAAGCACCGGAGGCAAAAGCCTATGGCTTGGTAGATGAGGTGCTGGAAAAAACCATCCCCGCTGCTTAGCGAAATCCAAACAGGCTGGAACATCGTACATAAGGAGAAATGAAAAGAAGCTTCTAAACAATTTGGGGGCTCCTTTCATTTCACATGCAACGCTTTCTATTATCTAACATTTGAAACGCAACCTTATGAAGTACTTATTCCTGGCCATTGGGCTTTGCTTGAGCATGCAATTGCACGCAACCGAAGAACCCATCAGCTTCGTATTGAAAAATCCCTCTTTCAAAAAGGTCAATCTGGCCATCCCAGGAGTGATGAATCCAACCTTGAGTCCCTTTTCTGGCAGCGGTGTTGTACTGGAAGTCGGACAGAAGGTATTCTTTTACTACCGTGGTAAGGAAGAGCTACTCCTTGAAGTAACAGAAGAACTCAAGGACCGAAAAATCAATGTAAATCAATTGATTAGAAAGCGCAGACGGGCGCTAAAGTAGAATGGTCCATCAATCCCGAAATTCGAACGGTTTTTGTCGACATTCGAATTTCGGGATCAATGATTGTGACTACCTACGGACAAACAACCACCGTACACCCACCCGAAGGCGTCGTAATCTTCACCACCCCATCGCAAGTCGTTCCATCGATCGGTAGATTGGTATGTGGGTCTAGATCAACGCCAAAGTCCAGCGTTTGCTCTATGGTTCCGGTAAACACCAATCGGCCATCGGAAAACCAACGACAGCCCGGCTTGTATATCACCTCATCTAGGCCATTGCCATCAAAGAATTTTCGTACAAAGTAGATGTCCGTCGAACCGTCCGGACGGAAAGTAGAAACCGTCAACTGGTTCAATTCAATCTCAAAACAAGCATCCAGAAAGTCATTGTAATTCAACACCAGTGGCGGGTCATTGTCCACAATCCGGATTTTTGTCCAAATGTCACTGGAATACAACGGAACAATCGTCGTAACATCCCCATTGGGACTTCGAATCTCAAAAAAGGTATTGTTGGGTAAAAAGCCCTGAAATAAATAGCCCAGCCCTTCGACATTGACAAATTTCAACCCACTAGAACCAGTTCCTGGGATGTGTATGATATCGTAGCCGTTGATCGTAATGGTGTCGAACCACACAAATTGGTTGGCATTGGTGATAAAATCGCCAAAGCTTATCAGCATCATCTGACCAGCCACCATCGAACCATTTGGCAGGGTACAGCCATTGCCAAAATCCAGTAGCAAAGTATCGCCATTGCCCTGGTCTATGAGGATGGTATCCATCGGGCAACCCGAACGGGTCTGGGCCTTTGTAGAGCCCACAGCACCAAATAATTCAGGGTTTTGGTAAGCCATTCGGAAAGGCAGGGTCACGACCTCGTTGAGCAGGCTTTGGGCCACCGCGTAGTCGGAAGCCGCCTTTTGCTCCCGGGCCTCGATGATAGCCGTACTGTCAACCGCAGCGGTGCTATCGATGGTTGTTTGGCCACCAGAGCTGTTTGGAGCGGCAGGACGCACCTCCTCTTTGGAACAAGCGCCCAGTAAAAGCAGCAGCAGGCAGAAGGTTGAAATTGAGTACCAAATCGTTTTCATAGTCTACTATGTTTGTTGAGATAGGTCAATGATACCTACCTAGTGTCAAAAAAAATACAAATGCCTACGAGCAGAATGCCCGGAGAATTATTAATTTTATTTTAAATTGTCCTATTGCCTTTTGACTCGGATGGAAGCTTACAGAAAGCAAAATCAAAGATTTCAAATAAAACCTTCTTCCAATCCTGTAAGGGATGTGACAACCCAAGTTGTTATATGATGCTTAGTGGAAATGGCCCGACGAACAGGCAGCTCTGCTCTGAATGGTGAATCAGTAATGGGAGAGAAAAAAACCTACATTCATAAGTATCGCAATATAGAAACATTATTTATACTAAGAAAGTAAATAGATAAAAATACCCTGAATATGGCATACAGAATTTTTACGACTACCTTACTATTTTTACTACTTTCCAGCCTACTGCATGGTCAGACAAATGATCCTCCGGTCTTGCCCCCCAAGTGCCACCATGCGCCCCATGATCTTAAATTTACTCCTTTGACCCCACAGCAGCGCAACACCATGCTGCGAAGTGAACAGCGCAGCGACAGCTTCGACATCATCAATTACAATATCGTCTTGGAGATCATCGACTTTGACCGCGAGCTGATCAGCGGCCATTGCGACATTCGCATTACGCCCCTGATGAACAACCTCCCCAATGTCACCTTCGACCTGGAGGCACTTAACATCGACTCGGTAACAGACCCCAATGGCGTACTTGCCTACTCATATGACGACCGCTTCCTGCGTGTTCGCATGCCCATCAACAGCACGACCGATACGACAACCATCACTGTTTATTACAACGGCTCACCCACGGTAGACCCCACCGGTTTTGGCGGCTTGGACTTCAACGATGGCTACGCCTACAACCTGGGCATCGGCCTAGGCTCCAACCCTTATAACTTTGGTAGAAGTTGGTTTCCTTGCTTCGACAACTTCGTAGAAAGATCTACCTACGACTTTCAAATAACAACGGCCAACGGTCGCAAAGCTTATTGCATCGGAACCTTCTTGGGCGAAACGGCCATGGGTGGAGATACCATTGTGAGAGCCTACAGCATGAAGCAAGAAATCCCCACTTATCAGGCAGGCATTGCCGTGTCCAACTACTCAGAAATCCGCGGTGTACACAATGGAGAATTTTCCAATATACCAACCCTCCTTCTTTCCAAACCCAATGACACAACCTCGTTGATCAATTCCTTTTCGGACCTTGGCACAGCCATCGATGTTTTGGAGTATTGGTACGGCCCTTACCCCTGGGAACAGGTAGGCTATGTGCTGACCGTCAGAGGAGCTATGGAGCATCCAACGCTGATTGCCTATCCCGAATTTTCAGGAACGGGCGGTCCGACGGAAGGACAAAACCGCTTGATGGCCCATGAGCTTTGCCACCATTGGTGGGGCGATCTGGTGAACGGTAGCACGGCTGGCGATATGTGGTTCAAGGAAGGAAATGCAGAATATGGCGCTCACTTATTTACGGAAAGGTTTGCTGGCAAGGATGCATTTCTCAACCAAGTGAAAGCCAACCACGTTTCTGTTATGACCAATGCCCACATCGACGATGATGGCTACTGGCAATTGTCAGGGATTCCATTTGAACATACTTATGGCACCCATACTTACTACCGGGGAGCAGCCGTGATGCACAACATGCGGGCCTACATGGGCGATTCGCTCTTCCGATTGGGCCAACAGGCCATGCTCAATGTTCATTCCTACAGTGCGGTGGAGGCCAAGCAATACCAGGAGGTGCTTACCACTTCGACGGGTCTCGATATGAGTGACTTTTTCAAAAGCTGGATTTTCAGCCCGGGCTATGCGGCCTACGAGATCGATTCGATGGACATTGTAGAAGATGGGATGGAGTACTTGGCGACGGTCTACATCGAACAAAAGCGAAGAGCTGCCCCCGAATTCCA
>JBCCSZ010000424.1:0-4691 GCA_039199225.1 Bacteroidota bacterium
CTTTTCTAAAAGATTATCCATTTCTACAATCGTTTTACCCAAACGAATTTCTGCTTACAACGTTTTTTTGAAAAACATTTCAATACATTGATAGCTTACGGTATTAAGAGGCTGTTAGCAGCTCTTATAATGCTATGATTATCAGTAGTTTATGTTAGGCGATGATCGTCTATCACTCCTTTCCTGTGCGTTAAGAGGCTAAAACCTTTACTTTTTTTTAGAAATAAATACCGGTTAGCGTATTTATTTATAGAGGTTTTGTACTTGTAAAATTGATCCATTAAAGATGGTTTATTGACCATTTTTAAATAGCCATAACTATGCTGAAATTGAAATAAAATATGAGAAAATCATTCATAATTTATGTGGGAGTTCTCTTTTTTTTATTGGTTTTTGGGCTTTTTTCTTGTGAGCAAGAGTCTGTGTCATCTGTATCGGTATTTGACTTCGAGACACAAAAAAAATTACTTGATTCTACAGAGTGGATAACATTGGGGGCGCAGATTTTTTCGTCGAAAGCAGTTTCACCGAAGAAGGTTTCCTGTGCTTCCTGCCATGTGCCGGAAAAGGCTTTTCAGGATGGTTATGAAGTAGCGATCCTTCACAATAAACGCATGATACGCAACACGCCGACGCTGTTGAATGTCAGTCGATATCAGACCTTTTTTTGGGATGGTCGAGCAAGCAGTGTGGCCGAGCAATTGGAGGGGCCGCTGTTTTCCCGCTCCGAAATGGACAGCAGCCCGGAGTATTTGCATGGGTTTATTCAAAAGACTCCTTTGCTCAAAGCCGCATTTGATGAAATGCAATTGACAAGTCCAAAGCAGGCCACAGATTTTGTGAAGTATGCACTTGAAAAATTTTTGGTCTCCAACTGTACGGAGGAAACGCACTTTGATGCCTACATGGCGGGGGAGACGACCTTCTCCAAGGAAGAAGAGCAGGGCTTGAAACTGTTCATGGGTAAGGCCGGTTGTGTAAAATGCCATACGCCGCCTCATTTCACCGACAACCAATTTCACGACATCGGTCTGCCGCGTCGCAACACCATTTTTGAAAGCTACACCCGGGATGGCAAGGATGTCTTTCGGCTTGGACCCGACTTTGGCCGGGGCAACATCGTAGCTGGTCAAGAGAGTCTATTTACGTTTCGTACACCATCATTGCTCAATGTAGCTCAAACAGCTCCTTACATGCACGACGGAACTTTTCGAGAACTGGAGGAAGTCTTGGATTTCTATGGCCGCACAGATTCCATCTTGCAACAAAACCCTCTAAACCGCTCTGAAAAAAAAGACCTCATCGCCTTTCTACACACACTCAATGACACTAGGAAAAACTAATTATTGCTTAACACAGGTTGTGACAAACGAAAGGTTTATTACCTGATGATTCACAGCTTGAATTATTTAACCATCTTAAACATTCTATTATGAAATTGCGAATTGCTTTTTTTGCCCTTCTATGCAGTCTAGTTATTTGGTCTTGCCAAAAGGAAGAGGCTGTCCCTGCTCAAGCTACTGCTAGTAGTGATACAGAGCAGGCAGCTACATTCCGTAACGATTGCGTCGCTGTTATTTCCGTCTATTGGGATAACAACCCAAAAGACCCTGTATTGGGTGCAGTGGTTTTTGACATGGAAACCAACGAACCCATTGGTAGAACCGATCAGAGGGGCAACGTTTCCATTACCTCAAATAAACCTGCTTGGTATCGCGTGGTAGATCCGACCTATGGACGTCAGCAGGCAAGGGTTTACTTCCCAGACGATTTTGAGTTTGGCAGTGATGGAAAAGGAAGAAAAGTCATCGGTTGGACAATCGATGGAAAGCCAATTTACGAGTAAATCAACCACTTTATTTCAGCTCTAACAAAAAATCCCGGGCCTTCTCTCGAAGACCCGGGATTTTTTTATAATACTTAGCGATCCCTGCTGTTATTGTGGGTGAACGTGGAATTCGAGGGTATCCGACACCTGGTGGGCGCCAGCCTCATGTCCCCATACTTTGGCAATCAGCAGCCAATCGGAATGTGCACCTACGTTCAAATCCAATTCGTCTCTGAACTCATACTTGCCACTTTCTTCGTGTACGTGCGCTGCATCCGGCTTGTTGTAAATCTCAGAACCATCCGCCTTATTTACCAAACGGACGTTGACGTGGTGTATCGTTCCGCCGTGATGGTCTGAAAAATCGATGGCAATGTCGATCTTGTCGCCCACTTTCTTATCATCTGTGTTGGGAGAATGGAAGTGTGTGTGATAAGCAGGTCCACCACCACCCATTGCTGGATGAACATGAAAGCGAATGGTATCCGATACGGCATGTGCATCAGCTTGGTGTCCCCAAACCTTCGAAATCAATAGCCAATTGCTGTGATCAGCGACATCTAGGGTCAGCTCATCTCTGAACTCGTATTTGCCGCTTTCTTCGTGGACATGCGCCTCATCGGGCTTGTTATAAATTTCTGTGCCATCATCTGCACTGACGATTCGCACATTGACATGATGTATCGTTCCGCCACCTTGCTCTTCGAAATCAACGGCGATACTGATTTTATCGCCTACCATTTTATCGTCTGTATTAGGAGAAATGATTTGGCTTGTGTAGACTGTGTCCATAGTATTCATATCGTCGTCACTACAAGCTTGAAATCCAATGATGGCAATCGTTAATAGAAATATGAATAGGTACTTTTTCATTGTTGAATTGAGTTTAGCTTTTTGAAATAGGGGTTGTCAGCAGTCATTGTGGCTACTGTGCATTGAGACAATCTTGATGGTTTGTTTGAATCAACAATCAACCGTTGGGGGTTGGAAAGGAGGATTGGAATACAGCCGAGACTTCCAAACTCTAGGGGGAAACAACGTATTGGCTTTGTAATAATGCGGCTCCACCGGGTAGAGAAATGCATCCAGACTCAAGTAATTGATCTTAGATGGTTCTTCGATCTTTTGTAACGGAACAGGCGCATTACTGCCTTCGTAAGCTGTTTGAATTTGTAGCGTCAAAAAGCACTTGCCTTTGCATTTTAGCTCTGGTGCATCAGCATTGATACAGTACTTTTTGGTCAAGGCATCTTGATTGACTTTAAAAGCGATAAATACCATTAGATTTTTCGCTAGAGCAGCGAAAAGGAGTAGTGTAAGACTAATGGATAGCGCGCTTTTCATACAGTGGTAAATATACGTACTATCGAGGATGAAAATTGTCCCATTTCTCCAATATGTCCCAATTATCAGACCCTTGGCAAGGTAGCTGACGTAATTAGTGCCTATTCTGCTTTTGGTGGCTGCTCCTCTGGTGTTTCAGCACTTTGATTGGATATCAACAGGCCCATAATCTTGGCTCTTTTTTCCCAATTTCGGCGTGCAAGTATCTGCATATCCTCTATATTATCCTGCTCATCGACGATCTCCATGCCCAAAAGGGTTTCAATGACATCTTCCATTGTGACAATACCCGCCATGCCACCAAATTTATCGGTGACCAACGAAATGTGTTCCCGCCTTTCCAATACAATATTGAAGAGGATGGGCAGAGAGGTATCGTTTTGGACCATTATGATGGGGCGACTAATACTGCTCAGAGGCTCCTGTCCCTTCTTTTCCAGCATGCTCGAAAGGAGCACATCCTTGAGAATATATCCTGTTACACGGTCAATATTGTCCTTGTAAATGGGGATACGAGAGAATCGAAGGTTCGGATGCGCCTTGTAAAATTCCTCTATGGTCATTGACTCATCGGCCGCGATAACCACGGTACGAGGCGTCATGATGTTTTCAGCCTTGACATTGCGAAAGCGCAGCAGGTTCTGAATGATGAGTCCTTCCTCCTCGTCGAGTACAGCATCGCGCATTCCGATGTCTGTCATAGCATAAAAGTCAGAACGACTCAAGACGCTGCCTTCCTTTCCTTTCTTAAAGCTCTTCGTAATCAACTTACTCACCCACACCAAAGGGGAAAGGATCAATATGATAATATTTAACGATTTGACTGTAAAGCCTGCCAAGTTCTTCCAATTGCTCGCGCCAATGGTCTTCGGGATGATTTCCGACAAAATAAGAATGGCCAAGGTCATCACCACCGGAATAACAGCAGTCGCCATAAGGGAATTGCCATAAATCTTGGCCCCTTGCGCGCCCACACCGATCGCTCCGACCGTATGTGCTATGGTATTCAACGTAAGGATGGCCGACAACGGACGGTCGATGTCCTCCTTAAAGCTTTTGAGCAACTTCCCAACTTTTCCACCTTCCTGGTACTTTACCTCTACAAAAGAGGGGGGAATACTGAGCAAAACGGCCTCCCATACCGAACATAAGAAGGAAAAACAAATAGAGACCAATGCAAAGAGAATCAGCAATGTGTACATTCTTCGTAAGGGTTTACATGAAGCGTTGCTGCGAAGATAAGGATTTCATTTGGAGTTCTAGTGGTTTGGGGATTGAGTGATCGGTGGTTTTGTGATTGGGTGATCTGTGATTTTGTGGTCTAGTGGTTTTATGATTGGGTGATCGGTGGTTTTGTGATTGGGTGATTTTGTGATTTGCTATCATGTACTTTTTTCAATCATAGGAAAGCTCCCCACTCACCAAATCACAAGCGGCTCTGCCGCAATCACCAGCCGTAGGCAATCACAGATCACCAAACCACAAGCGGCCCCGCCGCAATCACCAGCCGCAGGCAATC
>JBCCSZ010000425.1:0-4683 GCA_039199225.1 Bacteroidota bacterium
CCATCAGCCCCTGTGGTGCTTGTCGGCAGGTGTTGGTGGAGACCGAGGCGATGCATCAACAGCCCATGCGAGTAATTTTGAGAGGTGCAGAGGGAAAGGTATTTGTCATAGGAAGTGCAGCGGCCTTGTTGCCGTTGTCGTTTGATGGGAGGTATTTGTGAGCGAGTGAGCGGTGAGCGGGTGAATAGTGAACTGGTGAGCTTCCCTTTGTGCGGTGAGTGTGGAACGGGTGTGGTGATTTGGTGATTGCCTTCGGCTGGTGAGGGATGAGCGGTGAGCGAGTGAACGGTGAACTGGTGAGCTTCTCTTTGTGCGGTGAGTGTGGAACGGGTATGGTGATTTGGTGATTGCCTTCGACTGGTGAGGGGTGATTTGGTGAGCGGTGAGCATTAAATTACCTATTGCATATTGCCAAATACATTTGATGAAAATTGTCTACTCCAAACTGTCTATTGAAATTACTTTCTGTAGACGCTGCGATGAAATTGTTGGAAGCCATTTTTACGGTCTTCGAAGTAGCGTTTTAGGCTGTAAGAGGAGGAGGTGAAGGCGATTTCATCCCAGGGAATTTCGCTTTCGGTGAATAGCTTGACTTCTAGGCTTTCGACGCCTGCTTTGTAATCGAGGCTTCTGAGTTTGCCTAGGAAGTGGAGGTAGACTTGGTTGATTTGTGGAATGTCGTATAGTAGGTGGAGGCCCGTGATTTCGGCCTGGGCGCAAGCTTCTTCCCAGAGTTCTCTCTTGGCACCTTCTTCGGCAGTTTCGCCATTTTCCATGTAGCCGGCTGGGACATTCCAATATCCTCGGCGGGGCTCTATGGCGCGGCGGCAAAGGAGGACTTTATCTTCCCAGACAGGCAGGCATCCGGTGACAATTTTGGGATTTTGATAGTGAATGGTACCGCAATTGTCGCACACATATCTTGGGAGGTGGTCGTCTGGGAGGTGACGGAAGGATATTGGATGGCCGCAATTGCTGCAAAAATTCATAAGTTATTTTTGTGGTTGTTGATCCAGGCTTCTGCCAGGTGAATGTCTTCCGGATGATCGATGCTAACCGTTTCAGACTGGGTCGTCCCTAATCCGATGACGTATCCGTGTTCTAGCCAGCGAAGTTGCTCCAGCGATTCTGTCCTTTCTAATACGGTGGGTTCCAGGCAGCTCAATTTGAGCAAGACGTCTCTTTTGAAGGCATAAATGCCCAAATGTTGATAATAAATAACATCTGTCCCTTCTTCCCTTTGAAACGGCAGTATGCTTCTGCTGAAGTACAAGGCCCGCTTATACTTATCAAAAACCACTTTTACGACATTAGGGTTTTCAATAAATGCCGCTTCTGTAATTGGGCGGGCTAAAGTACCAATTTGAAACAGCGGGTCGCCAGCCATTAGATGGACCAACAAATCGATTTGCTCGGGGGCAATGAATGGCTCGTCTCCCTGTATGTTGATGATTGTGTCAAAGTCGTTCAGCTGTTTGGCTACCTCGGCGCAGCGGTCGGTTCCGCTGGGGTGGTCGCTGCGGGTCATCACTACTTCCCCACCAAAGCCCCTCACGACATCAAAAATTCGCTGATCATCTGTGGCAACGATCAATTGATCGAGGGATTGCGCACGGCTGGCATTGCGATAAACCCATTCGATCATCGGCCTGCCGCCAATCTCTGCCAGAGGCTTGCCCGGAAAGCGCGTCGAGGCCCATCGGGACGGAATGATGCCCAGAGCTTTTGATTTCTTATTTTCTGGCATTGTCATTGGCTGATATTCTTTGAGCTGCTTTACAAGGCACTTACTTCCCCAATCTTGGGTTGATTTTGTATTTTGTGGCCAATTAAACATTGGTTTCACAGGCAAAAAACTCCGGAACCTATGAAAAATACTACGAGATTACGATTAGCTTGCCTCTTTTTTATGATTGGGATGGGATCGATTGCTTCGGCAACCGGCGATAGTACCCGTTATTTGACCCTCAAAGATACCATATTTCTCCAACTTGGATCGATGCAGGAAAAGAGCTTCATCCACAACATTGCACCCAAACAAACGCTGTTTTCCATGGCCAAGTTCTATGGGCTAAAAATGGAGGAACTCTATTTCTACAATCCTGAAATCAGAGATCAGGTACTCACCATCGGCCATCCAATTCGGATTCCGATCCCGAACCGGGCCATCCTGCGCTATAAGAAGAGCAGTTTCGACGAATCCAAGCACATTCCAGTCTGCTACATTGTCCAAAGAGGCGATAATCTTTACGATATTGCCAAGCGCGTATTCCGCATGCCGGTGGATACAGTCATGGGCCGCAACAACATGCCGGACTATACCCTGAGCATCGGCCAAACCCTTTTGGTGGGTTGGATGAGTATCGATGGGATCAGCGCAAAGATTCGGGCAAAATCCATTCCGCCTGAATGGCGCAAGAGCTATCAGTTGCAAAAGCGCTTCATGACACAAAAGAGCTATAAAAAAGACTTTCAAGAGCAAGGAGTTGCTTTTTGGAACAAAAATTCGAAATCAAAAAGCGATCTTTACGCTCTGCACCGGCGGGCTCCGATCAACTCGATCATCGGCGTCAACAACCCAATGAACAATCGGACGGTTTACGTCAAAGTCATTGGGCGCATTCCTTCGAATGTCTATGCCGACAATGTGAAGGTTGTTCTTTCCCCCAGGGCTGTACGCCTACTCGGTGCTAGAGACTCCAAGTTTTTCATTCGATTGGAGTATTTGAAATAGGGCTTGGTAAAATCCTGCTTTACAAGGAAACTAGAGTCCAGATCGAGCCGTTAACCATCAGAGCAGTTGCTCATTGTAGATTACACAGCTTGGGCAAAAAATGACAAAGCGCAGGCTGAACCAAATTTTAGTTGCATGTATTACGAAAACATCCTCTCGACCATCGGCGATACGCCGCTCGTCAAGATCAATAAGGTCTGTAGGCAAGTACCTGCCTTGGTACTTTGCAAGGTGGAAACGTTCAACCCTGGACACTCCATCAAAGATCGCATGGCACTCAAAATGTTGGAAGATGCCGAAAAAAGAGGCGATATCCAGCCTGGCGGAACCATCATTGAATGTACTTCGGGCAATACCGGTATGGGATTGGCCATCGCTGCGGCTGTCAAGGGATATAAATGTATTTTCACGACGACCGACAAGCAGTCCAAAGAAAAAATCGACCTACTTAAGGCAGTGGGCGCAGATGTCATCGTTTGTCCGACCAATGTCGAACCGGAAGATGCTCGTTCCTACTACTCCGTAGCTGAGCGCCTGAGCAAAGAAATCCCGAATTCCTATTGGTGCAATCAATACGATAATCTTTCCAATCGCCAGGCACATTATGAATCTACAGGACCAGAGATTTGGAAGCAAACCGAAGGTAAGATCACGCATATGGTAGCGGGTGTCGGAACGGGCGGTACCATTTCTGGCACAGGGAAATACCTCAAAGAGCAAAATCCCAATATCAAAGTATGGGGCATCGATACTTATGGTTCGGTTTTCAAAAAATACCATGAAACGGGCGTATTCGACGAAAAAGAAATCTATCCATACATCACAGAAGGTATTGGCGAAGATATTTTGCCAAAAAATGTCAATTTCGATGTGATCGACCAATTCGAAAAGGTCAGTGACCAAGACGGCGCGTTGATGGCCCGTCGCCTGGCCAAAGAGGAAGGTATATTGCTGGGCTATTCTGCCGGCTCTGCCTTTGCAGGTTTGAACCAGATGGCCGACCAACTGACCGAAGACGATGTGGTAGTGGTGGTCATTCACGACCACGGTAGCCGATATGTCGGTAAAATATTCAATGACGATTGGATGCGCGAAAGGGGCTTCCTGGAAGAGGAACTCAAAGTGAAGGACTTGATCCAGCTTAAAAATGGGGAGCAGTTCATTTCGGTGGATCAAAAAGATTCCCTTCGCAAGGTTTTTCAGATTATGAAAGACAAGGATATCTCGCAGTTACCCGTCATGGACCATGGCGGAAGTATGATTGGTTCCATCACTGAAAGCGCCGTTTTATCGTCTTTGTTGGAAAACCCCCTCAACAATGCTGAATTGGATGTATCCTCCATTATGGGGACTGCCTTTCCAATTGTAGAGGAAGAAATGACTTGTAAGCAACTGACGCGTTACATCAATAAAAAGATTCCCGCTGTCATTGCTAAAGACAAGGCAGGGACGCTACATATTTTGACGCAATACGACATCATCCAAGCGGTTTAAACCGTCTGCTGATTGTAAGAGAAAGCCCCTCCATTCCTTCCAGAATTGAGGGGCTTTAACTTTTGGCTTGCTTGGTCTAGCCTTTTATTTTTTAGCTTTGGTTGTCTTAGCCTTTGTCGCTTTTTTAGCCTTTGGTTTGGCTTTCTTCTTTGTGGCAAAAGCATCAGGAATTTCCGCAGTGATGATTTGCTTAACATCCTCCAAGGTCATTTCCTTGGCTTCTTCAGGCGTCATCCTTTTTCCTTCCTCGTTCTTGGGAATTTTAATGCTTTTCTTTTTAAAGCGGATGAATGGCCCCCAACGCCCGTTTTCTACAGCAATCCCCTCGTCATTCCATTGGTGAATGTAGCGATTGGCTTCCTTTTCCACCTTGGCCTGAATCAATTCGACCATTTCCTCATAACTAAGGGTCTCAGGGTCGAATCGCTTGGGGATATTGATGTATAGGTTGTTCC
>JBCCSZ010000426.1:0-4622 GCA_039199225.1 Bacteroidota bacterium
GCCAAATCCAGTTGTCAATCCCAACCAGGTGCCGATTTCACCGACCGGCATCTCATGCACCCGAGCCAGAAAGGGAGCGTAAAAGTTCCCGACGCCATAGTTTCCGAAGGTTTGAGCCCCACAACCCAAGGCCAAGAATACGAAGGTCTTTTTAGAAGCCAACAGCCTCAGCACATCGGCAAAAGAATCAGAAGATTTTTCCTGTATCTGATGATCCGATAAGCCCTTGGGCGGCTCCTTGACCGTAAACAACAACAGCAAAGCATACAGAATGCCCGGGATGCCCAGTGCCATCAGCGCAATGCGCCAGCCGTAAAGCTGATTGAGCCAGCCGCCTCCGATGTATCCCAGCAAAATGCCAAAATAAATGCCCAGCGAGTAGACTGATAAAGCGGTGGCCCTGCGCTCCGGCGGAAAGTAATCCGAGATCATGCTGTGTGCGGGCGGACTGCCGCCGGCCTCCCCAACCCCCACACCGATGCGCGCCAAAAGGAGCTGCATGAAGTTGGTCACCAAGCCTGAAATTGCTGTCATCAAACTCCACAGGGCTAAAGAGATCGCAATGATGTTTCGTCGATTGCCCTTATCGGCTAGTCGCGCCACCGGTATGCCGAGGGTCACGTAGAAAAGTGCAAAGGACAATCCGGTCAACAGGCCCAGTTGGGTATCCGACAGGCCCAATTCCCCCTTGATGGACTCCTGAAGAATGACCAATATTTGTCGGTCGATGAAGTTGAAGGTGTAGACGCCAGTGAGGAGGAGTAGCACGTAGGCTTTGTAGCGCTTGGAGTAAGTTGGTTTTTCGTTTGGAGGATTAGGCATAGGCTTTCGTTAGGAATTGGAGAAGTGCAAATACTGGTCGCTGGCAGGATGGGCTGGCCGTTTACCAGGCATCGATGTAGTGTCCTGTGTTGTGGTCGTTCTTTTGAGTAAAGCTTTCTAGAGCGGCTACGATGTAGGTTCTGGTATCTTTGGGATCGATGACTTCGTCAAATTCTAGGTAGCTGGCGGCTCGGATGGCCTTTCCTTGTTGGTAGTGTTGTTTGACCAAGGCTTCGTAGAGTGCGGCCCCTTTGTCGGGGTCTTCTGCTGCTTCCAGTTCTTTGCGGAATCCGAGCTTGACGGCGCCCTCTAATCCCATGGCTCCGAACTCTCCGGATGGCCAGGAGAGGGTTAAAAAGGAATTGTGGAAACTGCCACCTGCCATAGCCATTGCACCCAGGCCGTATGCTTTCCGTAGTACGACGGTGATGATTGGCACCTGTAATTTGGCACCAGCGATGAAGAGGCGGGAGGAGTGGCGAACCATGGCTGCCTTTTCGCATTCGGGACCGACCATGAAGCCGGGCGCATCGCAAAGTGACAGGATGGGCAAGCCGAAGGCACTGCAAAGTTGCATAAAGCGGGCGGCTTTGTCGGAAGCATCTGCGTCGATGGCACCTCCGAGGTGGCGGGTGCTATTGGCGATCAAACCCATGGGTCGCCCTTCGATTCGAATGAGGGCTGTTACCATATTTTTGGCAAAACCAGCTCGGAGTTCCAAGACGGAATCTTGATCGGCCAGTAAGTGAATGACCTTGAAAACATCGTAGGCAAAACGTCGATCCTCTGGTACTGCTTTCCGCAGGAGGGTCTGGTCGGCGGCCTGCCAGTTTGCTAGGGTTCCTTGGAAATAAGAAACGTATTGCTTTGCAACGGCGGTAGCGGCGGCCTCGTCTTTGACCAATACATCGATCACACCATTTTTAAATTGTATATCACTGGGGCCGACTTCCTTTGGATGGTATCTGCCCAACCCGCCTCCTTCGATCATGGCAGGGCCGCCCATTCCCAACGAACTGTCCTCGGTGGCGATGATGACGTCCGAACAACCAGCAATAGCCGCATTTCCGGCAAAGCAGTAGCCGGAGACGATGGCGATACGTGGCTGCACACCGCTCAGGGCCGCGTAGGCCGAAAAGGTACTTAGGTCGAGTCCGCCACAGGTGATCCATTGTAGATCGACATCGCCCGGCCTTCCGCCACCACCTTCTACATAAAACAAAATGGGCCTGCCAGCTTGCTTGGCCAGTTGCAGGAAGCGATCGGTTTTTTTATGGTTAAAAGCGCCTTGTGTACCTGCCAAAACAGTATAATCATAACTGAGGACAAAGCATTTGGAAGCATCCTTGCCAAACCATTGGCTGTTGACCTGGCCGATGCCGGTGATGAGTCCATCGGCAGGTGTTTGCTGTATCAATGCTTCCTCTGATTTCCGCCCTCGTTGAGCGGCTACGATGAGGCTGCCAATTTCGTGAAAGCTGCCCTCGTCGCATAGGTCGGCGATATTTTCGCGGGCCGTTCTTTTATTTTTTCGATGTCTCTTCGCAACGGCCTCTGGTCGGTTTTCATCCAGCAGAAAAGATTTTCGATCCTGAAGGTCTTTTAGGTCTTGCCGGATGGGCTCGTCTGTAGGGTCGTTGGTAGACACGTGCTGGTGGGTTTATGGATTCAGAGAGAAAGGCCACCGTCCAGGGTGATGGCTTGTCCGGTGATGAAGCTGGTCTTGTCGGAGGCGAGCCAAACGACGGCTTCTGCAATTTCTTCGGGCTGTCCAAAGCGCTTCATAGGGATGAGGCGGAGCAACATTTCGTCCATATTTTCCTTAGCGTGGAGGAGTTTGTGGAAGAGGGCCGAGTGGGTGTAGCCTGGACAAACGCAGTTGATGCGAATGTTTTTAGAGGCGTATTCCAAAGCAGCAGATTTGGTCATACCGACAACGGCAAATTTGCTGGCACTGTAAGAGATGCAATGTCCGGATGCTTTCAGGCCCGCTAGGGAAGCGATATTGACAATGTTGCCACTGCCTTGAGCGACCATTTTTTGCAGAGCAGTTCGCATGCAGTAGAAGACGCCTGTTTGATTGACGGCTACGACATTGTCCCAGTCGCCAAGATCGTAGTCTGCTGTTTTGGCCATATGTTTGTTGCCAATTCCCGCATTGTTCACCATGACGTCTAGTCGTCCGTGTATTTGACAGGTATCGTTGATCAACTTTTCAACGTCGTCAAGTTTTCGAACATCTGTCTGTTGAAAACTGGCATGGCCTCCTTGATCGGTAATCTCTTGAACGACCTTTTGGCCATTGTCGGGATGAATGTCGGAGACGACAACTGTGGCTTTGTGGGCAGCGAATAACTTGGCGGTAGCAGCTCCAATACCAGAGCCAGCCCCGGTGACTATGACAATTTTATTTTCCAGACTCATAGAGGTGATTTAGGCGGATGAATATAGGCGTATGCTGTTCCACACGCTTGTATGTTTGTACTTTCAAATTTTCTAAGGTTGGCATAAGATCAATCTGGAATCCTCTAGTGCTGCCTTTCGCAGATGGGCCGGATAGCCCGGCTTTGTAATCATTCCGATGAAATCACTTTTGGAGGCATATTCTACGATCAATACTTTGTCCCATTCGAGTTCGGTCGGGCCGATCAGAGTGAGGAGCGGTCGACCATAAAAAAGCACCTTCCCATTGGCTTGGGTAATGAAGGGGCTTGCCGCTTCCATGTACTTTCGATACTGCGCTCTACCCGACAGCTCGCTACCTTCAACTGTTTCTTTGAATTTCAACAAATTGAGCATTTGGAATGCACCGTCGATCGGCCATTCCTTAAAGGCTTCGAACTGCGCCCGGGTGAGATCGAGAAATGGGTTCATCCAGTATGACTGTTTACTGGCTAACAGCTTTCTTGCTTTGCAACATGGCCTTGAACATCTTCATTTGCTGGCGCACTTCATCGCTCCACCAGACCTCTTCGGTCTTTTTCATAGCATTTTCAGAGCCTTCGCGTAGTCCTTCAAGCCAATCTCTTCTCAATACCGCCTTGGTCTTGACCAAGATATTTCTGTTGGCTCTCAGGTATTGTTGCATTTTCTTTTCGGCTCTGGGCAGTACGTCTTCCATCGGCACTACTTCGTCTACCAATCCTACTGCTAATGCTTCGGCAGGGTTGAACAATTTGCCATCCATGACTGCTTGGTAGGCGTTGCGCTGTCCGAGCCAAAAAACGTATGCCTTCACCAAATTGTGGGTGATTTGGACATTGACCGCCACTTCATTCAGTCCGATACCAAATTTTTCGCCTTCGGCCATAATCCGATAATCTGCCGCCACTGCAATGACGGTGCCGCCAGCCGGAGAATGTCCGGTCAAGGCACAGATGAAGGGCTTTGAAAATTCCGCCAATTCGATGTGCATCAAGCCAAAAGCTTTGAAAAAGACCCGCATTTTTTCTCGATCGTAATCGTAGAGTTCAATCAGGTCGAGTCCAGCCGAAAAAATACCGGGAAAGCCCGTGAGGATGACCCCCTGTACGCCATCGTCTGCTTCGGCTTCTTTGAAGGCTTCTCTTATTTCTTCAACCATTTGAAGGTTGAGGGCATTGACTTTGGGGCGGTTCAACTGCAATATGAGGTATGTACTTTTGGATTCTTTTCTGATGAGTGTCATATCGGTGGATTGATGCGGATTTACGATTCGATGATGCCGACCGTATGGATCCCTAGGGTCAGCTGTACTTGAAGTAATATTAATAAAAAATTATATATATTCCAATGTCGGCGAAAAATAAAGAATGGGCGAC
>JBCCSZ010000427.1:0-4598 GCA_039199225.1 Bacteroidota bacterium
ACAACCGTGTTCTCCGTCGGACCATAATTATTGAAAATATGGTAAGTATTGCGCTCGGAAAGTTTCAGAACATCTCCTCCCGTTAGTATGGTCAATCCTGGCAAACTTATATTGAGGCGAACCAGCTCCTGAACCATTTGTGGCGGCAGGAAAGTATGCGTAATCTGATGCATTTTTAGGAAGCCTACTAGCTGATCGACATTGTACCGGAGCGCCGAATCTGCAATTGGATACAGTGTTCCACCATTGACCAATGTCGGATATATTTCCCAAACAGAAGCATCGAAAGCAACGCTGGCAAAAAGCGTTTGTCTGCTCTCCTCGCTCAGCTTATACGTCGCTTTGTGCCAGGTGCATAAATTGATTAGGCTACGGTGTTCAATCATTACACCCTTGGGCTTGCCGGTGGAGCCAGAGGTGTAAATCACATAAGCTAGGTTGGTCGGAAGGATCGTTATTTTAGGTTGATCCGTCGGACAAGATGCTTCAACTTGTTCAAAAGTCTTCATCAAAGTTTCATCGATGGTCGCTTTGCATTGGCTGTCTTGTTCAATGTAGGCAACCCTTTGCGGCGGATAGGAAGTGTCAATCGGCACATAAGCACCTCCTGTTTTTAGAGCGGCCAAGACAGCGACAATCAAGTCGGCACTGCGTTGCAACTTCACAGCGATCAGGTCTTCTCGCCCAATGGGAAAATTGCGCAGCAGGTAGTGAGCCAATTGATTCGATCGACGATCCAAGTCCCGATAACTCATCCGCTGTCCCTCAAAGACCAAGGCAGTTTTATCGGGCGTCTTTTGTGCTTGCTCTACAAAAAGCTCCATGATGTTTTTATCCTTGGGAAAATCTGCTGCTGTATCATTGAATCGGCGCAACAACTGGTGTTGCTCCCTATGATCGAGATAGGACAACTGGTGGATGGGCTTGGCAGGTTCCAGCATGCCGTTTTTCAGGAAATTTCCCAGGTGACAAACCAGCCGCTGGACCATAGCTGCATCGTATATGTCGACATTGTATTCCAAGTGCAGCTGAAGCCCCTCCGAATCTTCCGAAAAGGACAGTGCCATGTCGAACTGACTCAAGGAACGATCTACCGCCGCATAAGGCTGAATGTCCAAATCTTTCAAACCAAGCACGTCGTTCAAAGACAAGTCTTCTTGATTTTGCAGCACTACCATAACATCGAACAAAGCGGAACGGGAAGTATCTCGCCGCAATTTCAGACCATCCACCAGCAGGTCAAAGGGATACTGTTGGTGTGCGTAGGCAGCCGTTAGTTCTGCTTTTTGTATTTGCAATAAATCTGCAAATGATGCCGTCCTATCAAACTGTGTGCGAATGGCTAAGGTGTTGAGGTAAAGACCAATCTGGTTTTCCAAATCCGGATGCTCCCGACCGGCGGCTACCGTCCCTAGGATAATGTCTGTTGCATTTGTATACCTGGAAAATAAACCGTTGATGCCTGCCATGAGCAACATGAATAAAGTGGCTCCCTGTGCTTCGGCAAAAGCCTGTAAATCGAGTCGAAGCTGCTTGGAATAGCGATGTGCAACAATGGCACCCCTGTGGGTCTTAATCGGAGGGCGACTGCGCACGGCAGGTAGTTCTAGTACTGGTAACTCGCCAGAAAATTTCTGTAACCAAAATGATTCATCCGATTTGCGATCCTGCTTCGATGTGTTTTCAATGAGCCAGTGACAATAGTCTTTATATTGGATGGTCAAAGTCGGCCAGTCAAGTTTTGCATCTCCCCTCAGTTCATCATAAGCCATCATCAATTCCTTGGTCAACAATTCCACCGACCAACCATCGCCTACAATGTGGTGCAGGCTGAAAAGCAGTAGGTGTCTGTCCGCTTCGCAACGGATCAATGTTGCGCGAAGCAGAGGTGCTTTTGTCAAGTCAAATGCTTGTCGGTATTCTTTGGCCACCAAGCCATCTACCAAAGCTTTCTGATTCTTTTCTCCTCGAACATCTTCTTGTTGTAATTGGAACAAACACTCACCAGCCGGTAGTATTTGCTGGCGAATGCTGCCATCTTCTTTTTCCAGGAATCTCGTCCGCAACACCTCATGCCGCTCTACCACTTTTTGGAAGGCTTTCTCTAACTTATCTGCCTCAAGACGCCCCCTTAATTCAAGCGAAGCAGGCATATTGAAAGTCAGGTTGGCATCTTCAAATTGACAAAGTACCCAAAGTCGACTTTGTGCAGGAGACAGGGGATGGTCTTCCAGTATTGGTGCTGTGGGAATGTTTTGAAAGCCTTCATCTTTCAAGCGGAGAACCATTTCAGCTATGGTTGGATGAGCAAAAACATCTGCAATTTCCAACTGAGCATTCAACTGTTTTTGAACCTGATTGACAAGTTGGACCACTTTAAGACTATGACCACCTTTTTCGAAAAAATTGTCGGTCACACCAAGTTGTTGCGTTCCCAATAACTGTTGCCAAATATCGAGCATTGCCGCTTCTTTCGCATTCCTTGCCCCGACGAGCAGTTGAGCAGAGGAAGCATCCGATGGTACGCCGGGTAAGGCTCGATGATCGACCTTTCCGTTGCTTGTCATCGGCAAAGCATCCAACGGTATATAATGTGTAGGCAGCATGTACGAAGGCAGTCGGGCTTGGAGAAAGGCATGCAAATCCGAAGGCGCTATTTCAAGCTGGCAAACATAGTAGGCCAATAAAATCGTTTCTGCTGCTTGCTCCTCAGCGCGTACACAAACCTGTTGAATGTCGGAAGAGAATTGCGAAATGCATTGCTCGATCTCTCCCAGCTCGATCCGATGACCACGAACTTTCAGTTGTTGATCGTTGCGACCCAAGAATTCGATGCGACCATCGGGCCGCCACCTTGCTAGGTCACCAGTGCGGTAAAGGCGGGCGTCCGATTCAAAGGGATGGGGTATGAAACGCTGGGCTGTCAATTCTGCCCGCTTGAGGTAACCCCTGGCCAAGCCAGCTCCCGACAAGTACAGTTCGCCAACACTGGCAAGCGGCAATAGATTTTGATAAGCATCTAAAATGTATGCTTTGCAATTGGCAACCGGCCGGCCGATGGTGATGACCTCCTCCGACTTTACCTCTATACTCAAAGCATCAACCGTGGCCTCCGTTGGTCCATAATTGTTAAAGAGTCGATAACCACTATCTAAAATTGATCGACGGATATAGTCAGATAATTTTTCTCCACCAGAAATGATGTATTTCAAAGAAGTCAGCTTTTCCTGATGCCCCAATAGTTCGTGTAAATATTTGGGTACATAGTTCAGCATACTGATCTGGTGCTGGTCGATATAGGTTCGGACGGCTGAAGTATCCAGCAGCATTTCTTTTGGAATGATATGCAGTCGACCACCGCTGGCCAAAGTACCAAAGATGTCTTCGATGCTTGGATCAAAGGAAACATCTGTCAGCTGAATCGCCTTGGTCTCTGTAGAAAGATCGAATTGGTCGATAAACCAATGAAGGGTATTCATCATGCTGTGATGCTCCACCAAGACGCCCTTTGGCTGCCCCGTGGTACCAGATGTATAGATGACATAAGCCAGGTCATTTGGCTTGGCCTTGGGCTGCGGATTGGAGCTGTCGTATTGATCTTCCGTTTTTCTGAAATCAGTCAGCACTTCATCGTCGATACACAATTTGGATTGGCTGTCCTTTTCCATAAATGCTGCTCGTTCCGGCGGACAGTGGGCATCGATCGGTACGTAGGCTGCACCAGCTTTCAAGATTGCCAGCAGACTCACAATGAGCATTTCGCTTCGTTCCATTTTGACGACCAATAGATCGTTGACGCCTACTTGGTGGCTGGTCGTTAGATAGTCGGCCAGGCGATTGGCTGCTTCGTTGAGGGTTTTGTAGGTGAGTATTTTATCGTTGAAAACAACGGCCGTTTTATTGGGCTGTTGGGCAGCTCGCTCTTCGAAAAGTTGTACGATGGTTTGTCCCTTCGGATAAACCTTTGCGGTGTCATTGAAGTCGACCAGTTGTTGCTTGCGTTCTGTCTCACTCAGAAAATCAATCTTGCCAATCGGTTCAGAAGCATTGCCGATGGCATATTGCAACAGACTTTCTAAATGATTAAATATGCGCTGAATAAAAGTAGGATCGTATAAATCGGAATTGTAGTTGATTTGCAAATCAAGTCCGTTGCCTTCTTTGAAAGTAAAGGTCAAATCGAACTGGGCGTGCGCCTGCTCAAAGGCAAAAGGCTCGACTTTCAGATTGGTCAGTTGCTCCTCCCTCAGATTGTGCAGTTGCTCCTGGTTTTGTAAGACCACCAGCACATCGAACAGTGCTGAGCGACTCGTATCTCGCTTTAGATCAAGCTCTCCCACCAAGGCATCGAAGGGGTAGCGCTGGTGTTCGTAGGATTCCAGCAATACTTGCTTTTGCTTGGCCAGCAGTTCTGTGAAACTTTCCGCACCACTGACGGCGGTACGGATGGCCAGCGTATTCAAATACAAACCCAGTTGATCTTCTACATCTGGATGCTCCCGACCAGCGACCGGCGTTCCCAATACCAAATCCTGCTGTCCGGTGTAGCGGTGTAGCAGGGCATTGATGCCCGCCATCAGCGTCATAAATAAGGTCGC
>JBCCSZ010000428.1:0-4572 GCA_039199225.1 Bacteroidota bacterium
CCTGCAAAAGGGAAGAGGTAAACAAGAAGCATTGCGGCAGGCAAAACTAGACTACCTAGCGTCAGCCGATCCCGTGGAAGCCCATCCCTACTTCTGGGCAGGCATCATCGCAACCGGAGATATGCGCCCCATCACCGGAAGCTCTTTTGCTTGGATGAGTTGGCAATTGTGGGGGATTGCGGCCTTGCTGATTTGGTGGTTTTTCAGCCGATTGAAATGGCGAAATCAGTGAAGGGTGATCGGTGGTTTGGTGACTAACCTATACCCTATTCATGGTAATCTACCTTGCGCTGTTGCGCTTCCTCTTAGAAAGTCCTAATTTTAATCTTGCTTACTTACAATAAACGGGTAGACTGCTCTCTTCTCCTGCCTGTTGCATTTCACAAAACTTCCTTTCGTTTTTTATGGATTGCATTCTTTCGGGTGCAAGAAATTTTCACATTTCTCAATTAAAATCCCATGAAAAAAGCAGTAACAACGATTGGCATTCTTTTATTTTTTGCAGTAGCTTTTACAGCAAGTGCGCAACCTTATTTGATGGAAGGCAATATCTGGAAAGACTTTCGCGGCGGCTCGAATGGCTCTTACAGCTACCATGATGTATTTACAACGGTCCTCTCTGGCGACACGCTCATCAATGGTCAGACATACCATAAAGCCCTTGTTTTTCGAGAGGCGACACATAGTACAGACTCCACTGTTCAAACCGATCCGATTTTTCTCGATGGCACCTATTTCGTCAGAGAAGAAGGTAAGAAGTTTTACTTTATGGAAAGAGGATATGAACAAGAACTGGTACTGGCCGATTTTGATCTACAGTTGGGAGATACAGTCGAACACGTTTGGTGCCATGGCCAATCCTTGGTGGTTGAGCGGGTCGACACCCTATCAGTAGGCAACCGCCGTTTGGCCATCTATATCTTTGATAATCAATGGGCTATGATCGAGGGCGTCGGCTCGACGGCAGGCTTCATCAATGGCCCCTGCGGACTTCACGGCTTTACGCGCACCTTGGAGTGTTTCCAAATAGGCGATGATCTTTTTGATGACTGGAAGGTCGTATCAAGAAATTGCGACCTAGACATTGACCTAATTACTTCCACCATCGAAGCAGACGCAGAGGCATTCATCCAAGGCAAACTTTATCCCAACCCCACCAACAACGAACTGAATATCCAATTGGAAAATGCCCATTTACAGTGCATTGATGTACATGATTTATACGGACGTTCATTGCTTCAATTAAAAGAACAAACACTGCCTTTGAAGACAAGCACAGGCAGCTACCGCCTGGATGTCGCCACATGGCCGGATGGCTTGTACCATGTGCGTCTGCAAACAGATCGAGGCATTTTCTCTGCCTTTTTTCAAAAACAAACAAAGTAAATCATTTAGTATGGAGAATTTCTCCACTCAAAATCAAATAATAAAAATGTATTATTCGGGCAACGATTTGATTGTTATGAGCGTTGTTATATTGTAATCTGGCACGAAGTGATTCACAATCCAGCCCAAGGTATTAGTATGAAATCACAAGTTATTGGAGGCACGCACTAAAAATTTAGCTTTTGTTAAAGCAAATGATTTTTTAGTCTCGCCCAAAATAACAACAGCGTTGATGAAGCGCATTTACAGAAGAAAACTGTTTATCTGCCCGATTAACAGCTTCCTAAAAAAACTTAATTTTTGTCTAAGCCCAGTCGTGGCAAATGCTTGCTGCTAGCTGGGTAAAAGACCACTCGAATGATTTGATTTGAACCTTGCCAGGTTCAGGTTTATACTAACAGATGGTGTCCATCGAGCAACAATGGTGGCAATCGGTCTCTTTGTTGCTCAGATGAATAAGTGCCTGGACAAAATTGTGTTATCCTTAGTTTGAGATAAGTTTCATCTGTAGACGAGGCAAAAAACACAGGCATAGCCGTAGCTATGGCGCGTATTTTTGACGAAGTATAGAGGTGAAAGTCGTTCAAAATAAGTCATTATTTAATTTGTCTAGGCACTTAAGCAGTTCGTAGATATTGGGTTAACAATAAGTTGTAGAGAAACTTTTTTACAGACGAAGCCAAAAACGCAGGCGATACCGTAGTATCGACGAGTATTTTAAATGAAGTAAGTGCTTAGATAAATTGCTTGCATAAGAAACTGTTCAGCTGAAATAAACGAAATACCTGAATATCTGAAGATTATTGAGCTTATTTTGGCTGAACTTAAGAAGTTTCTTATGTCAATTTTTTAAGCTTACTAATGATGTGAAAAAGCTTTCATGCAAATTATTAGTTCATTTAATTTTACGAACTGCTTACATACCAACTAAAAACATGCAAGACGTAAATTGATCGAATGGCATTGTATAAGATAAAATGCAAGCCTTTTTCTATCTATTGCCGGAGCTGAAGCGACTACAAGAACGTCGACAATCCTTGTATAGCTGCAGTATCCGGCGATGTTTTTTTGGCCTCGGATCATTTGTGGCAATATCTTTGAACACCTGCTTTACAATCCATATATACTTGAGAAATTCATTACTAAACTTCTCAAAAAGTACAACAAAAAATGCTTAGAAAGTTAAGATGCTCTGCACTCTTGTGCCTGGTCGCATGGGTTGCCACGGCCCAAGTTATCGATCCCAATTTCAATCCGGTCATCCTTCAGTCTGGTGCGGGCTTTCAAGTACTCGCTCAAGAAGACGATAAAATTTTGGTCATTACAAATCGGGCAAATAGTTTTTTAAATGAATTTGCCGTAAAGCCCCTCTTTAGGTTGCAAGCAGATGGCTCGCTCGACAACAGCTTCGATTTTCCAGATGAGATTAAAGACTTCCCATTTTGCATGGCCTTGCAATCGGATGGAAAAATACTGATTGGCGGTAAGTTTTACGACGGCGCCAGCAGATACCTCGGCAGTGTACTACGCTTGATGCCCAATGGGACCATCGATCCAGATTTCGAGATATTACTCGATGCGTCACTCAACGTCATCGACCTAGAAGTGCTGGAAGATCAAAAAATATTCATAGCGGCACAGGCAGAAGACCCCAACAGCAGCAATCTGATTTACAGCCTTCATCTAAAGGCAAAAGATGGAAAGTCCGATCCAAACTTTTCCTCGATTGTCTTTCCGGCAGGCGGCCCAGCCATTGCAAACATCGCTTCCCAATCAGCAACAGAACTGTTGGTGGCAGGTTCCAATCTGACCATTGGCAATCGAACGCAAGATGTCTTTCGCTTAGACGCTTCGGGTGTAGTGGATACAGATTTTTCTCCGATCATCGAAAGCGTTTCAAACATCAAAATAAAGAACATGGTCGTCTCTGGCGATGGCTCCATTGGCATACTTTCCGGCGATGATTTTAACACTGCCATTTTTGACCGCGAGGGAAATGTCTTGTCCCGATATCAGGTTGGTAATGAATTCGCCCGCATCGAAGTGGCCAATGATGATTACTTCTACATCCTGGGGCGGAAATGCTTCCTCATCAATAAAGATGGTCTGCGTATCTCTGGTCCGGAGACCAACACCTTTGGTTCCAGAGCGACCATTCAGAGCAATAACCAGATGGTGATGGTTGGTTTTTTCTCCACCGTCAACGGCCAGTTTACACCGGGCATCGTTCGCTTCCAAACAGCCAATGGCTTTCCGAGCTTCCAAACAGATGGCAGTTTCCAAGCCGGCTTGTATACCCGCGGCCTTGTACGAGATGTACTCGTTCAGGAAGATGGAAAAATCATCATCGTCGGCAAGTTCCAGCGCGTCAATGATAAGGCCATCAGCCAAATCGCCCGCTTGCTGCCCAATGGCCAAGTCGACGACAGCTTTAACGACAATCTAGGGCATGTCGATCAAGAAGCAGGAAAAATTCTGCAACTGCCCAGCGGAGAACTCCTCATCGGCGCACAGCGCCAAGGATCGATATTCGAAGGAAAAATCTTGGGTTTAACAATAACCAACAAAGACGGTTACCAAGCTGCTCCGGTGCCTTTCCCTTATGTTGCCGGTTCCAGCGGCGGCAATATTGCCTACATGGACATGGACACCAAAGGACAAGTTTACGCTGGGGAATCGACCGCCTTCTACATCAATGGAGAGAGCAGTCAGAAGCTACAGAAATACACTGATTTTGGCGCCAATTTGAGTGCCACAGATTACGATGCCACCTACATCGATGGCTTGGTTCGCTTCAGTGATCTGACGCTTCAAAAAGACGACAAGCTGCTCCTCTTTGGCGCTGGACTACGGTATGATGGATCGGACAGCACCTTTGTCGTGAGGGCATTGGAAAGCGGTGAGCGCGACCCTTCCTTTTTCATCAATACCAGTGGCAAGATGAGCGCCTTTGCCGGTCATGCAACGGACGACAACAACATCTTTGTGGGCGGTACAGACTATACCGATACAGAGCCGGAGGTTTTCCTCTACAAGCTTTCAGAAGACGGCCAGATCGACCGGGACCTTAGCTCAAAGATTGAGAGAGGCAATCTGAACTTCCCCAGGGTTCAACTCATCGAAGGCTTGCCAGAAGATAAGATTCTGCTACATGGCGTATTCAGCGAGTACGATGGAAATCCCGTC